>MIBW01000012.1:0-20476 GCA_001829625.1 Sulfurimonas sp. GWF2_37_8 | reverse complement strand
ACGTAAAAGAAGCAGCTGTAAATGCGATACGAGAACAACTTCAACAAAATGGAGCATCGCGTTTTGAGATCCAAAATGCGCTTATGCCATTTTTGGACAAACTGCCTCAAAAATACCGAGGTCAAAACGCAAGACTTGGAGAAAATATATGAGTGAAGTAGAAGCAGTAAGAACTCTTAAGATAAACATACTTAAGTTTGATCCGCATGATCCAAAAGATTTCCCGCATATAGAGACTTTTGAGATACAAGAGTCCGCAGGTATGACTTTATATATCGTACTCAATGAGATTCGTGAACATCATGATAATGCGCTCATGTTTGATTTTGTCTGCCGTGCAGGTATCTGCGGCAGTTGTTCGATGCTTATAAATGGCAGACCCGGGCTTGCTTGTAGAACACTTACATCTAAGATGGATGCCAATATTACATTAGCACCTTTGCCACTTTTTGAACTTATAAAAGATCTCTCCATCCATACAGGTAAATGGATGCGTGGGCTGAATGAGAGACTTGAGACTTGGATACACGAGCAGGAGCAGACGCGTGACATAGATGCGTTAGAGGAGAGAATGGAACCTGCTTTGGCGGATGAAATCTACGAACTAGACCGTTGTATCGAATGTGGTTGTTGTGTTGCGGGATGTGGGACGATACAGATGCGACCAGATTTTGTGGGAGCTGTAGGGCTTAATAAAATAGCAAGATACCATCTTGATCCTCGTGATAAACGCAGCGAAGAAGCGTATTATAAACTTATCGGAGATGAAAACGGTGTTTTTGGTTGTATGACACTTTTGGGATGTGAAGATGTTTGCCCGAAGGATTTACCATTGCAGAGTAAAATAGCTTATTTACGTCGTATGATGCTCAAAGTCGCTTTATAAAAAAATAAAAATAAATTACAAGGAAGATATGTGTCAATGGCAGAAATGGATATTAAAAAGTTTGAAAAAGGAAATTGTGACGAAAATAAGGTTTTTTATCAGGCGATGGAGGAGGTTATCTACTCTATTGCCCCTCTGCTTGAGTCGGATCCCATCTATGCAAAATATGCTATTTTGGAGCGTTTGGTTGTTCCTGATCGTGTGATAAAGTTTAAAGTAACATGGATGGATGATCATCAAAATATCATGGTAAATACTGGCTTTAGAGTTCAGTTTAACAACTCACTTGGACCCTATAAAGGCGGCTTGCGTTTTCATCCGAGTGTCAATGAGGGGATACTGAAGTTTTTAGGTTTTGAGCAGATACTCAAAAATGCTCTTACAGGTTTGCCTATAGGCGGTGCAAAAGGTGGCAGTGATTTTGATCCTAAGGGAAAAAGTGATTTTGAGATTATGAAATTTTGTGCTGCGTTTATGACTGAACTTCACAAATATATCGGTCCTCGTATGGATATTCCTGCGGGAGATATCGGTGTGGGCGCGCGTGAGATAGGCTATCTTTTTGGTGAATATAAAAAGATAACTTCTAAATATGACGGTGTTTTGACGGGCAAACCTTTTATGTTCGGCGGTTCGCTCATGCGTCCTGAGGCTACTGGATACGGCGCGGTTTATTTTACCCAGGCGATGCTGGAAATGGAGGGTAAAGAGGCACTCAAAGGTAAAATATGTACGGTTAGCGGAGCAGGAAATGTGGCACTTCATACCATAGAAAAACTCCAGCAAATCGGAGCTATTGCCGTATCGTGCTCGGATTCGCAGGGAACTATCTATGATGCAAGAGGTGTAGATCTGGCACTTTTAAAAGAGCTCAAACTTGTGCGTCGCGTCTCTTTGGAAGGGTATGTAGAAAAACACCCCGAAGCGAAATATATACCGACTCAGGAGTATCCGCAAAATGCTCATGCTGTTTGGAATATTCCATGTTATGCTGCGTTTCCTTGCGCTACACAAAATGAACTCTGTGAAGAAGATGCGCAAAATCTTATAGAAAATGGTTGTGTGAGTGTGACAGAGGGAGCAAATATGCCATCAACGCCTGAAGCGATAGAACTTTTTCTTTCACATCAAATATGTTTTGCTCCTGCAAAAGCAGCAAACGCAGGCGGAGTGGCGGTGAGTTCTTTTGAAATGAGTCAAAACGCAGCGATGAGTAAATGGTCTTTTGAAGAGGTGGATGCAAAACTCAAAGAGACGATGCAACAGATATGTAAACGCGTGGCTCTTACGGCTAAGGATTATGGAGTTGAAGGAAACTATGTCGATGGAGCCAATATCGCAGGCTTTAAAAGAGTCGCGGATGCGATGATAGCTGAGGGCATCTAAAGAGAGAATGTTTCTCTATAAAAGAACCTTTACCTCTAGCCTTTTGAGACAAGATGTGATTTTGCCCTAATTAAACTCTATAAAATGATAATTTATAGAGAAAATTTTAGCTAAAATTGTTGGATTATTTTTTTGCGTTTGGTACATATTATCTTTTTTATCAACTATATCTACTTTCGACTGACACTTTTTCTTTATCTTAACCCGTGTATATTAATAAAATATTATTGGTATTTCAAAATTTGGCTTAACAGTTTTCACATTTGCTTCATTTGCTATTTGCTTTACTATTTCGTTTATTTCCCCATCTTTTTCATAAATATAATAACCGATAACCATAATTTGCTTTAGTTTCAAATGATACTTTTCTTCAAAACTACTGACAAGCAGAGGAGTTACCTCATAAAACTCCACCAAAATATCACTTGTATTTTGATATTGAAATTGATTTTGTCTTGAAGCTGATTTGTAAATCGCTCCACTTTGTATGATTCTCAACTCTATTTTTTCTCCGCCTATTTTCATATGAAGCATATCACCATACAAACTAACTACTAGCCCTAAAAAAAGTAATATTTTTCTCATCTCAATGTCCTATTATTTGAAGTTTTAAATCTGATAAATATCTACCATCTTTACCATTATCAACTTTATCTGAAATAGTGACTTTCCAGATACCATATGGATTTTCATCATAAAACGCTTGGCTCGAAAGTCTTCTGCTAACAGTGGATTCTCTGATCTCATAAGGTCCATCAATCTCAAATTGCATTGCATCTTCTTCATCAAGGGCATTTCCTGTTTGTAAAAGTTCAGTTTTTGTCCCAGATGGTGAAGTAAGTGTAATCTCCAAATCCCCAGGTCGCCAATGGTAAAAATTGTTCAATGTAAATCCAACCCATTCAGTTTTAGTAATATCATTTGCCGTAATATTAAAATCAAAACTCTTTCCACTTGAACTATTTGCAAATGTCAAGTTAGTATCTTCGCTGTTCCATGGAATATTTATTGTAGCATTTATCTCTTTGAGCGGTGAAAGAGTTGTATGATTTTTACAACTTTCAAGCATCTTTTTTGCATCAATAACTCCGTATCCATAATCTATACTGTGCCATAAATTAGCACTATTTTTGACCCAAGTTGGATTAGTGACATCTATTTTCTTTGAAGTCGTAGCTATGAGATATTTCACATCACGATAAGTTAAATTTGGACAAGCTTCCAAAACAAGTCCTATGATACCACTTACTTGTGGTGCAGCTGCACTTGTGCCATTGAAGCCTATGGAGTATTGATTGTTTTTATCGGTAGTAACTATATTACTAGTTCCGTTTCCTTGAGCATAAGCACTCACTAAAAGATTTGAACCAGCAGAAGAATACCTAGCAACTGTATCATCATAATTTAAAGCTCCAACCGCTATAGCATACTGATTGTTTGCTATATGAGAAAGATTAGAATTTCCAACCACCATTCGAGGGTTACTGGTATTATGATAATCATTAAATGCTACTTGAGGTACTCTTGAATTTCCAGCACCCATTACATAAATTCTCCCTTTACCATCTCGCAAATAAGTTGTACCTAATTGCAAAATTTGATCATAATCATAGTCATAAGCATATATTGGTGAGCCCCAACTATTATTACTAACTAAAATATCATTTGCACCATCTCCACTAAACCAAGCCTGCTCTAACCCAGAATCTATAAGAGAGCCATAAACCGCTCCATTTATATCTTCACGAAGAAATGTATATCCTACTAGTTTTGAATATGGAGCAACTCCGCGTATTCCGATACCGTTAAATCCTCTAGCCCCAATAATTCCAGCGACTTGTGTGCCGTGGTTATATTCTAGTCTTATCGAAGTTGGGTCATGTTGTGGTGGATTTGTTTTGGGATTCCACGAGCGATTTGCATCATAATTTTCTCTCAAGTCTTCATGATTACTATCAAAACCATCATCTACTACTTGAATATAGGTTTGATTTATTCTTTTTCCTTCGATAGTATCTAAACCTAATTTATCAATATGCCATTGTTCATTGCGTTTTGGATCATTACCAACGTTAGGATAATTATTTATAAAATCATCCATTGTAGTTTTAGCATTTAAATATGGTACGACCTCCCTGTTATGTGGGTCACCAATGCTATCATTTACATCGAGCAATTGTTTTATTTTGTTGATTATTATAGTTTCGTTTTCATCTAAACTTATTCCGATAAATTTATGATTTTGTAGTTTTCTTATATCTAAAATCATATCTCCATCTCTATCTGCATCTAAGCTTTGAAACAATACTGCGATATTTATAGCCTTAATATTTGCATTATTTGTTTCCATAGAATAGGGTGTAACGAGTGTTTGAGCTACAACTGTTCCCAAAGATAAATCTCCAAACTTAAACTCTACAGTTTCACCCTCAATATATTGATATTCACCTTTGTCATTTGTAAATCCATCTTTTGTAGTAGTTTTGTAGTAAAGTCCTTGCACAGGAGAATCGACAAAAATACCCGTTTTGACTATTTGATTATCTCCAACATCACTTGAACTACTGCTTCCACCATCTCCACAACCAACAAATAATAAAGATAAAATACAAAATAAATTACACCACTTCATACAAAATACCACCAATAAATTAAACAGTTTTATTCTTACCAGGAACAGCCATCAAACTATATAAGAACTGTTTTATTGTAACATATAAAACATTAGACACTTTATAGTTTATATTTTTAAGTTCACGTTTACCTCGTGATGAAAAAACAAGCAAAACATATTTCCTACTTATGATACAATCTTTCCAAATATAACATATTTTACTTAGCGTTTTTACTAGAAAGGATTTCAAAATGTGGCTACAGACGAGCTGCGATTTTACATTTGAGATAACTGTTCCGACACCTTTTGTGCTTATGTTGCGCCCTCGAAGCAATGTTTCTCAATGGATAGCTTATGAGAAATACAAAGTGGTTCCGAGTGTTCCTGTTTTTGAGTTTACGGATATATATGGTAACCTTTGCCAACGACTTATCGCTCCAGTAGGAGACTTCGCTATCTATACTACTGCAAAAGTTATGACGGCAGATGTTGTCGAAGAAGCCCCAGGAGCACCTTTCGTGCCCATAGAAAACCTGCCTGATTCTGCCCTTATTTATCTGCTTCCGAGTCGTTATTGTGAGTCGGAGCGTTTTAGTGCTATGGCTATGGAGATCACAGCAGATGTTCTTTTGGGGTATGATCAGGTCAGTGCCATCACAAACTGGATACGTAACAATATCCGTTTTGAGTCCTATGACTCACATGTCCATGTCTCAGCCGCAGAGGTAAATACTAGACAATCAGGCGTGTGCCGTGATCTTGCTCACCTTGCCATCGCGCTGTGTCGCAGTTTGAGTATTCCAGCACGCATGGTTGTAGGGTATCTTCACGGGCTAGAGCCTATGGATCTTCATGCTTGGTTTGAGGTTTATGTAGGCGATCGTTGGTATGCTTTTGATGCGACGCAAGCTGGGATGCGTGCTGGTTATGTTATCATAGGCTACGGACGGGATGCGGCGGATGTCGCGGTCTATAACCAATATGGTCCAGCACTCTATCCCATCTCCCAAACTGTACGCGTACTGCAGATAAGTGACAATAGTTCTATTTAAGGATAACTCATGCCTCGTTACAAAATCATCCATCGAACTTACTATAACTATAGTGATTTTGTAGAACTGGGAAAACATAACCTGCGTTTGCGTCCACGCGAAAATTATGAACTTCATGTCAACTCTTTTACCTTAAAGATACTCCCCGAAGCAAAGCTTTTTTGGCATCGGGATGTTGAGGGAAATTCTGTAGCTATTGCCAATTTTGAAACAAGTACACAACAGCTTTTTATAGAGAGTGAAGTGATACTTGAACAGTTCAACGAATCACCACTCAACTTTTTAGTCGCTGATTATGCACTTTCTTACCCCTTTATATATGAAGCAGAAGAGAGATTTCTCCTCAGTGCTTATATGCTTTTGCCACAAGAAACAACACGCACTCTTCTCAATGACTGGATATATCATGTTTATAAATCAAACGAACCTGTGCAAACTTACACGCTGCTCCAAAATCTAACAGCACATATTTATAAAACGCTACGTTATCAAGCCAGAGAAGAAGAGGGTGTGCAAAGTGTCGAAGAGACGCTTTCTCTTGGCTCTGGCTCATGTCGTGATTTTGCTTTGCTATTGATGGAGGCTGTGAAATGTTTGGGGCTGGCTGCGCGTTTTGTGAGTGGATATCTTTATGCCCCACTTATGGTTTCAGAAGTCGGTTCTACCCACGCTTGGGCTGAAGTGTATCTCCCTGGCGCAGGCTGGAAGGGATTTGATCCGACTATAGGAAACATTGTCGGAAGAGATCACATCCCTGTAGCAGTCTCAAGGCTTCCTGAGTCTGTTCCGCCGATATCGGGCACTTTCGCAGGCGTAGCAAAATCGACTTTAGATGTTGGAGTTTGGGTTTCTCAGATATAAACTTTACTCAGTGAAGGTGAAAACGCTTTTGTGCTCACTTGTACACGTTCGCCTACTTTAAAACGCAGTGCTTCTTCTTCGTCGATTACCACTTCGACTATTTGTTGTCCGATGGCTACGATAGCGATATATATCACATCCGTTTTGAGTATTTCAAGCAGCTCACCCGTGAGAGAAAACTTTTGTGAGCCCTGCGTTTTGAGGAGGAGTTCTTTTGGAGAAGCGTCATGGATGATTTTACCGTGTTTGAGTTCTATAATGCGGTTTGCAAGTCTGTATATCTCACTAGGATCGTGGCTGACCATGATACTTGTTGTGCCAAACTCTTTGTGAAGGGTGAGGATATCCTGCTGGAGTTTTGTACGCATAAGTGGGTCGAGTGCGGAGAGTGGCTCATCCATGAGTAGGAGTTTTGGACGGCGCATAAAGGCACGGCAGAGTGAAACTCTCTGTTTTTGTCCGCCGCTGAGGCTGTTTGGCAGACGATGTGCTAGTTCTTTGAGTTCTGTGAGTTCTAACAGGTGCGAGGCAAGTTTTTTGTCTTTCGCGGCGAAAAGAAGGTTCTCTGCAACGCTCATGTTGGCAAAAAGTGCATAATCCTGAAAAACAAATCCAATACCGCGTTTTTGCGCTGGCAGTGTTGTTTTGTTACTCAGCCAAATCTCACCGCCGACTTCTATCTCACCGTTTGCTTCTTCAAGTCCTGCTAAGATACGTAAAAGTGTTGTTTTTCCGCTTCCGCTAGAACCTGAGATAGCTACAAATTCATGTTCTTTGATACTAAACGCAACATCAAGTTCCATATTTCCAAGAGTGCCGTGAAGCGTTTTTTGTATGTTTATGTAAAACATCAGGCGACTCCTATGCGTTTGTTGTAGCGCAGGTTGAAGATATAAACGCCGAGTAAAACCAAGAAGCTCAGAGTGAGCATGATAGCACTATAAATATGTGCGTGCGTGTAGTCCATAATCTCTACAAACTCATAGATAGCGACGGACGCTACTTTAGTCTCACCTTCTATCGAACCGCCCACCATGAGTACCACGCCAAACTCTCCGACGGTGTGCGCAAAAGTGATGATAAGTGCCGTGATAAGTGCGGGTTTGATGTTTGGAAGGGCGACAAACGCAAGTGTCTGGAGTTTGTTTTTTCCAGCGATATAAGAGGCTTCGAGCATATTTTTGTTGAGTGATTCAAAGCCGCTTTGGAGGGGTTGCACCATAAAAGGAAAAGAGTAAAAACAGCTAGCGATGACTAAACCCGTAAAGTTGAAAACAAGTTTTATCCCAAAAGTTGCATCAAAAAACGCACCAATAGGTGAGTTGTATGAAAGTGCGTAAAGGATGTAAAAACCAAGCACGGAAGGCGGTAGAACGATAGGCAGTGAAACAATGGCTTCGACTAAAGGTTTGCAGCGGCACTTTGTTTGACTCAGCCACCAGCTCACGGGCAAGGCGATAAGAAAGAGGATAAAAGTCGTAATGGCTGCAAGTTTAAACGAGAGTAAAAAAGGTCCAAAATCAAGTTCGTTCATCTGTGCTCCAATGTACTTGTAAGGTCTGCCATGGGGGATTGATAGAGTGCGCTTGTGACGATAGCATCTATGCCTGTTTGTGCAAACGCAGCTGCGTTTTGCATGTTGATACCTCCAGCAGCGATGATAGCTGCGTTTGGATAGTGTAAAATTTTGTAGTTTACTATCTCTTCTAGTGTTTGCACATCACACTTGTCTATCTGCAGAACATTAGCTCCAAGAGAGAGCATCTCTTTTGCATCTTCAAAACTATGTGACTCAATGACGAGTTTTTTTTCTGTGCAGTGAGACTTTAGCTGCACTATCGCTTCTCTAAACGCAGCGGCGTTTTCATAGAGTGCGCGGTGTTGTGGGAAGATAAGAATACTTTCACTTAGACCCAAACGATGAGGCAAAACACCACCGCAAAGCAGGGCACGGATAGAAAAACGCTTTGCGAAAGGATGGCTTTTACGTGTTGTAAATATTTGGATTTTTGGATTGGCGCTTTTTGCTGTTTGAAGCATCTTTGCCGCGTTTGTAGCCATACCGCAGGCATACTCCAGAAGTATTTGTGAGACTCTCCACGCCTCATGAACAGCCTCGTGAGCACCAGAAAAAGTGAGTAAAACTTCGCCTTTCATGAGTCTCGTTGTTGATGGAGCAAAGCTAAGAACTTCACAGCCTAAAAGTTCAGCTATACGGACAGCTTCTTCGCTGCAGGCGCAGATGATATCTTCGCGGGTGCTGATACTAAGAGTGACTTGTCGTTTCGGCAGTGCGAGCATATGGGTTGTGAGGTCAAGATAGGGGAGGTCTTCACGGATATATTCCCAAAGTTCGATGTCATTTAGTCGCATTTTGTTTCACTTGTTTGAAAAATTTTGATGATTGAGAGATCGCTGGCTTTGATGAGCGCTATGAGATTTTGCTGCTCATGTAGCCCCATTTGAAGAGCAGAAGCTTTTGTGATAACACTTCGCAAAAGAGTCTCACCAAAACGCAGTTTGACACTGCACAAAAGTGTGCCTATCTCTAAAGATTCGATGATACATGGAAGTTGGTTAGAGATACTCAACTCTCCTTGTATGGATGTTGCTAGGGAGATATTGGAAGATTTGACGCCAAGAAGTATCTCTAAATCATGAGAGAGTGGAAAACTGAGCCCAAGTGCCATGAGCCGCATTGTCTGACCATTGGCATCAAGGGAGAGTACGCTGAGGTTATCGCTGCTTTGGATGTCGGTGATTTTTGCGCGGATTTCATTCATGGACGATATATCCGTAGCGTTTGAAGATATCTTTTGCTTTTTGGCTGATGATAAAGTCATAAAACTCTTTATACTCTTGTGAATCCCCTGCATATTTGAGTAAAACTATTCCCTGATCTATCGGCGCATATAAAGTAGCATCGACGCTTTCCCAGTGGATATTTTCTTTGTACTGTGCCATTTTAGGGCTATATAGAGAGGATTTTGCTATGAGTCCTATCTGTGTGGCAGTCACGGCATAAGAGACGGTTTGTGAGATAGACTCTGCAAAAACGAGCTTTTTTTTGATATTTTCATAGACTCCGCTTTTTTGCATCGCTTCGATAGCTGCGGTGCCATAAGGAGCTGTTTTTGGATTTGCGATGGCTATTTTTTCTATTGATGTATCTTCTAAAAGTTTCATTCCTTTGGAATAGTCCTGAGGTTTAACGCTTAAAAACGCAAGTGCACCTTGTGCGTACATGAGCGGTTTTGTTGTAGCGATATTTTCTTTGTAGAGCGTTTCAGGATAGAACATATCTGCGGACATAAAGATGCCATAGGGTGCACCGTTTTTGATCTGCGCCGTGAGTTTGCCACTGCTGCCAAGGGTGATTTTTACCTCTGTTTGGGGGTGCGTTTTGACAAACTCTGCTTTGAGTGCGTCCATAGCATAACTGACATTTGCTGCCACGGCGATATTTATTTCACCTGAGAAAAGTGTGCTGATGCTTAGGGCTAAAATTGCTAAAATTTTTTTCATCTTTTTTCCTATTTTTGTGAGAGTAATTGCAAGATATATTCTATCGTTATATATTTAAAAACGCAACGAATTTGTATTTTTTCTTTTTGTGATAATAGAGAAGCAGACAAAAATGTATAAAATTTGTATTAAGAGCTTTTAAATAGCACATTTATTTGATAAAATAAAAGCCATGTATTATTTTACTTTTGAATACCCTTATCTCATTTTTTTACTTTTACCTCTGCTGTATTGTCTCTACAAATGCAAGGAATTTAGCAAGCCTATTTACTTTGTGCACCTGCATTTTATGCGTGTTGGAAAAAACTTTGCAAAACTTGAGTGGATAGTGAAGATAGTTATCTTTGTCTTACTTTGTATCGCTTTGTGTTCGCCTATCCTGATAGAAAAATTTGATCCGCAAAATAGAGAGGGAAAAGATATCGTCCTAGCGATTGATGCGAGCGGTTCGATGAACTCTTCAGGTTTTGACGCGGCAAATGAGCTCAGTGGCGGGGAGCGTTTGAGCCGTTTTGAGTTGAGTAAAATAGTAGTCAAAGAGTTTATAAACGCAAGAGTACAGGACAATGTAGGCATAGTGCTTTTTGGAGACTTTGCGTTTATCGCCTCTCCAATAAGTTATGAAAAAGAGATAGTTTCAGAGATGTTGGAGTATCTCACACAAGGAATGGCGGGACAAAACACGGCTATAGGTGAGTCTATTGCTATGAGTGTTCGTGCTTTTAAACTCTCCAAAGCAAAAACAAAAATCATCATCCTTCTCACCGACGGAGAACATAACAGTGGTGCTATATCTCCAAAAGAAACACTTGTAGAAGTTAAAGCGCAGGGGATAAAAATCTATACTATTGCAATGGGCAACAAAGGTGAAGCAGATGAAGCTTTACTTGAGAAAATAGCCAAAGAGAGTGGGGGAGAGTTTTTTCGCGCATCAAACGCAAGTGAACTTCAAGAAGTTTATGCAGAGATAGATGATCTCGAATCTTCAAAAATAAAGAGTCATGAGCAGAGTCTTAAAGAGTATTATTACTCTCTGCTTTTGTTGGGAGCATTGGCACTTTTGGTCTTTTTATTTTTACGGGAGATGCGCCGATGAGTTTTTTGTATCCGCAATATTTTTGGCTTTTGCTCCTGCCGCTTGCATTTTTTGCCACGCAAGGTTTTTTCCTGCGACGCGTCGCTGCGTTTGGATATTTGCTGACATTTTTCTTTCTTGTTATAGCGCTTGCACGTCCTGTTTTACCAGCCCAATCTGTACAAAGTGATGCGATACTCAGCGATGTTATTATAGCCGTCGATCTCTCTTATTCGATGCAGGCAACAGATGTAGAACCAAGCCGTCTGGGTTTTGCAAAAGAGCGTTTGCATGAGCTTGTGAAGTCTGAGCAAAAGAGCAGATTTGGCGTTTTGGGTTTTACGACAAACGCCATAGTTCTCTCTCCGCTTACGAGTGACTCTGAACTTTTACTGCATCTTTTTGCTTCTTTAGATGAAAAACTCATCATCACCAAAGGAAGCTCCATCATGTCGGCACTAGAGCTTGCTAGAAAGATGTCACACTCCAAGATGCCTTGCGTGCTTTTGCTTACAGACGGTGCGGATGAGAGTGATTATGAAGCAGAGGCCGCATTTGCAAAAGAGAATGCCTTACGCGTCAATATTTTGATGATAGCAAGTGATTTTGGAACAACACTGCGTTTGGCAAACGGAGAACTGCTCAAAGACGAACTGGACAATCTCGTCACAACAAGAGCAAATGAAGCGGTGGCACATATCGCGCAAGAGAGTGGCGGTGTGTATAGTAGAGATTTTGATACGATACAATCTGCACTAGAAGCACAAAGAGAAGAAGATTTTACGACAAAAAGTATGAGCGTGGTGTATGTGGAACTCTTTTATTATTTCGTATTTTTGGGCTTACTGAGTTTTTTACTAAGTGTTACGACACTTAAACGCTACCTTATTGCGTTTGTATTACTTTTTGGATTGCAGCTGCAAGGGAGCATTTTAAACTATTTTGAAGATGCCGATAGAGTTGCGTTTAAAGAGGCAAATACCTATTATAAGGCGGGAGAATATGAAAAAGCACTCAGCGCCTATGGACGTGTGAAGTCAGATAATCCTGCTTTTAAGGGTCGTGTTTTTTACAATAAAGCCAACACGCTTGTGCGTCTGGGAGAGTTTGAAAAAGCAAGAGAGAGTTATCTCAAGTCGCTCACACTTTTTTATACCAAAGAAGCGGATGAAAATCTTGAGTACATCAAAGAGGCAAAAGAGTCTAAAGAGATGCAGAGCGGACAACAAAAAACAGATAAAAAATCTTCTATCGCCAAAGAGCAGGAAAACTCTGCAAAACAAAAAGAGGGCGGAAGTTCCAATATGAAAGTGAGCGCAAGCGCAGGAAGCGGAGAGAGTAAAAATGAGAAAAAATCTGCACAGGAAAATATCTTCAACATGAGTCAAGGCAAAGCCAAACTCAGCTCAAAACAGTATGAACTTATCAACAAAAGGCAAATAGATGAAAAAAAACCTTATTGAAACGCAACGTATCTAAATCGAAACCAATACTTCATTTTGCCATCATCCTCCAAAATATCCACATCGAGGCAAACTTTACAAAAATAAGCTTTCAAGAGAGTGCTGTTTCTTAGCACTCTGGATTAAAAAATATTATGATGGGACTTCACTAATCATAGTTTCAGACTTTTTTGATAAAATCATCACAAATAAACCAATACAAAGAAATTTACTTATGGAACAAACACAAGCTAGAGCCAATATTTATGCTCTTTTGTCTCGAACACTTCTCCAAGAACTTGACGCACAAACACTGCAAATCATCAAGAATGATACAAATATTATGGATTTTTTGCCTACTTTTAAAGAGTGGAAAGCTTTGGAAGAATTTTCTGATGCTATCCTTTTGGAAGAGCACATTAATCCAGATTTTGTAAATCTTTCTCTTTTACACCTTATCCCATATGAAACTTTTTATACACGTGAAGATCAGATGATAGAAACAGGCGGCGCAAATCCCGTGACGGATATGTATAGTGCTTATGATTTTATGGTTGACTATGAAGTCTCTCGTACTATCTCAGCAGATCATATCGGTGTGGAGTATGAGTTTATGCATCACCTTGCAAAAGCAGAGCTCAAAGCACGAGAAGAAGGTGACATGAGCGCTATTAGAGAACTTCAAAATGTTCAAAAAGAGTTCTTAAACAAACATCTTTTGCTTTGGGCGCCGATGTATCTTATCAGCATGAAATACGAAGCAAGAACTCCACTCTATTATGATGTGGCGGATATGGCGTTGGAGTTTATCCTCAGCGACAATGAATATCTAAGTAAAGAGCTTTTGGCATAATGTCCCTCATCCACTTAGAAGCAAGTAAATGTGTTCGCTCTTTGAGCGTAGAGAGTCAATGTAATAAATGCGAAGTAGTCTGTCCGACTGCGGCGATAGTTGTGGGTGAAAATCCTCTTCCTTCTATCAACTTTTTCGCCTGTGTGAGTTGTGGCGCTTGCCATGGAATATGTCCAAGTGAAGCACTAGGTTTGGAAAAATTTAATGCTACAGACTTCTTTTTTGATTTTGTAGAAGAAAAAGAGGCGCATCTTATTTCGTGTAAAAAAAATGTTCCCTGTATCGCCGCTTTGAGTGTTGAGCATCTTATCTCTATTGCCGTTCTCAAAAAAGAGCTTGTGTTGGACACGGGATATTGTCATAGTTGTGAGATTGCTACGACATGCTATAAACAGATAATACAAAACTATGAAGAAGCAAGTTATCTGCTTGAAGCGATGGAAAATGATGCGAATGTGCGACTTGAAGATGTTTCGTATGTTGATGATGCAAAACCAAGTGACAGAAGAAATTTTTTAAGCGCTATCAATCTTGCAACTATTGGAAAAGTAAAAAAAAGTTTTGAAGATGAGGTGAAAAAAGCGAGTGACGAACTCACAGAACATACCCTACAAAAAACGGATATCGCACTGCTCAAACAAAAACGCATACCGCAAAAACGCAAGATATTTTTTACCGCTATAAAAAGAGTAGAAAAGCCTTCACAGTTTCATATCGTAGATGCCTCTGAAGTGAGTTTTACTTCGCAGAAAATCATGGATGCGTCATTGTGTACAGCGTGCCAAATGTGTTATCGCGTTTGTCCGAGTGGTGCTCTGAGTTCTGACATCAAAAACTCAAAGATAGACTTCGACCCGTTTTTATGTATCAAGTGTCATATCTGCCATGATGTTTGTGAAAGTGACGCTCTCACGCTCTCTGGTGCATACAATGTCCAAGAGTTTTTTGAACCGACTGTAGTCAACCTGATCTCTTTTAAGGTCAAAAGATGTGATGAGTGCGATATGATTTTTAGCACAAATGCACCGCAGAGACTTTGCCCAAGATGTAAGGTCGAAGAAGAAGAAGCACGCTCCCTTTGGGGTATAACGGAGGATATGTAGTATGATGAACAATGCAAATGAAATATCACGCCAGACAAAACTCTATGGATATATAGGTGAGCATGCTGGCTCATGTAGGTTTTCTGCGGTGATAAATAAAATATTTAAAGAAAACGCAGATGATGCAATGATGATACCTATGAATATCCGAGAGGATGATTTGTATTTTACGGTATCAAATATACGACAATCACATCTCCATGGAGTGATCATTTCAAATGAATACACTCAAAGTGTAGTAGAGATACTTGATGAAGCTTCGGAGCTTGTCAAACGCAGCGGTATGTGTGATATCATCTATAAAAAAGAGGAAAAACTTCGCGGTGATATCTTTAGTTTACGCGCGCTCAATGAGCATCTTAAAGACCTTTTAGCTACAAAGATAGCGATCATAGGAGTAAACTCTTATGCAAAAGCTTTTGCATTTTTGGCGTGTGGTTTTTCTGTGAGTTATTTTCATGAAAACTTAGAAGAGTTGATGACATTTACCAAAGAGGTAGATATCCTTGACGCAGATCTCAACCGTCTAGCCCCTCGTATGTCAGTTGATCTCTCAGGATATGATGCGGTTTTAGATTTTTCGGATATACAAAATTTTGAGATGATAGAAAAACTGCCAAAACATAATCTGGATATGAAAAACGATAAGCAGTTTTCTGCTTTGAAACAAAGAGTACATGAGCTAGGCGTAAGCTATACAAGCACAGATATGATAATCGATAAGTTTTGTGTAGCAGCCTATAGAGCTATAAAAAAGTAAATACATAAAGGATAGATACAATGAGTAAAGATGATTTTAGCGATTTGAGAGTTGAGTTTGATAAGTTTGTTCGTGAGAAATGTTCACTGGAACCACAAGAGGGTGCGAGCCAAAATCCTGATGCTGGAGATAAGGTAGATGAAGAGCCTGTTCCTCAGTTTGTTGATGCCCTTACAGCAAAGTTATTGGCACCGGCACACAGCGGTATCTATCTTTCGCGTTTGGATATCAAACGAATAGCAGAAGCTATAGATGAATCCCTTCCGATAAAAGAACGTCTTAAAATGGTACGCGCACTTTTTAGACATACGACAAAAAAAGAGTATCTTGAGCGTGCATTTACCGAGATAAACAGACATATAAATGGACGTATCTTTATCTATGAAGAACTCTCAGAAGCATTTCCTGCATCAAAAAGTCACTTTGATATACACATAAGCAAAGCGAAAAAAACGATGAAAATGTTTGAAAATATTGTAGAAGATTTTGAAGAGATAGAACCGACGGATGACCCTTTGATCATTTAAAGATTTGCGGGGAGTTAGATTCCCGCTATTTGAAGATAGCCCTGCCATAAAACAGCGCTGAGTATTCCTGCTGTAAAACCTGCGATAATATCATCACCCATCACGCCTACGCCGCCTTTTGCTTCACGATCGATGCGACCGATAATGGAAGGTTTTGTGATGTCAAAATATCTAAAAAGTACAAAAGATAAAAGTGACTGGATAAGAAAACCATTCTCAAACGCAGTGACTTCTGACAAACCTACGCCTATGGCGGGTGCGACGCTGAGTGCAAACCACATTCCTGCAAGTTCATCTATAACGATACTTTGATGGTCGTGTATGCCCGTCTGTACTTCATATTTATTTATCTCTCTGATGGCAATGATACTGATAAGTGAAGTAGCCAAAAAAAGTGTATAAGCACCAAAATAGATAAGAATAAGCATACCAAAAGGAAGTGCTACAAGTGTGCCAACAGTTCCTGGCGCTTTAGGCGATAAACCACTGTAGCCAAGAGTCAAAAAAAATCTGTTCATTGCGTTTTCCTGTTATTTAGATGAGTTGAGTGAAGTCGTTTACTAGTGCAAGTGTAGTCAAAGTGCGGTTAAATTCTACTTACTAAATATTCTCAAAAAAGTCATTGACTTCACACTCTAAAATGTAGGCAATTTGATATAAATGTTTCATGTTGAAATGCTGTTTTTTGAGATACAACTCCGATTGAGAAACCAAACCTACAGATTTATGTCCTAATGCTTGAGAAAGTTGAAGTTGTGAAAGACCCTTCAACATCCTCTTTTTCTTGACATTTGAACCAATAAGTTTATAAAAATCATCTATCTGATTTTCATCAATATCTTCGACTGTTCTCAATAATTACCTAGTTATTACTATTTCTTCAATTCTATTAAGATATAATTTTTTCTTCAACTAGTAATTACTATTCAGCTAAGGAATTTCTTGATAAAAACTTTCGATAATAAAATAAATATTGTTGGTGAAGATTTAAAAATTTCTATAAAAAATAAGAGTCGTATCAGTGTTGCAGCATCACTCTTTTCTATTTATGGATTTGAGAGTTTAAAAAAAGAGCTCAAAAAAATCGATGAACTTCGTTTTATATTTACAGACCCAACTTTTATTAAAACAGACGAAGAGAAAAAAAGAAGCAAATATTTTGCAATCAATTCGGTAAATACTCAAAAAGCCATAAGCGGTTCGAGTTTTGAAATAAATCTCAAAAACGAACTCAAAGGACGAAATATCGCCAAAGAGTGCAGAATTTGGGTGGAACAAAAAGTAAAATTCAAATCTAACCGTGGCAAAAACTCCATTCAGCCCATGTTTATCCTTGACAACTCAAAAGATGATAAATCTATTTATTTGGGCATGGATGAGTTTAGCAGTGCAGGATTTGGTTACAAAAAAGATGATTCCGCTTTAAGAATCATCAACAAAATGCAAGAGCAAAATATCGCAAATGTCTATTTGAATAACTTTGAGACTGTTTGGAATGATGAAAATATTTTAAAAGACATAACTCCTGAAGTTATAGATTATATCGATAATCTTTACAAAGAAAATGCGCCTGAATTTATCTATTATCTTATTTTGTATCATATCTTTGATGAGTTTTTGGAAGATTTAAATGAAGATGAACTTGCAAACGAAAAAACAGGTTTTAAAAATAGCACTATTTGGAACATGCTTTATGACTTTCAAAAAGATGCAGTTTTGGGGCTTATAAACAAACTTGAGCGATACAACGGTTGCGTTTTAGCCGATAGTGTCGGACTTGGCAAAACTTTTACAGCTCTTGGCGTTATCAAATATTATCAAGAGAGAAACAAATCTATTTTGGTACTTTGTCCAAAAAAGCTAGGCGACAACTGGAAAACATTTTTAAATAACTACGAAGATAATCCACTCTTAAAAGATAGATTTAATTATGCTGTTTTGTATCATACCGACCTATTAAGAGAAAAAGGATTCTCAAACGGTGTGGATTTATCCCGCATCAATTGGGCAAATTATGATTTGGTTGTCATAGATGAATCGCACAATTTTAGAAATAACGACGCAAGAAAAGAAAAAACAACACGATACCAAAAACTTTTAAGCACTATAAAAACAGGTGTAAAAACAAAACTTTTGATGCTGAGTGCAACGCCCGTAAACAATCGCTTTACAGATTTAAAAAATCAATTAGCACTCGCCTATGAGGGACATACACACCTAAAAGACGACAAACTCGGAGTAAACAACTCCATAGATGCGATTTTGAAAAAAGCACAACTTACCTTTAACAACTGGTCAAAACTTGCCACTGAGGCAAGAACAACAAAAAAACTCCTCGATGAACTCAACCAAAACTTTGACTTTTTCAAACTTTTGGATTCAGTCACCATTGCACGAAGCAGAAGGCATATAGAAAAATACTATGACATGCAAAGCATCGGCAAATTTCCTACAAGGTTAGCTCCACAAACGCTCAGATGCGATATTACAGAGCTTGAACATGTTATGAAAATAGATGAGATTTACAAAAAACTCTCAAGCTTTAACATGTGTGTTTATAGCCCATTTGACTATATTTTAGATGGCAAAGTAGATTTTTATAGCAACCTTTACGACAACAAAACGGACAACAAAACAGTTTTAAAACAAAAAAACAGAGAAAACAATCTCAAAATTTTAATGCGTGTCAATTTTCTAAAAAGGCTAGAGAGTTCTGTGGATAGTTTTAGAATTACGCTAGAAAACTTTGCTTCAAATATTCAAAATATCATAATAAAAATAGATGAGTTTGAAGCAGGAAAAGAGAGTTCTATCGAAGATATAAACAGCATTGAACTTGAAGATTTAGAAAATGAAGAGTGGCTTGATGATGATTTTAGCATAGGTAAGAGAGTAAAAATAAATCTAAGCGATATGAACACTTTAGGCTGGAAACAAGATTTGCTTGAAGATTTGGATATAGCACTTGCAATTTTAGAAGAGATGCGAAAAGTAACACCCACGCATGATACAAAGCTAAATATTTTAAAATCAAAAATCAAAGAGAAACTTCAAAACCCCATCAATAGCCAAAATAAAAAAATACTTATATTTACAGCTTTTGCAGATACGGCGAATTATCTTTATGAGGAGCTAAAAGATTTTAATCTCTCTTTTGGACTTCAAAGTGCAAAAATCACAGGAAGCAGTGTCAACAAAACAACTCTGGGTATTCACAACGAATTTAACAACATTTTATGCCACTTCTCTCCACTCTCAAAAAACAAAAATCTCAAAGCAGATGAAAAACAGATAGATATTCTCATCGCCACGGATTGTATTAGCGAGGGACAAAATCTACAAGATTGTGACACACTTATAAATTATGACATTCACTGGAACCCTGTGCGAATTATCCAAAGGTTTGGGCGAGTGGATAGAATCGGAAGTAAAAATGAGTTTATTCAGCTTATAAACTTTTGGCCGCAAATCACTCTTGATGAATATATAAATCTAAAAAATAGAGTGGAAACTCGCATGTTTATGGTCGATACCACGGCGACGGGCGAAGATAATGTTCTCACAAACAAATCAAGTGAGATGGATTTTAGAAAAACGCAACTCCAAAAACTCCAAACAGAAGTGGTGGACATAGAAGATATTGAGAGTTCTATCTCTATAACAGATTTGGGACTCAATGATTTTAGAATGGATTTGGTCAATTTTTTGCAGACAAAGGGCGACATAAAAGATGTCAGTTCGGGAGTGCATACGGTTTGTAAAAAAGAGACAAATAAAAACATACATAAGGGTGTGATATTTGTCCTCAAAAATATAAATGAAAACATAAACATAGACAATATCAACCAGCTTCACCCCTTTTATTTGGTCTATATTCATCAAAACGGCGAAGTAAAATCCAACCACCTCAGTGTCAAAAATACACTCGACACGCTTAGAGTTCTTTGCAAAGGAGAAGCCGAACCGCTCAAAGAGGTTTACTCGCTTTTCAACGACGAGACAAAAGACGGTAAAGAGATGGATAGTTACTCTAATCTTTTAAGCGATGCTATCTCTTCCATAGTTGTAACAAAAGAGATAAGTGACATAGAGTCTCTTTTTAGCGGTGGAGCAACGACATTTTTGCAAAATGATGTGAGCGGAGTGGATGATTTTGAACTCATCGCTTTTGTGGTTATAAAATGAGTTTTATACTTCCAAAATCAACTGTAGTGGATACATTTTTACCAAAAAAAGTTTTTGAAGCCAAAACAGCAAACGGCAAAAAGGTGTTTAAAGAAATTGTAAGAGTTACTCTAAAACATAAACTCTCTCCCAACACCATAAATATAGACAAAACTTCAAAAGTGCCTGAAATACTCATCTTTGAGATACTGTTGAGTAAAAAAGAGA
>MIBW01000011.1:10057-10274 GCA_001829625.1 Sulfurimonas sp. GWF2_37_8 | reverse complement strand
ATAGTCGTAGTGAGTGCATACACAGATAAATCTTTGTTGATTGATTTTATTTCAAAAAATCTTGTTAGCTACATGATAAAACCAATTAACTTTAGTGATTTTACAAGGGTGTTAGGAGAGTGTGCAAAAACTTTAGAGACGAGAGGCGCTATAGAAACATGGTTAAATAGTGAGTTTTTGTATTCTTACTCTAAAAAATCTATTATGAGAGGCGATG
>MIBW01000011.1:3337-10051 GCA_001829625.1 Sulfurimonas sp. GWF2_37_8 | reverse complement strand
TTAGTCTCGCTCCAAAAGAGACTCTTTTTTTGGAATTACTCCTTAAAAATAGAAATAAACTTGTCACAAAAAAGAGTATTGAAAATGTTGTTTGGGATGCAGAGGTCATGAGTGGTGCGGCATTAAATAATCTTGTTGCAAAAATTAGAAGAAAAACATTTGCCGGAATTATCGTAAATATCTCTACTTTGGGCTTCATGATGCCAAAACAGTAAAATTATTTATAAAAACATTTTAGGAGATTTTTATTTGCGTTTATTACTACTTATTTTTTTGTTTTTCTCTGGAGTGCATGCAGATAAAACTGATGCGTTAAAATCTGTCTCACTCCAACTCATGTGGCTTGACCAATTTGAATTTGGTGGTTTTTATATCGCTAAAGAGAAGGGTTTTTATGCAGATGCCGGTTTGGATGTGAATTTTTTGCCATATGATTCTAAAAAAGATACATTTGACGCTCTTTTTGGAGGCAAAGCAGACTTTAGCACAGGCTCTGCATCTATTCTCATACGAGACTCCAAAGATAAAAAAATCGTCATACTCTCATCGGTGTTTCAATCATCACCCCTCATGCTTCTAGGTCTCAAACGAAATGACCTTCAAAAAATAAAAGATATCAAAGGCAAAAAAGTGATGCTCACAAACGAACAACAATCTTTTGCGACATTTCAGACGCTTCTTCGCGGACATGGTATCTCTCTTGAAGATATTCAAACAATTCCTCATAGCTATAATGTAGATGACATCATCAACAAAAAAACAGACCTTATGGTAGCTTACACTACAAATGAGCCCTATACTCTCAAAGAAAAGGGATACGAAGGAGTTATATTTCATCCAAAAGATTATGGCTTTGACTTTTATGAGGAGCTTGTGTTTACATCACAAAAGATGTTAGAAACAAATCCAGATATTGTCGATGCTTTTTATAGGGCAACTCTAAAGGGTTGGCTCTATGCTTTTGATAATATAGAAGAGACATCACAGCTCATTTTCGACAAATATAATTCGCAACACAAAAGCTTGAAGAGTATTATATTTGAAGGTGAGGAGATGAAAAAACTAGCCATTCTTCCCAATGTTGCGTTTGGCTCTGTAACGACGGAACGATTGAAAAGCATAGAACAAAGCTACAAAATTATGAATCTGCTTCAACACAATATTGACTACTCTGGACTTGTATATAACCCAAATTTCAAACTCTTTAGCGAAGAGGAAAAAGCCTATTTATGGAAAAATAATACTTTAAAGATGTGTGTTCTCAAAGATAATCTTCCGTTTGAATCCTACTCTGAAAATCTTTATCAAGGTTTGGTAGCTGAATATGTAAATAAGGTTGCAAACTACACTAAGATGCATTTAGAGTGGGTTCCTTCGAACTCTTTACAAGAGAGTATGTTGATGTTGCAATATGGAAAGTGTGACATTGTACCAATGGCAATCAAAGACAATTTTTATAACCAAAGAGTCGAATACTCTCAAAGTTATTTAACCCAAAAAATAGCACTTGTTACTAAGAAAAAAAGAGCGTACATCAACACTCTTGATAAAATCGAGAATATGCGGATTTGTGTTGTTAAGACAAGTGAATTAAAACACTTTTTAAAATCTCATTTTCCTCAAAAAGAGTTTGTTGAAGTTGACACAATACAACAAGCACTTCAGTCCATTGAAGAGGGTGAGACAGATGTATATATAAGCACGCTCTACGATGCAAGTAAAAATTTAAAAGAGAGTAATTCTATCTATATAAACTCTGTTATTGATGAACCAATATCTTACTCTGTTGCAGTGCGATCTGAGGATAAACAGTTGGCATCTCTTGTCACAAAGATTATTGGAAATATTGACGATAAAGAGCGTAATGAGATAGAAGAGAAGTGGCTTAAAATTGAGATTGTGAAAATCTATGAAGAGAGTAGCAGTTATATATTGATTGCGATCGGAATTTTAGTTCTCGGACTTCTTTATAACTTAATGCTCTATTTCATGCGACTGATAAAATCTTCAGTGGGCCTTAGAGTTGAAAAAGAGATGGCACTCCTTGAACATAATAAACTAGCTTCCATTGGAAGTTTGATAAATACAATAGGCGACTCTTGGAAAAATAATCTAAGTAAAGCGCAAGAGCTCCAAAATATTCTTAGAATAGAGATTAAAGAGGGTTTTGATGTGCCATCCATAGAAAAAAATATTCTTCTTCAGCAGCAAATACTCACAGATATGTCTGCTGAAATCAACAAATTTCACGCTCTCTATAAATCGGATAAATCAAAACAAGCTCTGTCAATAAAAGAGATTTACTACGATGCAAAAGAGATTTGGAAGCACAATCTCGATGGTTTAAATCTGATGTTTTCAGAAAAGATTGATGATTCTATTGAAATATTTGCTAGTAAAAATCAGATACTCCAGATTTTTTTGTCGATTTTCAATCACTCTCTTGGGAGATTGAAAAATAAAAAAGATTACAGTGATTTAATTCATGTAGTGCTTAAACGAGAGAAAAATATAATTAAACTTCTTGTGCAAGATAGCGACTCTAGTATAAATGACAATGAGATAGAGAGCCTTTTTGATAGACATAATCAAACTGAAATGACACTCAGTCTTTATACTACAAAGCTATTAGTTGAAGAGGAATTTAATGGGAGTTTGAATGTTTATAAAAATCAATTCGGACTTTTATTTGAACTCAATCTTAAACTTTATCAAGAGGAGGCTTGAGTAAAATGAGCAAAATTTTCTTGTTTTTTTATTTGTGTATAGCACTTGGAGCAGATGAAAAACTGCAACAAGTCACACTCCAATTAAAATGGATTGACCAGTTTCAATTTGCAGGGTATTACACTGCTATTGAGAAAGGTTTTTATAAAGATGAGGAGTTAGATGTTGCGCTAGTACCCTACAATCCAAAAGATTCTGTTGTAAATAAAGTTTTAAATAATGAAATCGATTTTGGATTAGATTCTGCTTCTCTTATGGTTGATGCTGCGAAGGGCAAGGATGTTTTTCTTTTGGCATCCATTTTTCAGTCATCCCCTCTTGTACTTTTGGCATTAAAAGATTCAGGTATCCAAACATTTGAAGATTTTAAAGGTAAAAATATTTTACTTACAGATGATCAGCACTTTTATCTTACACTCCAAGCAATGCTAAAAATTCATGGTATCTTATTTGATGATGTACATATTGTCAAAGAGAAAACTTACGATATAAATAATCTCATAAGTAAGAAAGCCGACTTGATGGTTGCATACACTACAAATGAGCCGTTCGTACTGAAAGAAAAAGGTTTTGAATCACAACTCTTTTACCCTAAAGATTACGGATTTGATTTTTATGAAGAGATACTTTTTACATCAAAAAAAATGTTTGAAAAAAATCCTGAGCTCGTAGATAAGTTTTATCGTGCTTCTATGAAAGGGTGGCTTTATGCGTATGCACATATTCCAGAAATAGCAGAAATAGTACAAAAGAAGTATAACACGATGAATAAAAGTTATGATGCTCTCTTATTTGAAGCAGAGGAGATGAAAAAACTTAGTTTTGTAAAAGATACTCCATTTGGCACTATAACATCCCAAAAACTAAATCAGATTGTGCAAAATTATAAACTCATGGGATATATAAATAGCAATCCATCTCTTGATAGCTACATATACAATCCGTACCATGCCCTTTTAAACAACGATGAAAAAGAGTATTTGCAAAAGAAAGAAAAAATTAGCTATTGCGTAGATAGTGATAACTTACCGTTTGAAGGGATTGTTGAAGGTCGGCATGTAGGAATTACATCTGAGGTTACTAAAACACTTTCTTTGATGCTTGGCATACCCTTTGAGATGCAAAATAAAAAAGAGTCCTCATTCAATAAATGTGATTTATTTACACTCTTTGCAAACAACAAGGAAGATAAATCATTACTGCTTAGTAATCCATATATTTTTGCAGATTTGGTACTTGTAGCCAAAGAGAAAGAAAACTATGTTGTAAATATGAAAAATTTAATCAATAAAAAAATATCTGTTACAGAGAGTTTATATCTTAAAGATGAACTGCAAAAAGAGTACCCCAATATAGAGTTTGTAGATGTCAAAAACACAGAGGATGGATTTAATAAAGTAGTAAATGGAGAAAATTTTGGACACATTGGCTTGTTGTACAATTCAACTTCACTGCTTCAATCAAACTACCATGATGTCCTCTTAATAATTCATAAACTCAACCAAAAAATGGCTTTTAGTATGGTTGCTAATCAATCTGATGAAAAATTAGTTGAAATTATAAACAAAGCATTTCAGGAGTTGGGGAATAATGCTATCAAGGAGATGGAATCCAAATATTTGAGCGCTCAGGTAGTTGAAAAGGTAGATGATAGAGTTATAATCTATGCATTAACTCTATTTTTGGTAGTTGCAGTTGCTATTGTACTTTTGATTTTTTTCTTTAGGTATAAAGTAAAAAAAGAGTTAGAAAAGATTATGCATTATCAAACGAGCATAGCAGAGCATAAAAAAATGGCTTCACTTGGAGCGATGATGGGTTTAATAGCACATCAGTGGAGGCAACCTTTGAATGAACTCTTAATGTCACAAAATATTATTCTAGGCAGAATACAAAACAATCAAGTAGATAAGGAGCACATTCTCTCAAAGCTCGACCACCAGCAAGAGGTAATTGAGTTTTTATATCAAACTGTAAATAATTTCCAAACTTTTTTTGATGCAGATGAGAAGTTACAAAGTATAGACATAAATGAAGCATTGCAAAAAGCACTCTTTTTATTTCATGATACCCTCAAACATGACAATATTCACCTAAATATCGAGAAAGAGACATCCAATATAGGTATCATATCGCTCAATAGTATGATACAGATTTTTCTCTCTTTGATGCAAAATAGCCACTATTTTTTAGTAAGCAGAATGACGCATAGTCCATGGATAGAGATAAAGATAAAAAATACTCCCACGGGTGTTAATATCACATTTGAAGATAATGCAGGTGGAATAAGAATAGCGCCTATGGAAAATATATTTTTATCAAGTCATTCACATCAAGATCATAATAACCAATCAAGTGGCATGGGACTTTACATGGTCAAATTAATTATTGAGGGTAAGTTTGGTGGAAACATTAATGTTATAAATAGCGAATATGGTGCTAAGTTTAGTATAGAAATATAGCACAATATTAAAATATTTATGGATAAAAAAGTATGCACAACCGATAATATTTGTATTGAAAGATTCTGACGAATCTCTAAAGGAGTAGAACTATTACCATTGGTATCGTAAAGAGGTGGAATTAAAAAACTTGTTTTACTGGTCTTGAAAAAAAAGGAACATTATAGTAATTTTATTTTTTGGATAGTCTGTATTATTAGGAGTTTCTATTGAATTGGTTGCGGAAATAGGATTTGAACCTATGACCTTCGGGTTATGAGCCCGACGAGCTACCGAACTGCTCTATTCCGCGATATGTATAGATAAACAAAAATAATCTGATAAGGATTAGATTTAGAGTGGATGGGGTAGAGGGATTCGAACCCCCGAATACTGGTACCAAAAACCAGTGCCTTACCGCTTGGCGACACCCCAAAATGGTGAAAAATAAAAATTGGTTGCGGAAATAGGATTTGAACCTATGACCTTCGGGTTATGAGCCCGACGAGCTACCGAACTGCTCTATTCCGCGACATCAAACAAACTTGGCTACCATGTTTGTTGGAGCGAAATTATAGGCAAAATAGTGTTACTTGTCAAGGCATATAGAGATAAAATTGTAAAACTTTAGTTTGAACTCTTTTTAATTAACTTTTTAATATAATTTTTTCCAATAAAATACAAAGAGTAAATATGACACCGATACAAAGAGTTTTAGAAGCGATTGAAGAGATAAAAAAAGGAAAGATGATCATCATGGTTGATGATGAGGATAGAGAAAACGAAGGGGATTTGGTCTATGCGGCTGCGTTTTCTACACCTGAACATGTAAACTTTATGGCAAGACACGCCCGAGGTCTTATTTGTGTGACTTTAAGCAAAAAAACTGCACAAAGACTGGTACTAAACCCGATGGTAAACTCTAATACTTCTTCTTATGAGACGGCGTTTACAGTCTCTGTAGATGCGAAAAACGCGCTTACAGGTATCTCTGCACGCGAAAGAGATGACACGATAAAGATTCTTGCCAACCCAATAAGCCATGCAGATGAGTTAGTAAGACCGGGACATATTTTTCCTCTTATTGCAAAAGATGGTGGTACTCTTGTGCGTACGGGGCATACTGAGGGTTCTGTTGATATCTGTCGTTTGGCGGGTCTGAGTGAAGCGGGAGTTATCTGTGAGATCATCAAAGAAGATGGTACGATGGCTAGACGTGATGATTTGGATATTTTCGGGGAAGAACACGACCTTAAAACGGTTTTTATCTCCGATATCGTTGAGTATCGTCTTGCAAATGAGAGACTTGTCAATGAAACAAATGTAGAAGAGATAGAGTTTTTTGGAGTAAAAGTTAAAAAACATACATTTATCGACCATGACAAAATAGAACATATTGCTATTGTTTTTTATAAAGCGGGAGAAGTGGCAAATGTACGTGTTCATAATGTTGTACCTGATATTGAATTGCTGTTAAATCAGAAAAAATACAATAATCTTGTGCACTCCATAGAGTATCTCAAGCAAAATAGCGGCGTTTTAGTTT
>MIBW01000011.1:0-3323 GCA_001829625.1 Sulfurimonas sp. GWF2_37_8 | reverse complement strand
CGCACAAATACTTAAATCACTAGGTATTTCAAAGATGAACCTTATCACTTCAATGAAACAGACAGAGTTTGTAGGACTTGGAGGTTTTGGTTTAGAAGTTCAGGAAACTATTGATATTTAGATTTTTTCTTCTTTTTTCTCTTTTTTGGGTTTCGCTTGCGGCTGAAATGCTCATGCGAACTAAAGTCGCACTTGGAACTTTTGTGAGCATAAGTGCGGATGAAAGATACAAAAAAGATGTTGAAACGGCTTTTGGCATCATAGAAGATGTGGAAGCTTCTTTATCCTCGTATCGCATAAATTCTCCTATTTCGAAACTCAATGAAGATAAATATGCTGTTTTGGATGCTCTAAGTTATGAAGCTTTACTTTTAAGTCAAAACTACTATCACAAAACGCAAGGGTATTTTGATATAACGGTCGGCTCAATTACGAAAGATTTGTATAGATTTGGTGCAGATGAGCGTTTGGCAAGTGAGAGAGAACTTCAAAACGCAACCGTTGCGTTTCACACGCTCTTTTTTGATAAAACTCAAGCAAAATTACAACAAAATGCCAAAATAGACCTCGGAGGTATGGGGAAAGGTTTTGCTGTGGATAAAGTGGCTGCATTTTTAAAGATGCAAAAGATAAAAGATGCTAATATCGCTGCAAGTGGAGATATTCGTTGTCTGCACAAGTGCAAGATAGATATACAAGACCCTTTTTCAGATGGCGTATTGCTCTCTTTGGAAACTCTTGAGCCAGATACAGCAATCACAACTAGCGGCAACTACAACCGTTATGTACAAAACAAATCTAACAACCATCTTATCGATCCGAAGATAAAAAAATCGCAACAAGCTTTTGCTTCTATCACGTTAATATCACACCTGCCAAGCAGTGACATTGATGCGTATGCGACGGCGGCAAGTGTCATGCCGCCGCAAAAAGCCTATGCGTTTTTGGATACTTTGCCTCTGGCATATATCATTATAGAGACAGATACAGAGTATGTTGAGAGTAAAAATCTATTTCTTTACATCAAGAAAATGGACGACTTAGAGAAAACCGGTGTGCTCAAGTAATATTTTGAAGCCTATCCCAACAAGTACCAAACCACCCAAAAATTCAGCTTTACTTTCGAGATAACTGCCACCGTGTGAACCTACATAAACACCAAAATAACTAAAAAAGTAGGTTATAACACCGATAAAAAGCATCGAAATAAAAGGATTGATGCTCATGAGATTGAGTGTAAATCCAGCTGCCATAGCATCGATACTTGTGGCAATTGCGAGTAAAAGCAGGACTTTGTTGGTGATGATAGCGATCTCTTCTTCTGTATTTTCACCGAAACTTTCATAAAGCATTTTCCCGCCGATAAGTGTCAGTAAAACAAAGGCAATCCAGTGATCTACGGATGTAATAAAGTCACCTATACCAAGGCTTGCCAAATAACCAAAAAGCGGCATCAAACCTTGAAAAATACCGAAAAACAGGGCAACTTTAAAGGCGAGAAGTTTATCAAATGCTCCTTTTTTTACACCCAAACCAATGGCGACAGCAAAAGCGTCCATACTCAGGGCAAACGCAAGCAAAATAACTTCTAACATACAAAACTCCTATCTATTTTTAGAAAATGCAATACTAGCAAAAAGCAGGTATAAAACGCTTAATATGAGAATAAACAAAAGAAAAAGAGAGGCAAGTTTTGCATAAGCAAAGAGTACAGAGATATGAAGTATCAGATAGGGGGTAAATACCTCAAAAAACGCAGTAATAAAAAGCGTGCCGATAAGCGTGCTCATGAAGTGTTTGTTTTTGTAGTGTGTAAATCTCAAGAAATGCAAAAGTACCATCAAAAGCAGGGCGTAGGCAAAAATATGCGGCAGGATAATTTTGAGTATGCCTGCATCGGATTTGGTGCGTGTAAAATCTATCTCACTTCCCAGATAGTAGGCTGCTACCGCGTTTGGTGTGAAACCTATCTTGTGAGAAAAAAGCAAGGTGGCGCTTAGGAGCAAAAGCAGACAAAACGTAAGAAAATAAAGGAGAGAAATTTTATATGCTTGTTGCAAAGTAGAGCCTTTGAAGCGCGAGTATAGAGACGATAATGGCGTTTAAATGCCACACCATAAAAGAAAAACTATAAACATTCACAAACGCAGGATGTATAAAATAGGCCAAAAACAAAGCAAAAAGAGCCAGTAAGGCGCTGATAAAAAGCAGATGCACAAGTAACATCGCTTTTTTGGACGCTTCGTATAGACGGAGATAAACAGCGCTCATTGTAAAAAGCAACATCATCGAAAAAAATATCTCCGTATGCCAAAATTCTAAAAAAGAGGCTTGCGAAAGAGCTTCTAAAAATTGCTCTTCATCTCCAAAAAGTGTCGCAGAAATTGCTGTGGGCGTGATGCCAAAACTGCTTTGTTTGACAAGTATATCTGCGATAAGATAAAGAAGGGCAAAAAACAAAAGTGCGCCCAAAACTGGTCGCATAACTTTGTCTTTTTTGATATCTTTTACGAGTGTAAAACGCAACTCTAGTCCTTTTTTAAGAGTTCATTATATAAGGCAAATGCAACTCTTGAACCATCGGTAACACTTTTTGCGCTCATTGTCGCTCCTGTGATGGTTGGTATCTCTTTGGAGAGACGAAGCATTTTTGATGTCTCTATGTTTTGAAACTGTGCACTCCATGTTTTGGATGGCAGATATTCTGGTGGTTCGTTAAACGCAATGATCTCGATACTTTTGAGTAAAGAATCCACAGAGATGACGTAAAGTATCACTGCATTTTTGGAGCGAACTGTTTCGTTGATGAGGATACCGTATCCTAAAACTGTATCATCTTTTTGGGCTGTGAAGAGACGGTATATTTTGCTTGAGAGTTTAACTTTACTCTCTTCTTGTATTTTTTGCGCTTGCGCATTTGTCAGTAAAATATTTCTTTTTTCTATCTTTGTAGCATCTTTATAAGCCAAAGAGAGCGCTTCTTCTGGAGTGATAAGAACGTCCGCACTCAAAGAGAGTGCAAATACAATAAGAAGAGAGAGGGTTTTCATATAAATCCTTTAAAAAATAAATCCCATCGAAACGCTAGCTATAGCTAAATCAGCTTTATTAGTTGCAGAGTATCCTTCAGCGATTGCCATTTCTACTAAATGTCCACCTTGAGCCTTACCAACATTCCAACTATTGAAAGTTGTATAATAGTCAGCAATGACTGTCAAGTCTTTTTTAGCCATACGGTCATGTGCAATGACAGTTACGCCAGCATCTTTAGCTGCCTGAACAGCACCAGCGCCAGAGCCTTCAACAGTGATAATGATCACTTC
>MIBW01000010.1 GCA_001829625.1 Sulfurimonas sp. GWF2_37_8 | reverse complement strand
GCGATGTTCTCTTAGAATATAATGAGCTTATTGACAAGGTGTATCTTCCATGAAGTGGGTAGTGTATGAAAATTATCAAAATTACTTTTCATACACTACCCACTTCATGGAAGATACACCTTGTCAATAAGCTCATTATATTCTAAGAGAACATCGCTCTCAAATGTGATGCCGCCACCACTTTTGTAAAGATATCCATCCTGCGTTTTTTCTATAAAACGTATCATAACCCCGCTATCAAAAGTTTTGCCATCATAAATACCAAAAACACCAGAGTAAAAACCTCTTTTATATCCTTCAACTTCTTCGATGATTTCAAGTGTGCTTTTTTTTGGTGTCCCGCTGATACTGCCTGCTGGTAAAAGTGAAAAAAGAATATCCCCTATGCGCTCATGCCAATTCTCACCAACAAAACCACTGATATGAGAACTCACTTGAAGAAGTTTTTTCTCTCCAGCTTCTATTTCTGTTATATAACGAAAGCTCTCTACACACACATCTTCTGCTACTATAGAAAGATCATTTCGAAGCAAATCCACAACCATCACATGTTCCGCCATCTCTTTTGCATCTGCCAGTATTTTTTCTCTTGCATTTAACACAGAAGCGTCAATCGTCCCTTTCATCGGGTAGGTATGTATTCTTTCTTTATCGATTTGCACAAACTTCTCAGGTGAAAAACAGACAAATTCATCCTTAAAACGCAGCTTATAATGTGCATTTGCTAGAGAATAAATCTCTTTAAGTGTAAGCTGCGTTTGGATTTTTGTGCTTTGCGTGAGGTTTGTAAGATAGGTATCACCGGATTTGATTTTTTCGATAATGGCATCAAATTTTTTTTTGTAGTTTTGAAAATCTGGAGGCGTTTTAATAAGCGAGTGATTGTGTTCTTCATAGTTATAATGTTCATCGATACTAAACTCTATATCATGTTTATGCAGCTCTTTGAGAGGGAAAACTTCAAGTTTTTTCGCTTTAAAATCCGTAACAAACAAAAAAGGCTCTCTTTGTTTGCCAAGCATATTCAGCGTATCAAATGTCATAAATCAATTTTTTGAGTACAGCCATTCTAATAGAAACGCCGTTGCTAACCTGTTGCAAGACCTTACATCTTTTATCTGCCAAAAGTGCATCACAAATATCGATGTTTCTATGCACTGGTCCAGGATGCAAAAGGATAATATCCCTCTCACCGATAAGCTCACTCGTGATACAAAAATCACTCGCATAGTCTTTGAGTGAAGCATAGTTTTGGGAAGAGTGTCTCTCTGTTTGTGTTCGTAAGCTCATAATAGCATCCACTTCATCGATGATGTCATGAATGTTATTTGTCGTTCGAAGTGTTGTTTTTGGTAAAAATTGTGGAGGTGCCACTAAAATCACTTCCATACCGAATCTTCCCAAAAGCTCAATATTAGAATTTGCTACACGGGAGTTTTTGATATCACCGACTATCGCAATCTTTTTACTTTTGATATCTCCAAAGTGTTCTTTTAAAGTATAAAGATCAAGAAGTGCCTGCGTTGGATGCGCGTGCGCGCCATCTCCTGCATTTATAATCGAAGCTTTTGTATGGTTGGAAAGTATTTTCGGCACACCTGAATTTTGATGGCGGACGATGATAGCATGTGGTCCCATCGCATCAAGATTCATCGCTGTATCAACAAGTGTTTCGCCTTTTTTTGTCGAACTGTTGACCACATCAAGATGGACAATCTCAGCACCGAGTCTCTTTGCGGCTATCTCAAAAGAACTTTTAGTTCGCGTAGAGTTCTCAAAAAAAAGCGTGATAATAATTTTGTCCTGAAGAATCCTCTCAAAACGCCCATCGCTAAATCTTTTGGCAGAGGCTAAAATCTCTTCAACTTCTTCATTTGTAAAATCATCAGTGCGAATTAGGTGCTTCATCATACTCTTCTTATATTTTTTTATAGATTATACAGAACATCACATATAATTTCAATATCGCTGTCCACTTTTAAAACCTTTTGCTGCGTTTTTAAAAAATAGGGTTCTGAGCGAAGTTTAAAACTCTGCTCATTATCTTTACAATTAAACGCAACTAGATGAGAAATATTTTTATCTTCAAGGGCTTTTTTGCTCAAAAGCGTATCGTTAATACACCCTAGTGAGCAATGCGTCACCAAAAGTGCCACTGCGTTTAACTCAGAGATTAAATCTATCATCATTGTCTCTTCATCAATAGGAACATATAAGCCGCCAGCACCTTCAATGATGACCAAATCACAAGAAGCTTCCATATTTTCTATTGCTTCAAGAATTTTTTTGAAATCTAGCTTCGTGTTATTTGAAGCAACAAAAGGAGCTGCCGCTAACTCGTAAGTAATAGGCACAATATCTTCAACTTCCAACGACCAAAGCTTATGGTTCAGTTGTTTGACACATTCTAAAAGTTCCTCTCCATCTGGAGCAAAATCATTAACAACGCCAGTTTCAATAGGCTTCACAACGCCGACTAACAAACCACGAGATGCAAACTCTTTTAAAAGCAATTTCGTTGTGTAAGTCTTACCAATATCTGTATTTGTCGCACTAACAAAAATTCTTTTTTTCATAATTATCTCTACTTTGGTATAATCTTTGAACTATATAACGGGGTGTATGTTTAAATGAATCATTTTGAAGAGTATTGTACCAAATTTGTCCAAGAGGTTGGCTCCAAAGAAGGAGCCATTAGTCCGGTCATAGTGAGTTCAGCGTCTTTCGCTTATGGCACGCCAGAAATTGGCGAAGGCATTTTCGATGGAAGTATCAAAAAACCGCTTTATTCTCGCATGGGAAATCCAACGACAAGCAAACTTGAAACTATTATGGCTAGCATGGATGAAGGTATTGGAGCAGTTGCAACAAGCAGCGGAATGGGTGCTACAGCCCTTGCTACTATGTCACTGCTCTCAAGCGGTGATGAAATAGTCTCTATCGGCGGACTTTTCGGAGGAACTTACTCTTATTTTAATGAAACACTCTCGCGTTTTGATATCAAAACACATTTTTTTGATGTTGATGCGATTGAAGATATCATAAACGCAATCAATGAAAAAACAAAAATTATTTTTCTTGAAAGTGTCGGCAATCCAAATATGCGACTTCCCGATATCAAACGTATCGCTTCTATAGCAAACACAGCTGGGGTTGCTTTGATTGTTGATAACACAACAACTCCCATGAGCATTTCACCTCTAAAACTTGGCGCGGATATTGTTGTTTATTCAACCACAAAAATCATCAGCGGTAACAGTTCAGCACTTGGCGGCTGTGCTGTTTTTCGTGCTATCCATGAAGGAAAAGACAAATTCAAATCACCGCGGTATGACTTTTTGGCGAAATTTATCAAAGGTGTCGGAGCTATGGCTCTTATACCAAATGCAAAAAAAAGAGCTATGAGAGACTTCGGCATGAGTGCTAACGCTCATGCAAGTTATCAGACAATGTTAGGGCTTGAAACATTACCTCTTCGTATGGATAGGATAGTAAGCAGTGTTGCGTTTTTAGCACGAGAACTTGATGCGAACGCGCTTATTGTCAATCATCCATCACTGCTACAGCATCCACATCATGAGCTCTACATGAGCGACTTTAAAGGAGGCTGCGGAAGCCTTTTGACACTGGATATGGGAACTAAAGAAAAAGCTTTTGAGTTTTTAAATAGAACAAAAATTGCAACAATTACTGCAAATATCGGCGATAATAGAACGCTTGCTCTGCATATGGCTTCAACAATTTACAGAGATTTTGATATAAAAACGCGAGAATTTTTAGGTATCACCGATGGTCTTATACGTATTTCTATAGGTTTGGAAAATCCTTCGGATATCTTAGAAGATTTTCTAAACGCAGCAAAGTAGGACTCAATGGCAACACATACAAATTTTGAACTTAGTGAAGCTGTGATGATCAAACATCCAAAAAAATATAAGGTTTATCTACTTAATGATGATTATACTTCTATGGATTTTGTAGTTGATATCCTTATCTCTGTTTTTCACAAAAGCTACACAGAAGCAGAAGCTATTATGCTTGAGATACATAAAAAAGATCGCGGACTTTGCGGCATCTACACAAATGAAATAGCTGAAACAAAAGTAATGCAGGTTACAAGAAAAGCAAAAGACAACGGTTTTCCACTCAAAGCCGTTATGGAAGAGGAGTAGCGCATGATAAGCTCAAACCTTAATGATATTTTTCAAAAATCCATTATATTTGCCAAAAAACTGAGACATGAGTATCTCACGATAGAACACATCTTTTATCTTCTACTCAGTTCAGATGAAGGCTCAAATATTATCTCTGCTTGCGGAGGAGATATACCAAAGATGAAAGAGGCGCTTTCAAACTATATCAGAACAAATATCGATACTTTACCTGAAAATGTGCAGCAAGACCCTTATGAGAGTGTCGCACTCTCACGTTTGATAGACAATATGATAAAACATATCCAAAGTGCAGGTCAGCCAAATGCCAATGTAGGCGATTTACTGGCTGCTCTTTATGATGAAGAGAATACATTTTCTTATATGCTTCTAAATGAATATCAGATATCAAGACTCGATATTTTAGAACTAATCTCGCACACAGATACAAAACGCAACGATAACGATGCAGACTCTTATCTAGAAAAATTTTCTATCAATCTTTTACAAAAAGCCAAAGAAGGCAAAATCGACCCTGTTATCGGCAGAGCTGATGAGATCCAAAGAGTCACACAAATTCTCTGCAGAAGAAAAAAGAACAACCCTATTCTTGTTGGAGAAGCAGGTGTTGGGAAGACAGCAATTGCCGAAGGTCTTGCACTCAATATAGCAAGTGGTGATGTTCCAGATATACTCAAAAAATCAGAACTCTATGCTCTTGATCTTAGCGCAATGCTCGCAGGGACAAAATACAGAGGTGACTTTGAGAAGAGACTCAAAGGGGTAATGGATGAGCTCAAACGCAATCCAAACGCAATTCTTTTTATTGATGAAATCCATACACTTATAGGCGCAGGTGCTACAAGCGGAACTATGGATGCGGCAAATCAGCTCAAGCCAGCCCTTGCAAGCGGAGAACTTAAATGTATGGGAGCAACAACTTTTGCAGAGTATAGAAACGGTTTTGAAAAAGACAAGGCACTTAGTAGAAGATTCTCCAAGGTTGATATAAATGAGCCTTCAGCTAAAACATCTTATCTTATCCTTCAAGGTCTTAAAGAGAAGTATGAAAAACATCACAATGTGACATATACAAATAAAGCCCTCAAAAGTGCTGTAGATCTCTCTAAACGCTATATAACAGATAGATATTTACCCGATAAAGCGATAGATTTGATAGATGAGTGTGCAGCCTCTTTCCATCTTAAACCTACAACTAATAGAAAAGTAAAAAGCAGAGATATAGAAGATACTCTCTCAAAAATAGTGGGTATTTCTAATATAAAAATCACAAAAAATGAAACAGCATCCCTATCCCAACTAGAAGAAAACCTAAAAGAAAGAGTCATAGGGCAAGATGACGCTCTAATAGCAGTAGCAAAAGCTATAAAAATATCCAAAGCTGGTCTCACAGCACAAAATAAACCAATATCTTCTTTTTTATTTTCAGGTCCTACGGGAGTCGGAAAAACAGAACTAGCAATTGCTCTTAGTAATATCTTAGCAGTAAATTTTGAGAGATTCGACATGAGCGAATATATGGAAAAACACGCCATAAGCCGCCTTGTAGGAGCACCTCCAGGTTATGTCGGATATGAGCAGGGAGGATTACTTACAGAAGCTATCAAAAAACATCCTTATACGGTTTTACTACTTGATGAGATAGAAAAGGCCCATCCAGATTTAGTAAATATTTTACTACAAATCATGGATAATGCTGTTTTAACTGATAATAATGGATATAAAGCAAACTTCCAAAACGTAATCCTTATTATGACATCCAACATAGGAGCTACTGCTAGAAATATTATGGGTTTCAATAAAGACAGTTCAATCTCTAAAAATGAAGAGTTAAAATCATTTTTTACTCCAGAGTTTAGAAACAGGCTTGATGCGATTATCGAATTTAAAGCACTCAATAAAGAGACAATTATTGGTATAGTAAATAAATTTATAAAAGAACTTAATCGAGATCTTAAAAAGAAAAAAATATCTGTAAAAATCAGTCAAAATGCAGCCGAATTTATTGCCGATAAAGCCTATTCAATAGAGATGGGTGCAAGACCAATCAAACGCTATATACAAAACAACATCACAAATAAACTCAGCGATGAGATACTCTTTGGAAAACTCAAACGCGGTGGTGTAGTTGTAATAGATAGCGATATAGAACTCAACCTAGACTTTATAGAGCCAAATGAACATTCCTCAGCTCAATAAACACAGCCTTACCTTTCCCCACCCAAATGATGCCTCACCTGATGGCATCGTAGCATGGGGAGGTGATCTCAATCACTCAAGACTGATTCGTGCTTATCAAAATGGTATATTTCCTTGGTACTCACATGAAGATCCAATTCTATGGTGGTCACCAAATCCAAGGCTCATTATGGAACTGGATGATTTTAAACTCAGCCGCTCTTTACAAAAAAGTATGAAAAAATTTAATTATAAATTTGATACAAACTTTATAGAAGTTATGCATAAATGCGCCTCTACTTCCAGAAATAACCAAAATGGAACTTGGATACAAGAAGAAATAATCGAAGCCTATGAGGTACTTTATGGACTAGGAATTGCGCATTCCGTTGAGAGCTATCAAAATGGCATACTTGTTGGAGGACTTTATGGTGTGGTAATCGGTAAGGTATTTTGCGGAGAGTCAATGTTTTCTCATGTCAATGATGCTTCTAAAACGGCTTACGCAATACTTGTGAGACATCTAAAAAAATGGGGTTATGATTTTATAGATTGTCAAGTTCCAACAAGTCATCTCAAAAGTCTTGGTGCAAAAGAAGTCACAAGAGAATATTTTTTAGAAAGACTCCATAAAGTAAATATGAACCCACAAGAGCATTATTGGGAAATAGACAAAGAATTATAAGAGTAAATAAAAGCATTTAAATATAAAAGAATAAGTAAATAAAGAAAAGAGGTAAAAGCAAAAGAAATAAAAAGAATCTGATTAACTAGGCAGCGACCTACATTCCCACACCTGAAAGATGCAGTATTATCAGCGATGAGAGGCTTAGCTTCTGGGTTCGGAATGGGACCAGGCGTTTCCCTCTCTCTATAGCCACCTAGACAATCAAAGATAAAGACATAGTCTCGTATGTACTTATCTTTGACTGTTAAAGTCAGATTGAGTAGAGTATTTAGTGAGATTCACTAAATTCAAATTGTTTGTATGTTCTATGCGATTTCAGGCATAGAATAAAAGTCAACATTGCTACTAAATAACTTACAAACAGATTACTGTTTTAAGTTTACACTAAATAAGGTAGTGAACGCTATGTTCTACTAAAAGAACTTTGTAAAAAAAGACGAACGTACTATTAGTACTGGTCAGCTAAACATATTGCTATGCGTACACATCCAGCCTATCAAGCTTGTAGTCTTCAAGCGTACTTCAGGGAGAGTTCATCTTGGAGTTGGCTTCCCGCTTA
>MIBW01000009.1 GCA_001829625.1 Sulfurimonas sp. GWF2_37_8 | reverse complement strand
AGTAAATCAAGTTTTTTTAATTCCACCTCTTTACGATACCAGTGGTAACAGTTTTTCTCCCTTTGAGTCTAAGTTATTAATAGCTTGATAGTAAATTTCATTGGGAGTTTTATATCCAATGGTCGAGTGTAATCTTTTTTTGTTGTAAGAGTCTATATATTTTGCAATGGCTTTTTGTAGCTCTTTGATGTTCTTATATTCATTTAGATAAACTTCTTCATATTTGACACTTCGCCAGAATCTCTCAATGCAAATATTATCTGTAGCTCTACCGACACCATCCATGGAAATTTTGATGTCATGCTTCTTTAAAATACTCGTATGGACTTTTGAAGTATATTGACTTCCCTGATCTGTGTTAAATATTTCTGGTTTTGGATAGAAGGCTAAAGCTTCTTTTAGCACACTCGTTACTAAAAAAATATCCATTGAATTTGACAGCTTCCAGGAGAGTATTTTTTTGCTATGCCAATCAATGATTGCAGCCAAATATACAAAGCCTTTTGCAAGTTTGATGTAAGTAATATCAGTGCTCCAAACTTGATTAGTTTTCTCTATAATAACTTGCCCAGCGTAATTTCTAAACTCTTTTAGAAGATATGGATACTTGTAGTGCTCTTTATTAGCGGTAGTAGTCTTAGGCTTCGGATATAGGGCTTCTATCCCCATATACTTTATGGCTTTTTTGACAAACTTTTTACCTATACTAAAACCATCTCTGAGTAATTGAGCATGAATTCTTCTACTTCCATAAGTTGGAAAATCTGAATAGATGTTGTTTATCGCATCTAAGAGCTTTATCTCACCGCCTGAACTAAATGGTTTCGTAGGTTGATAATACAAAGATGATTTGCTTACCTGCAAGAGTTTACACTGCTTATTAAGTGAGATATTAAGCTTGATGTCAACGAGAGTTTTTCTCTCTTTAGATGAGACCAAGCTTACGAGCTTTTCCACAGCAAAATCTCTCTCAAGTGTTAACTCACCCACTTTTTTAGCCATATTGTCTTTGTCTCTTTGAAGAGTTTCTATCTCGTCTTTATACTCTTTGACAACGATACTTTTGTCAAATGCCAAACTCATATTTTCGAGAAACTGCTTCTTCCAGTTCTTTAAGTTATTTGGAATAATTCCATATGCGCTTGCAATCTCGTTGATTGTTTTTTCACCCTCTAAAACTTCCAAAACTAATTTGGCTTTGAAATCAGCACTATATACTTTTCTTTTGGTACTCATTTTTAATCCCTTTGTCTTCATATTTTTATTCTAACATTTTGGAATTAAAAAATAGAATTTACTGGTTTGATTTTAGAGGTTCATTATAATTTATAAAGCTCAACAATATAAGACTATTTAGAAACAAAGTCTTTCATCACGATAAAATTATTGCAAAACAACAATACCAAAATATGATGGATGAAATATATGCAGTGCTTGGTTTTTTTGATAATGAGATTGTAAGATTAACAAAAGAGATAAATAATGACTAAAGATTCAAACAGGCGCACTCAAAAATCTGGCCATTGTCAAAAGTAGATTTTGTGCGGCGCACAAAATATCTGCGAATGTAATCCCCCATATTTAGTAGATTGCATAAACACCTATTGACATTGATATAATATTTATGTAATATACTAAATAATATATTTATTTAAAAAGGTTATAAAATGAAATTAAATGCTGGTGGACTGAGTTCGGTTGTTATTGGTAGAGAAAAAGAACTTATTCAACTTAGTGCTTATGTATCTTTGGGACAACATATTGCTATTATCGCTCCAAGAAGATATGGAAAAACTACATTAGTCAATGCATTTTTAAACAAGCAAGAAGATGAATATCTTATTTGCAAAATTGATGTATTTGCGGCTTCTACAATTAGAGAATTTTGTGAAATATATATAGACTCTATTTATAAGTTAGACGGGGTCAAAAACTTTGTAAAACATGCCAAAGATAATGTTATGGAGATTATGGGGAAATTTTCTCTGGAATATAGCGATGTTAAAGTTGGGTATGACTTACTCAAAGAGGAAGATGAAAACGAGCTTGTCAGAAAAACATTTGATTTAGCACAAAGCATATCAAACGCCAAAGGGAAAAAACTGATTGCTTTTTTTGATGAGTTTGGAGATTTGGCAAAATTTGGACAAGATTTCATCAAAAAATTACGAAGCTATTTTCAAACCCATTCAAATGTGGTTTATATTTTTGCTGGCAGTCAACAAAGTGTTATGGATGATATTTTTTTGAATTCTGATAATGCATTTTTTAACTTCGCAACACTTATGAGAATAGGAAGATTGTCAAATGAATCGATTGAAACTTTTGCAAGTGAACTTATCTTGGGTGAAAAGATTAGCTTTGATGATGAAGCAGTTGGAACTTTGATACAAAGTGTCAATGGTCATCCATTTTATGCTATGAAAGTTTTACAAGAGGGATATATCTGTTTTTTGATGGAAAATAACGGCGAATTTATAATCTCTGAAAAAAATATCCATCAGGCTATTGAAAAGATTTTATTTGACAATGCTATTTATTTTGAAACTTTATGGCAAAAACTTAACTCCAAAAAACACAAAGGCTCAATAGTAAAAGAACTAGCAATTGAGGGGTTTAAAGGTGGTGACAAAGTGAGTTTGTCTTACAAAAGCCAAATAATAAAAGAGCTCAAAGATGAAGGTATTATCGATGAAAATAAACAATTTTTTGACCCAATGTTTTTGGAATGGTTAAAACAGTAGAAAACAACCAAATAAGCAGGGTCAGAGGTCAATTTTATCAAATTGACACAGAATTATTTACAGTCCCCCACCCGACCCAAATTATACTTTTTATAGAGTGATACACTAAAAAAGTGTATTACTATTTATGATTTATTGTATATCTAGTTCCTCTTCCTATTGTATCCTCTACTTTTTTTATACATCCCTTTGCTAGTAAGTCTGCAATATCCCTTGAGGCATTAGTCTCGGCTGTATCAGTAATTTTTATATATTTTGCTTTTGTAAGATCACCTTTAAAATTTTCACTTCCGATATCAAGGAGTCTATTTAGTACTTTTATCTGTCTTGAATTTAGTTCATCTTCTCTATGTTCATCCCAAAACTTTGTTTTTTCTACAATGTAGTTTAACTGTTCTTGTGCGTCTAATAATGCATCATGTAAAGTTTTAAAAAACCACACCATCCAGTAAGTAATATCTAATGGTTCATCTTTAGCAAATCGTCCTGTTGTTTTATCTAAGGCTTCATAGTAACCTTTTCTATCTTCATAGATACTCTTTGACATGGTATAGATTTTTGAAAAAGAGGAGTGCTCAAGTTTTGATAATACTCTATCTGTTAGTGCTCTTGTGATTCTTCCATTACCATCATCAAAAGGATGAATGATTACAAACCAAAGATGTGTAATAGCGGCAATTTCTAGTGTGGTTGGGGTTTCATTAAACCATTTGATAAAATTATCCATCTCTCTCTCAAGAGTATCGTAAGGTGGTGCTTCATAGTGAATTTTCTCTTTATCGTAATCACCTGATACTACTTGCATAGCACCTTCCCCTCTAAACTCGGCTACTTTTATCTTTGCAAATCCACTATAACCTTTTTCAAACATCGCATGATGCCAACCAAAAAGTTTTTCAAGTGTTAAATCTTCATCATAGTTTGTGTTAGCATCTATGAGGATATCTACATAATTATCCTCTTTCTTTAAAGCTTTGTAGTGTTGCTGTGATTCTAAGCCCAACTTTTGTTTGATAGATGAACGAACACTTTGTCGATTTAATATCTCACCCTCTATCTCACAACTTGCAATGATTTCATTTTCTAAAGTTTGTGCAAGTGAATATTTCGTACTCTCTTTATCCATTAAAAGCATAAAAGACTTTAATTTTCCTTGCTCATAAGCAATATCTCTTAATAGAGGTTCTAGTGTTTCTTTATTGTATTTAAAATTGGGATATTCATCATATTCCCATATCCATTTTTGTTTTTTCATAGTGTGAGTATATCTAAATTGGAGTGAAAAATAAATATTTACATACCGTTTTATGATATGTAAATTATAAATTATCGTACCACAGCACAAAACGCAGCGAAGTATTTTAGTGATAAAGATGAGCTTTTGGGGTTATTGAGAATTGTCACTAGTTACTAGAAAATAGCACTTGTTGGCTGTTTTTTTATTGGAATTAGGTGCGAAAGTTCAGTTAATTATTTAAAAAATATCTCTCCACACCATTGGCTATCCCCAGTGCCAAACTTTTTTGGTATCTTCTATCAAGAAGTCTAGTCGATTCAATCGGATGAGAAAGAAACCCAACCTCAACCAAAACAGAAGGCATCTGCGCTCCGACTAAAACCCAAAAAGGTCCTTCGCGAACTCCGGCATCATTCACATTATTGTAACCACTTAAAGAAGAGAGCATCCCTCTTTGAAGGTCGATTGCAAGTTTATTTGAAGCTACTATATTGTGTTTATTGAGTGTATTTAAAAAACTTTCTTTTCCATAAAAATTCATATCACTCAAATCTGCAGAGTTTTCTTTTGCAGCTACTTTTTTCGCTCTGCTTGATCTTGAGTTAGAAAGAAAATAGCACTCTATTCCATTTGCTTTATTCGCATTAGCTTTCTCTACCGCATTAGCATGGATACTTACAAATATATCTGCGTTTTTTTTATTAGCAAACTGTGTTCGATGACTTAATTTGACAAACTGATCACTATCTCTCGTCATATATACTTTATACCCGCGAGCTATTAAAATTTTTTTGAGCTCACTTGCAATATCAAGGACTATAGTTTTCTCTTGCGCTTTATTTTTACTGATTGCACCTGGATCTTTGCCTCCATGACCAGGATCAATCACAACAGTCTTGCTTCCGGCAAGACCTCTTGGCATAACTGCAGTGGGAGAAGAAACTGCTGTAATCTTTTCACTCTCCCCTGCTCTAGCACTTGCAGGCACATTAATCACAATTTTGTCTGATGTAACTTTATAGTTCAACTCCAACTTCGAATCATTTTCTATAACTAAACGCAGCATATTTTGATCAAACTGTGCCAATCGTATCTTACCGATACCTTCTTTACGAAGATTTTGTGATTCACTCAACATCGAAGCATGAATATCAAAAATATATCTATAGGTATTTTGTTTTTTATCATAAAGCGCAGAATAATTGATTTGATTTTGTTTCAATACTTTATCAAAACTTAAAATCATATTTTCATCTTGCCAACGAACCGATTGAAGTTTATGCGTAGAGGCAATTTGTATATCACCTTGTTTTTTTGTAGGAGTATTAAGAAGCGCTATCTTCTCTCCAGCTTTTGCATCATCGTAACTTTGCTGCACTTTTGGGATAGAGCTAAGCTTTTTCTCTGTCGCGTAGCCTGCAAGTTCATCAGTATAGTTTGCAACATCTATATGAAGTTTGCCTCCACTGTTTACGATGCCTTGCAAGGCCTTGAGTTTAAGTTTCTCATCTTCACTCATTATAGAACGAATATAGAGATTTTTATAATCATTATAGGCACGAAACTGATTGCTCTTATTGTTCGTCTGCATAAGATCATCAGCACGCTTTAAAATCTCATCGTCATCCAACGCATAAAGCGAAATTGCCAATAAAAGAAGAATAAATAAATAACGAAACATATATTTATTTATTCACCCTCAATAAGCTTTGTAAGTAACTCTTTAACAGATATTAGTTCTGTAAGTCTATATCCATTTGTGCCTGAGAAAAAGAGACCTGTTTCAAGATTTCCTTCAAAAGCATCACTGAGTCTATCTGCTATACAAAAACCAACAACTTTTGCTTCTTCGCCACGGTTACAAGGAGAAACGCAGTTAGAAATACACTTAATAGCAGGACCTTCTCTATTTTCGACAAGTTTAGTGAGGTTTGTTCGCACACCCTGCGCAGGATAACCTACAGGAGAAGCCATAAGTATAATATCTTCTTTTTTAGCGTTAATAAGAACCTGCTTGAGGTTTTCATGGGCATCGCACTCAAAAGTACCAATAAAACGTGTACCCATTTGCACACCACTTGCACCCAAAGCCATCATCTCTTCAATGTCATTTTTGTCCCAAACGCCACCAGCTGCGATAACTGGAATATTTCCCCAAAGTGCAGCTTCTGCAACAACAGGTGCCACAAGATTTTCTAGCTGATTTTCATCCATTGTGCATTGCTCGTACGTAAATCCTTGGTGTCCTCCGCTTTTTGGTCCTTCAAGTACAACTGCATCAGGAAGTCTGTTATAACGCATCTGCCATCTTTTACAGATAATTTTCAGCGCTTTTGCCGAAGAGACAATAGGCACAAGGGCAACATCAGGATAATCTGCGGTAAACTCCGGCATGTTCGTAGGAAGTCCAGCCCCCGTAATAATGATGTTGATACCAGCTTCACATGCGTCTGTTACAACACGACCATAGTCATTAATAGCATAGAGAATATTGGCAGCAAGTGGTTTATCACCACATATTTTTCTTGCGTTTTTGATAATAGCGTCAAAACCCTCTTTTGAATAAAAGTTTACAGCATCTAACGGTCTATCAGCTACTAACCTTTTTGAGTGTATTTTATTTTCATAATAACCAGTACCGACTGCACTAATAACACCGAGACCACCTTCTTTTGAGACGTTACCAGCAAGCTGATCCCAACTGATACCAACACCCATACCACCTTGGACTATTGGTTTTTCAATAATATACTTACCAATTTTTAATGCTTTAAAACTCATTAATTTACCTTTAATTTTGCAAACTTTCTTTTTCCAACTTGAAGGATGTACTCACCCTTACTTAGCTGTAGCTGCTCGTCGGATATTTTTTCTTGGTCTATTTTAACAGCACCTTGCTTAATATCTCTTCTTGCTTGTGAAGTAGATGGAGCGATGTTACAATCTACTAAGGCTTTAGCAATCCAAATCTCACCATTACATTCAAACTCTTCTATATCTGTTGGAATTTGACTTTTAGCATGGACATTATCAAACTCTTCTTTTGCCGCTTTTGCCGCTTCTTGAGAATGAAACCTTGCAACTATTTCCATAGCCAAATCTTCTTTCACACTTTTTGGATGCAGCGATGCATCTATAACACCTTGTTTCAAAACATCTATTTCATTCAAAGATTTTGCACTCAGAAGCTCATAATATCTCCACATCAGCTCATCTGAAATACTGAGCACTTTCCCAAACATATCATTTGGTTCTTCTGCAACACCGATGTAGTTAGCAAGCGATTTACTCATCTTTTGAACACCATCAAGACCTTCCAAAATAGGCATCATGAGCACTGATTGTTCTTTACCAATTTCATACGCTCTTTGGAGATATCTTCCCATTAAAAGATTAAACTTCTGATCTGTCCCGCCTATCTCAATATCACTTTGAAGATGTACACTGTCATAACCCTGAAGTAGAGGATAAATAAACTCACTTATAGAGATAGAGATGCCGCTTTTATAGCGTTTGTCAAAATCATCTCGCTCCAACATTCTCGCAACATTATAGGTTGTCGTTAAAGTAAGCATTCCAGATGCTCCCAGTGGATTAATCCACTCTGAGTTAAATACGACATCCGTTTTAGAGGCATCCAATATTTTAAAAACTTGCTCTTTATAACTCTTCGCATTTTCAAGAATATCCGACTGAGAAAGTGTTTTTCTTGTTGCACTTTTACCTGTAGGATCACCGATTTGTGCAGTAAAATCCCCAATTAAAAACTGAATACGTGCACCATATTTTTGAAATGTAGCAAGCTTTTGTAAAAGAACAGTATGTCCAAGATGTAAATCAGGTGCAGTCGGATCAAATCCTGCTTTTACTGTATATGCTTTGCCTTCATTAAAATATGCTTTCAGTAAAGTCTCAACTCTTGGCATATCTATGATTTCGGCACTCCCTCTTTGTATCTCTCGTAAAGCCTCTTCTACCATATACATTTATTCCTATTTATTAATTTTTATAAGCGTCATCTGTTCTTATAAGCTGAATCACTTTTATTTTTTTGTCTATTTTATTTTTTAGCATTTGTATATCCGACTCTTTTGACTCAAAGCCGATTTCACAATATTTTATATATGTATTGCTTTCTTTACCAAGTTCTATAGAGTTTATATCTATATTTAACTTCACAAGATAAGTCAAAAATTCTGCTAATGCACCTTTTTCATTGTGTAAAGATGCAATGAGATTATAATTATATATATTTAAACTTTCCCATTTTACGAACACCATTGGTTCATTTGCTTCAAGTTTTTTTGCGGCTGTGTTGCACATTTTGTGATGCACA
>MIBW01000008.1:42467-141362 GCA_001829625.1 Sulfurimonas sp. GWF2_37_8 | reverse complement strand
AGGATATTCCTGGATAAGAGAACAGTGGCAATTAATTGCTGATTGGATGATTGTAAGAATGTATGGTTAATTGTGTTTGGTATAATGTTTCAAAATAAAAGAATCGAGCTGATAGTGTCGGAAACGGATGATACAGAGTATCTTTGTGCCTCGAAAGCCAATAAAGATGCGTTAATACAATCTATTTCAAACATTGAAAATAGTAAAAATCTTATTGTGGCAGATCCAAAGTTATTTCAGTGAGACAGGTCGTTTTCGAAGGTATGGCTTTTGCTGATTTTACGAGCTGGGCAGTAGACAATAAAAAGATTTACCAAAAAATAATAACACTTATAAAAGATGTTGATAGAAGTCCTTTTGTGGGACTTGGAAAACCGGAAGCTCTCAAACATGAGTTTGCCGGCTACTAGTCAAGAAGAATCACGGACGAGCATCGCCTAGTCTATAAAGCGACAGAAACATCAATCATAATCGCTTCGTGTAAGTACCATTATGAAAAATAGAGGTATGACACAGCAAAGGGTTGAAATGACAATTTTTTGTGAACACACGGAGATCCCGCATCAAGTGCGGGATGACGAGAGTTGCGTTTTAGCTCATATTTAAACTATTTTTGTATAATCACTCACACAAATCATAAAAGAGAGTAACAATGAAAAAAATCGCTTTAATCCTCGTAACTATCCTTCTTAGTATATTTTTTAGTGCATGTAGCAAGGTTGCGTTTGAGAAGCAATCTCCACTTGAAAACGCAGCACTTGTTTATGTTTATGTCGTGCCTGATGAGGGTATCAATATGACAACAAGAGTTTCTACATATAAAATAGGAGTCAACGGCAAAAAAACAGAAGGCAGTTTGAAAGTAGCTGAATACAAGGCGTACAATCTCAAGCCGGGAATGCTTACTATCTCTGCGTTTAGAGGAGATATTGAAGAACAAAAAGTAGATATTGAGCTCTCTGCAGGTAAAACATATTACCTGAGAGTAAAAAGCTTCGCGGATGATTTTGCAAAATTTGAGATAAAAAGAGTAAACGCGAATCTTGCCTATGAAGAACTTTCAAACACAACTCTTGCAGGTGAATATGTTAAAGAAGATAACATTATCTCTGAGCTCATTTTACCAAAAAAAGAAGAAGCCAGTGTTGTTGTAGCACCACAGCCAGTATATACAAAATCAAAAACAGAAGAACTTCAAAACGCAGCTGCCCTAAAACAACAAGGTATTTTGAGTGACGAAGAGTTCAATAAACTTAAAGCAGAAATTCTCTCTAAATAAGCCACTACGTTTACGCACACGAGACCCTGAATCAAGTTCAGTACCCCAAGGGCATTTCTTTCAGGGCAGGTGACGAAACCTCTCGTCATCCCGCACTTGATGCGGGATCTCCGTTAGTCAAAACAACTTTTTCTTTAACTTTTTCGCTTTATGACTTGCATCAATCTACATTTTAACTCCAAAAGATATAATACACCCAACAAAAAACGACAGGATAGCGAATGCTTATTGACAGTTATGAAAGAGTAGTGGATTATTTACGTGTTTCAGTCACAGAGAGATGTAACTTCAGATGCCAGTACTGTATGCCTGAAAAGCCTTTTTCTTGGGTTCCAAAAGAAAATCTTCTCTCTTTTGAGGAGCTTTTTGAGTTTATAAAAGTAGCCATAGACGAGGGTATTAAAAAAATCCGCATCACAGGCGGGGAGCCGCTTTTACGTGAAGATTTAGATAAATTTATCAAGATGATTTACGACTATGAGCCGAGCATAGATTTGGCTATGACTACGAATGCTTTTTTACTCAAAGGCACAGCACAAAGGCTTAAAGACGCAGGGCTTAAGCGCATTAATGTGAGCATTGACACGCTCATCCCGAGTGTAGCGCAAGAGATAGCCGGCAAAGATGTTTTAAAAAATGTGCTTGAAGGTGTTGAAGAGGCACTTAGAGTCGGGCTCAAAGTTAAAGTAAATATGGTACCTATGAAAAATGTCAACGCAAACGAGATAGCCGATGTTTTAGAGTTTTGTAAGGCGCGTGACATGAGTGTTCGTTTTATAGAGTATATGGAAAACTCTTATGCCAAAAAAGAGATACAAGGGTTGAAGTCTCCTGAACTTTTGAGTATTTTGAGAGAACATTACGAATTTGAAGACGAAGGTTTTGACGGTTCTTCCCCTTCGCACTACTACAAAATGAGCGACGGCTACCGTTTTGGAATCATAGAACCTTATGAGGATGATTTTTGTAAAAAATGTAATCGCATTAGACTTACAGCCGAAGGGCAACTCATCCCGTGTCTTTATTTTGACGAAGCTATGAGCATTGCCGAGTCCATTAAACGCGGCGACATTAAAGGTGCTGCTCTTGTTTTAAAAGAGGTTGTCAGAACTAAACCGGAAAAAAATCGTTGGGGTGGAGAAGATAATGAAATCTCAAAACGTGCATTTTATGAAACGGGCGGGTGAAAAAACCGTCATACAAATCCACTTGTTAGTCTAAAAAAGTTTCTGCATTTATGCACGGAGACCCTGAATCAAGTTCAGGGTGACGGTTTTGGTGCTTCAGGGTGACGGCTTTTGTGCTTCAGGGTGACGAAAAAACGGTCATTCCAAACGCACTCTCGTCATTCCAAACTTGTACCACAAGGGCATTTCCTTCGGTCATTTGGAATCTCCGTTAGTCAAAACAATTTTTCTTTTATTCTAAAACCACTCCGTATTAGGATAAAATAACTTCTATGAATTCCTATGTCTATATAATGTGCAATAGTTATAATACAACCTTGTATATAGGTGTTACAAGCGATTTGCTTAAGAGGGTGTATGAGCATAAAAACTCACTTGTGGAGGGTTTTACTCAAAGATATAATCTGAAAAAATTGGTTTATTATGAAGTGCATTCCGAGATTGTTGAAGCAATTAAGCGCGAAAAACAGTTAAAAGTTTGGAGGCGTGAATGGAAAGTTCAACTTATAGAAAATATGAATGCGGATTGGAATGATTTGTATGAGGGGATAATATAGCGTTCCCTATGTGTTAGAAGAAGTGACTGCGTTTACGCACGGAGACCCTGAATCAAGTTCAGGGTGACGGGTTTAGGGATGTTCAGGGTGACGGGATTTTGTGGGTCATGGTGACGGGCTTGGATGTTCAGAATGACTGGGTTTTGGTGGTTTGGAATAACGAAAAAAACCGTCATCCCGCACTTGATGCGGGATCTCCGTTAGTCAAAAGAAATAAAAAAATAGGAAAAAGATGATATATCTGGTTGAACATTTTTACTCCATACAAGGTGAAGGGCGTTATACGGGTTCTCCTTCGCTCTTTTTTCGTTTTGGCGGATGCAATATGAAATGTGAGGGTTTCGGCTGTGTGGAAGAGGCGGCCGATGGAGTGAAAGTTCTTGGCTGCGACACTGTGTATGCGGTCAATAAAGAGCATTTTGCACACGCATGGATCTCAATTAAGCATGAAGATGAACTCTTAAATGTTTTAGATTTATATGAACTTCCCGAGGGTGTCGATGTCGTCTTGACAGGCGGCGAGCCGCTCATATATGCAAATGATGCTGTTTTTGTTGCGTTTTTAGAGGAACTAGATGCGCGAGGACATACCATTACTTTTGAGACAAACGCCTCTTTGACGGTGGATTTTGAGAAGTATGAAGTCTATAAAAAATGTATATTCGCTCTTTCGGTAAAACTCAGTAACTCAGGTGAAAATGAGAGTAAACGCATTCGAGGTGATGCCATAAACGCAATCGCACTAAACGCAAGAGAAGCTTTTTTTAAATTTTCCATAGATGCGGAGTCCATAAATTTGGGACTTGATGATGAGATAGAGGATATTCTCTCTCATGCTCCATTTTTGAAAGTTTATTGTATGCCTCTTGGCGGCAGTCGTGCAGAGGTGGAGAAAAACAGTGAGCCGCTTATAGAGTTTTGCAAAGAGAAGGGCTATAATTTCAGCGACAGACTCCATATAAGAATCTGGGACAAAAATAAGGGAGTATAAGATGATAATACGCAAAATGTTCAAGTTTGAAAATGCTCATATCGTGCGGGGCTGCTCAAGCGTGAAGTGCAGAAGTTCACTCCATGGACACTCTTATAAAGTCGAACTTCTTTTTGAATCCAATTTTTTAGACAACGGGCAGATGGTTTATGATTTTGGTCTCATGAAACAAAATATGAAAGCACTTGTGGAGAGTTTTGACCACGCCGTAGCACTTTGGAATCATGATAGTAAAGAGTATATAAATGACATGAAAAAACATTCGCACAGATGGGTAGAACTTCCAGTTTCGCCTTCTGCAGAGCAATTTTCTCGTGTCATTTTTGTTATGATAGATAAACTTCTGCGTTTAACATCGAGTGTCAATGGAGAAAAAGAGGTGAAATTGAGTAGTGTCATTGTTCATGAAACTGACACAGGTTATGCCCAATGTTTTGAGGCGGATGCTTACTCGTTAAATATGGGCATAATAAAATTTGAAGAGATTATTTTTTCGCAAGAAGTGCGAAATGACTGGGCAGATAAAGAGCTTTGGGAAAAGATAAAACGCAGCGAGAGATTTATAAATCCCAGCTGCGTTTAAATAATCACTGCGTTTACGCACAGAGACCCTGAATCAAGTTCAGGGTGACGGGTTAAGAGGGTTCAAAACCCTCTCCCCCAGGGCATTTCTTTCAGGACAGGTGACGAAACTTCCCGTCATCACACTTGATTCGAAATCTCCGTGCGTCAGAAAATTTACACTGTAATTAAACTTCTAATATGATTAGAAGTAAAGCGGAACTTTATCGGGATGATTTTTACCACTGCGTTTTGAGCTAAATAAGCACAATTCTCATCTATCATAATGTATGCGTTTGCATAGGAAAGAGGTGAAATCATTCCTGGCGCAAATTGTTCACATACTTTGAAATACTCTCCATCAAAAAATCCAGGAATCAAAGAACGTCGTCCCTTTCTAACATCAAAATCTTCTTTCATTTTTGCATCTATTGTATTTAAAAATCTTGAGTGATCTCCACTAAGTGCTAAGATGACACTTTGCCCAAAAAGTTCAAAGTTGAGTGCTGCAGCGAGAGGATTTCCTGGAAGATTGAGAACAAAAGTCTCACCTATGCGACCAAAGGTTGTAGGTTTTCCAGGTTTAATTTCTATCTTTTCAAAAAAATTCTCACAGCCCAAACTTGCAAAAGCCTCTTTTGTAAAGTCTGCATCTCCAACACTCACTCCACCTGAAGTGATGATAAGGTCGCTATCTAGGGCGCTTTTGATATGCTCTTTGATGCTATCAATCGTGTCATTGGCAGTTCCGATGAAGTTGACCTCACAGCCAAATTCTTGGCAGCGTGAGAGTAACATCGGCGTATTTGTATTGTATAGTTGGTAGGATTTTACTTGTTCAAAGTGCATCTTGAGTTCATTGCCTGAGGCAAAAAGTGAGACGCGCGGTTTTTTATAAACTTTGATGTGTGTGATGCCCTGAGAAGCTAAAAGAGTAATAGTATAAGCGTTTATGCGTTCACCTTTGCGCAACAGTAGGCTCTCTTTTTTGATATCTTCTCCGCTAAGTCGTATGTGTTTTGAGAGAGAAAGATTGTGCGGGAGTAAAACACCACCTTCACACATTTGCGTTTCTTCAATCGGAACGATACATTGCGTACCTAAGGGAATTTTTGCACCAGTCATGATTTTGATGGCGTTTTCATGCTTTAGTTCTTCGTGAAAATCATCCCCTGCAAAAATGGTATGTGCTACTTTGACACATTTACCACCGTCTTCTATCTTGACCGCGTAGCCATCCATGGCAGAATTATCATACGGTGGAAGATTGTGCGAAGCTGTGATATTTTCACCCAATACATAATCTAAAGCATCTTCAATCGGCATAATTTTAAGTGGCTTTGTTTTGATATGTGTATAAATAATCTCAAGTGCTTTTTCAACCGTAACTGCCATTTTTGCCTCTTTTTTAATAATTATTAGTATAAAATTCCACCATGAATGAAATGTATGATATGAGTATTGTAACACATAACTATGGTGTTCTTGGAATTTTACTAGTGGTTTTTATCAATCTTTTTTTGCTTATGCAAGCCAAAGAGATAGGTAAATATAAAAGAATTATGCACCTTTTTACCCCTATCGGTTCTTTAGCGATTGCATCGGTGATATTTACTGGTATCGTTATGATGGCAGCAAAACATTTAGCTTTTAGCGGTGCAAATATTGTGATGATATTTTTTGCTATTGCAATTATAATTCTTGAGGTAAAAAGAGCGAAAAAACTTAAATATCTTCCTAATAAAGAAGAAAATGCCCTTCAAAACTTCAAAACTTTTGCTACGAAAATACTTTTCTTTGAATTGTTTTTGACACTTAGTATATCTGCATGGATGTGGGCATGATTTATGTATTACACGATGAAGCTTCTAAAGAGTTTTTGAGTATTCGAGGGGAACTACATAAATATCTTATCAGAGTACGCCGTCATAAAGTTGGGGATGTAGTCAATTTTCGGGCAAAAAAAGAGTTGTCTATCCTTCATAGTTATGAGATAACAGAAGTAGATGGCAGAAGTTTAGAGCTTAAACTTCTTACATCAGTTGCACAAGAGACGCAAAGTAATAAAAAACTTCATATAGCTTGGTGTGTTATTGATGCCAAATCTATTGAAAAAGTGTTGCCAATGCTCAGTGAAATAGGTGTAACAAAGATCACTTTTATCTCTTGTGAGAGAAGTCAAAATAATTTTAAACTTGATTATGAGCGTTTTGAGAGGATTTTAGAAGCATCGATGCAACAATCAGGTCGTAGTACATTGATAGAATTTGCCGCTTCTAAAAATATAAAAACTTTTCTTGGAGAATATCCTGATACTAAAGTGTTTGATTTTTGTGACAATATTTTAGAGTCAAACGCAGGTGTTGCAACAGTTCTTATAGGGTGCGAGGGTGGTTTTTCAAAAGAGGAGCGTACCTTACTCCAAACGCAGGAAAACTTCAGACTTGCAACTCCTATGGTACTCCGTTCTGAAAGTGCTGTTGTGGCAGTTGCTTCTAAGATATTGTTATAACAATCAAAAAAACTCTATGCAGAGAACTAACGTCGCTTCTCTGAAAGCATCTTCTTTAAAAGTCGTATCATTTGTGTTCATTTCATTCTTTAGACTTTTTAAATTTTTTAAGCGATTATTGAATCTAAATCTTGTCAGATTTACCTAAGAATAGCCCAGAAAGTTGAGTAATCAGATAAAAATTAAGTATGTCTATGTTAGAATATTAGGAGTTCTAGTATATTAATTGGAGTTGTGATGAAGAATTTTTTTTTACTGTTTGTTTTAGCTGGATCAATTGTAAGTGCAAAAGATTTTTGTATTATAGCGTTTAGTTCAGCAAACTTAAAAAGTTCAGATAAAGAACTTTTTATGCAACGATACCCGCAAGTGGGTACGATAGAGAAATATAACGATATTTATGAGTGCAAAATATACACACATAAGAATTATTCTGGCACAAAAACAATATTGGAAGAGGTCAGAAAAAACTATCGTGATGCCTTTATAATTAATTGTGATTCTTCTGTATTAAAAAATACTTCGCAACAAAATGTTCAAAACATAACTTCAAAAATAATTGCACCCTCAAACACTGAAATTTCCAAAAAAGATTATCAGCCGCAAATTGTTGCTTTAGAAGAAAAAAATTTAAATGATGTAAAACATAGTGAAACAGATCCTAAAAAAGTTGCTGAATATCATAATACACCAGCTCTAGATGAACCAATAGTCTTAAATGAGCATGAGATACCAGATTTATATAAAACAGATGAAGTAATGATATATGATAATTTATCATTTAAAAGATACATGGATGCCTTATTCGAACAAAATGATAAAGCTGAAGAGGCATTTTATCAACAAAAAATTGATAGTTTACTTGTAGAGATAAAAAAAGATGCATACAATTTTGATGTTTATACTGATGGCTATTTAAGAACGGGAAGAAGTGTTCCTGCGCAAGGTGGCGGTGTTAATGTAAATGGGGATTACACAGGTACTGGCGTAGCAGTTCATGCTAATAAACTTCTTTGGGATGGTGGGTACGATCTTATTAATAATACTTATGATATTTTAAACAATAGACTTGCTCAAATAAAAGAATTAAATGCTAAAGACAAATTAGCAGTAATGGGTACTACCTTATATTCTAATCTATATACTTCACAAGAAGAGTTGCAAAAAACTGAAGATATGTATAAAAAACAGTTAGTTATTAATGAGATGATAAACGATAGCTATAAAAGCGGAAAAGTATCTGTTATTAATTATATAGATTCAAAAAATGACTTGCTTCAATTAAAGAAAACAATTATGAGGTTGAAGCAGATTCATTTACACAACGACTATATATTAAGACATAGTATAGAATCGAAAAGTACAAAACCCTATATGCTTAGCGCTCCTAAAGTGAATTTAGATATGACATCGTTGTCTGATATTGAAAAAGAGGCTTTGACAAATAGTAGTGATGTAGCAATAGAATCAAATATATTAAAAGTAAAAAAAGCAGATTTACTTTTCCAAAAAAGAAGATTTTATCCAGAAATAAGATTCAATTCTCATCTGGGTTACGGTATGGGCAATTTAGACACATTTGATCTTTCAAATTCTGGCAATGGCGATTACTGGGATTTTGGTCTTACTTTTAAAATGCCAATATATAATAGAAATGATATAAACTTAAATGAAGAAAAAGAAGAATATGAGATCATGAAACAAAAATCTGTTTTTTCATCTAAACAAAGAGAGATTCTAATTCAAGTAGATAATTATTATGGCAATATAAATAGAATAAATGAAGAAAGAAACATACTGCAAGAGCAGTATGAATTAATGGATAAAAAATTAACAGTTTCAAAAGAACAGTTTGTAAGTGGTTTGGCTGAATATCGAGATTATGCAAACGCAATGAGAGATTATTTAGATTACACAAGTCAATACATGCAAATGGAACAACAATATATTCAAAGCGTTTCTATTTTAAGCATACTGATTGGAAAGAAAGAGTTTTATGAGCAGGATTAGAGTCGTATGGACGGGTGAGGGAACTTATCCGTATGTAACAGGTGGAGTCAGTACATGGGCAGATCTTTTAATAAAAGAGATTAAAAATGTTGACTTTACTTTGATACCGATTTTAATGCACCCATTTGTACAGTTAAAATTTGAAATTCCTTCAAATGTAATAGAAATATTAAATGTTCCATTATGGGGAACAGAAGAGCCTATTGAATATATTAGAAAAGTTAAATTTTCTGAAATTTACGAGATGAAAGTAAAAACACAAGTAAATCCAGATGTTGAAAAATTAAGACCATTGATGATTCTTGTATTGGAGCATGTTTATAAAAGAAAACATGATCTTGATGGTCTTGGAGATGCTATTATAGATTTTTATGATTATTTTCATACTTTTGACTATTATGAAACTTTTAGGTCTCAAGAACTGTGGGAAATATACAGAAATTATTATTTAGAGTTTTATAAAGATGTAAAAGAGGATGTTCCTACGGTATTTGATATGATTGAAGGACTAAGATATCTATATAGATTTTTTATCTCTTTACTTCCTACGCTACCTGAGGCAGAGATATATCATTCGTCTGCGGCAGCGTTTTGTGGTTTATCATGTATAGTAGCAAAAAAAAAGTATAAGAGTAAGTTTTTATTAACAGAGCATGGTGTATATATTCGTGAGCAGTATTTAGCAGCTTCAAGAAATCAGATGCCTATTCGTACAAAAGAGTTTATGATGGGACTTATTACTCTTGTATCGGAACTTAATTTCCATTATGCTGATATTGTTGCTCCAGTTTGTGATTATAATTCACGGTGGGAAATTAAATGGGGTACGGATGTTTCAAAAATTGAGACCATTTATAATGGAATAGATGTACTAAAATTTAGACAAATTGATGTTCAAAAAAATGAACGACCAATTGTTGTAATGGTAGCTAGAATTGATCCACTTAAAGATATAGAAACATACATTAGAACAGCTGAAATTGTTGCTAAAAGAATACCAAATGTTTTATTTAAGTTATACGGTCCTACGCTTGATAAAAAGTATTATCAAACTTGTTTAGATTTAGTGCAGGAATTACATGTAGAAAAGAATTTTGAATTTTCTGGCTTAACAAGTAGTCCTGAATTAGCATATAATGAAGGAGATGTTGTAATGTTAACAAGTATATCTGAAGCTTTCCCTTTTGTTGTTATTGAAGCTATGGCATGTGAGAAGGTTGTTATTTCTTCAGATGTTGGTGGAACTAAAGAGGTTTTAGAAGGATATGGATATGTTGTAAGACCTAAAGATTATCAAGAATTTGCCGATAAGACTATTTATATTTTAGAAAATAAAAATATAGCAAGACAAATGGGTCTCGAAGCAAGAGGAAAAATTTTAACCGATTTTACCATCGATGATATGGTAAATAATTATAGCAGAGTTTATAAAAAATTATACAATGAATATCATCAGTCAAAAGAAAAGGCTACAAATGGATCATAATCAAGATTTAAGTGTTCTGTATGATCAAATTACATTAGAGCGTGGTAAACCCCATGATTTTTGGGAAATCAGTGCTTTATTGGAAGTATTTGGCATTAGAGACATTGATGCACAAAAAGATTATGGCTTTGAAAATGTATTTGAAATGGGTAAATACATGATGCGATATATAGATACAAGAACATATAAATCAAAAGCCTTAGTTGATTGGGAAAATTTACCTCCACTTGTACCAAGAGTATTGAAAAATTATATAAAAGGCTTGGCTTTTGCAATGCCAATGTTTGTTCAAATATTTTTCACATTAACAATAGGTTTTGCTCTTTGGTCCTCTATAACCTTGGATGTTGAGACAGCGACAGCAGTTGCATTAGGGACATTCTTAGCTCTTATCGTAACAGGCTCAGCATCGCAAGCTATAGGGAGAAAAGGACTTTTTTATCTAAAGCAAGAAGAATTTGTACTAGCATCTGATGTAACTATATTATTGTTTAATATCGGTGCTGCAATGGTAGTAATAGTAGGTATTATTCTGATTCTTTTTAATCTTTTTTTTAATTTTTTACCAAACTACTACTTTTTTGTGCTTATGGCATTTTACATTTTATTGTCAATACTTTTTTTAAATATTTCAATTTATTATATGTTTGAAGAATATATGAATATTTTATATTTTTTCTTAATTGGTATGCTTCTGACATACTTATCACATACTATATTTGGCATCACTCTTCCATTTGCACAATTTGTTGCTTTGGTTATACTTGATATTATCATTTCTATTTTTGCTTTTTTAAAAGTAAGAAGACTGAAAAAAGGAGTTGTTTCAGAAGGAGAAGGAAATCCTAGAGCTTCGATATTATTTTATTCTTTGATGCCATTTTATGCTTATGGATTTGCTTATTTTGTATTTTTAACTTCAGATAGGATTATTGCGTGGAGTGCAAATATTGAGGCAAAACCATACTTTATTTGGTTTAATGTTCCTTATGAATTAGGACTTGATTGGGCGTTGATTTCACTCATTTTTATGATGGGTGCCACAGAGGTAAGTATTCATGAGTTTATGTATCGAATCAATGATTTAGTTGTTCAGTATAAATATAATAAATATATAGAGTTTAACGAAAAAGTTTTTCATTTTTTCAAAAAATTCAATATTTTATATCTAATATTATCAGTTATTATTATACTTCTGGTCTTTTTTATTGTTTATTTTGTACATAAAACTACAAATTATGCAGGGGTGGATATATTTTTTCAAAGTTTCACACCTTTTGTGTATTGGGTGGGTGCTATATCGTATGCTTTTATGGTTAATGGGCTAATGAATGTATTGTTTATGTTTTCATTTTCAAGGCAAGGTTTTTCACTAAATTCAATTGTTATAGCTGCCATAATTAATATAATAGTTGGTATAATTTTCAGCAGAATCTTTGGATTAGAATATGCCGTATTGGGTTTATTAGTAGGTAGTATAGCTTTTTGGTTTGTAAGTTTTAAGTATGCGTTGAAAATGTTTAAAGACCTAGAGTTTTATTACTATTCATCATTTTAAGGAGTTCGTTTTGAGGAATTATGTATTTGTTGCACTTGTTGCTATTGGTTTTTTTGGTGGATGTGCTAGTAAAGAGCAGAGTGTACTTGAAAAAAGTATATTAACGCCAGAAACAGTTGAAATTTATGATGTGTCAGCAGAGTATGCATTAAAAGATGTTAATAATGGTAGAAAATTATTGGAAGATTTTCCATTTATATCAAATAAACCTATAGTAGATTTTAATGGTAAGTTCTCAAATCAATTTTATGATAAAATTGACTACAGGTATAAATTTTCACATGTAAAAGATGTGGATTTTTGGAAATTGAGAGTTAATCCTTATCTGGAAGATTTTGTCTATATATTGCCAACTTGGGCTAATGAATTTAAAAGGGTATCGAATGATCTTTTTACAAATTTAGGCTTTACATACAATTTATCAAACAAAGAACAAGAAATACTTAAATGGTGGATTGGAGAAGGTGGAATACTATGGGTTGAAGGTGGTATTTATTCAACTAGATATGATACTTTCAAGAAAAATGGGGAAATCAACCATGAAGCAATTGTAAAGAACATTGTTGATAAAAGTAAAGAGTTGAAGTTTTTTGATAGGGAAGTTAAAACGTATATGACTGTTGGGAATAAGGTAGATTATATCAATTATGAGCCACTTAAAATTTCATTTGAAACAACTAGTAATATAGAGTATTTTAATGATATCCAAAATTTAGATATAGTAACTAATGATTTTATGTCTGCTGACTTCATGCCTAATGGAATGACTTTGTTAGCAACAAAAAACAATGAACCATTAGTCTCATTTGTTCAATATGGAAAAGGTGGTGTCGTATTTTTAAGACCTTTTGAATTTAAAGACAAAATGTATGATGGGGAGCTTCTTAGATGGAAATTGATGTTTTATCTAATGAATAGAATGTACAATGTACAGCCTAAAGAAGCCCTTAGCGAAGTTATGGTGGTAGAATCTGAGGCAGTAGTGGAAGACAAAGTGATAACTTTACATAATCTTAATTTTGAGTATAAATCATACGAGCTAAAGAAAGATAGTATCCAAAACCTAAACCCGATAGTGGAATATTGGAAAGCAAAACCATCAATAAAGTTAAGTGTTGTAGGTCACACAGACAATGTTGGCTCGAATTCGTATAATGATAATTTGTCAAGCCAAAGAGCCAATAGTGTCAAAAAAGAACTTGTAAAAATGGGAATACCTGCAGATATGATTACAACAAAGGGTCTTGGTGAAAGTAATCCAATCGCAACAAATTTAACTGACAATGGAAGAGCATTAAACAGAAGAGTTGAATTTATTATAAAACAAAGATAAGTAAAAATGTACCATCAAGGATATTATTTTATTGACTTAAGTCTTTTATTTCAATTATATCAGAGTAATATCTGGTATGTTGCAAAGATATTAGTGATGGGTTATTTTGCATTTTATTGGTTACCGACGAAAATTTTCCCACAAGAGCATACTGGGAGCGGTGTTCAAAAATTTGTTTACAATGTTCTTTTCATGATTGCATATATTGAAGTAGTAATTCCTATCTTGGTGCTTATGAAAATTTTTAGTATCCTTTTATTTGGGATCGTTTTATGGTTTACAAAACTTGCGTTTAAGAAATGGTATTATAAAGAAGATCCGATTCAATATATGTCTGAATTAAAAAAATCTATATTATTGTGGATTTTTGACGTTCTTGATCATCCTGTCATATTAAAAAATAATATTATTGCATATAGTAAAAATAAATATTTTAAATTACAAAAATCTATGACTTTTTATACTTTTTTACAAAAAACACTTTTTCTAGTTGTTTTCGTTTACATAATTGGTATTTTAATGATTAAAGGAATGTACAGTTATGCTGATCCTTCCTCTGATACTTCTCAGTATATTGAATGGGTTGGTTCGCTACAACAAAATATCTTATACGCTGATCATAAAACATTTGGTGCATATTTTTATGGGATGCCAGTAATTGTATTTTTTGTAAATTTAATTACAAATATTGATCAAGTTGTGCTATTAACTCTTTATCCTGTTCTTCTATGGATATATTTATTTTTGTCAATATATTATGTTGTCAAAGAATTTAGTGGGTCAAAATATGTAGGTTTATTTGCTGTTATGTTATTTGGAATGGTATTTATGTCGCCAATTTCAGATATGATTCTTGGCGTAGTCGTTGTTACTGATTATCCAGAAACAAGGGATTTTTATGGATTTCATTTTTATGTACCTAGTGCACTGGATACATTAATAAATGGTCATAAAATAGGGTATGAACCATACAATAGATATATGACAGGTTTGGCCTATGAACATTCATCGATATTTGTTTTACTAAATGTTTACTTTCTAATTAAAACTTTTCAAACAAAATCAAATGCTTTTTTAATAGTGTATATTTTATCACTATTTTTAATATTTGTTTTTCATGCTGGTGCCGTTATTACACTGGCTGTTGTTAGTGTCTTAATTGCTATTGTAGCTGCAATAGCAAGAAAATATGAATATAAATTGGTTGTAAAAGCATTAATTGGAATTTTAGCGGCTGCATTTTTGGGTAGTTTGTGGCTTTTGTCGATGATAAAATATGGAATTCCTCCTGAAGTTGGTGATGCTGCTCCATTTTTAGATAAGTTAATTGGAACAAAAGGTTTAGCTAAGACACTTAAAACAGGTTATCTATCCGTTTCAATAGTAGATATTACAGCTTTGCATCTTTCATATTTTGTTTTTTTTATTATTGCATTGATTTCTACAATCTTTATGAAAAGAAAGTTTTTAAATATTAGTATATTAATGTTTCCCTTAGGAGTATTCATAGCATACTATGGACCACATGCTGGAACAATAGTTCTTGCAAAACAAGGAAGATTGGCAGAATATTTATTTTTAGGTTTAACTTTATTAGCTTCTTTTCATTTTTATCATTTTTTTTATCAGCCTATCTTTAAAATTTTTAAAAATTATGCGAGAGGCGTGATAATTACTTTTATGTATGCTCTCTTTTTTCTTTCTATTCTCGCATTACCGAAGTTTTATAACGATGATAGATTTTGGCAAAATATAAATTTAGTCCAATATACTTCAATTCCTGCAGCAATTCTTAAAATTAATAGTGAAAACAGACCTTTTAGCTGGAGTGGAGTTGAATATGTACAAAGTTTTTCAAAAATTAGAAATAAAGGTTATCATATAAATACTCAAGATTTTTTAAATGATTACTCACCATATAATCAATATCTACCTGTACCTACTGAAAAAATTTATATATTTACAGAAAATCAGGCAAATGCCTATAGAGGACTTGGAGAGTGGTACTATAGATGGAGAGGTGATATTCAAGGAAATATAAAAGGCTGGGTTGCAATATATAAGTTAAATCATGATAATATCCGCGAATATTATAAGACAAAGACAATTACGGTGTATGAAATTGATAATCGTGACTATATTGAATATTTACGAAAAAAGGCTAACAATTGAGTATTTTTGAGCAAAGTAGAGACTATCTTAATAATGTATTGCCAGAACAAATTTCGTCTATTTTTGAACTAATTAATCAGTTCTTAGGTCAATACTGGTGGATATTTGTTATAGTGGCCTTCATTATGTTTTTGGTAGCAATGCGATATTTTAGAAAGAGTATCCAGCAAAGAGTAGAAGCTCAAGCAATAGATGAAAGTCTAAAAAAACTTAGTACTAAAAAAGATATTAAAAGTGTTGGGGAAGTATTGTTAAAAAGTGCTGAAATAATTAAATCGCATTATATAGCATTGTATGAATTAAGAGGTGAAACATATGTTCTAATTGAATCAAACATTGCAGAAAACAAAGATGCATCTATTTCTCTTAGGGTTGCTAAAAGAGAGCTAGCTAACATTACAGAAAGTGGCAAATATATAATAGATGTTTTTATTGGAAATGACAATAATTATATGATTCTTCTTTATTCAAAACAAAAATTAGATAGACAAAAATTTGCTGGATATTTGGATGTTATGCTAAGTTACTATGGTGCAATCTCAGATATTTTTAAAGCAAAAGGTGCAGATGCTCTACTTAGTATGAGTAAAAGCACTTCTGTTTCATTAATGAAATTGCAAATGGATAATAAGCAATTTTTAAATTTTTTCGTTGCTTTGATAATGAAAATTACTGATGCAAAAGGCGCTAAACTACTCACAAAATCGGATGAACTTATGTATGTTTATCTTAATAGTTTTGATTATCCTTTACAAAAGACATTCTATATAAGAAATACACCCTATAAACTAGAATTTTATGACAATAAAGAGTTGGATAGAGAAAAGATGATACAGATAGGTTCTTTTTTAGATACAGCTGGTTCTTTTTTAGTAAATATAGATGGTAAAAGTGAAATGGTTAAAAATTATTTAGAGTTATTGAAATTTACTAATGAAGGTATGGAGTTAGGAAATGAATATTATCGTGATCATTCTTTGATGGTACAAACTATATCTGTTGAAATTGCTAAATCATTATATTTGTCTGAATCAGAGATAGATGCCATTTCTCTAGGAGCATATTTGCATGATATAGGCATGGTTGGTGATGTGTTTTCTGTTTTAGAAAAAGACAATATTGAAGAGAGTGATATGAATCTTATTAAAGAACATCCACTTATAGGAAGTGTTATAGTAGAACCTATTTCACACGTGTATCCTATTACTGAAATTATAAAATATCATCACGAAAGATATGATGGTAAAGGATACCCTTTTGGCATTAAAGATGCTGAAATACCGTTAAGTTCACAAATTGTTGCGCTTGGTGAATTTTATACAGGAATAATTGGGGATAGACCTTACAGAAAGGGAAAAACTCATGAGGAGGCCTTAGTTGAAGTTGATAAAATGAGAGATAAAATGTTTGCTTCAGTAGTCGTTGATGCTTTTTTAGATGTAGAAAAGTCATTAAATAATAAAATAAATAAAATTAGATTTAAGTGGAATAAAAATGATTGATAAGTTAAATAGCATAAATGTAGCAGTCGTAATACCAAGTTATAAGGTAAGACCTTTTTTAAAGGATGTAGTGTTAGGACTTCCTGCGTATGTAGATTTTATAATAGTTGTTGATGATAAATGCCCCGATAAATCTTATGAAGTGCTTGATGGTGTAGATGAGATAGAGATTCAATATAATGAAGCTAATGAGGCTGTTGCTCCTTTTAAATCTAAAAAAAAGAGTGTACATATCATTCATCATGAAGTTAATCAAGGTGTTGGTGGTGCTATGGTCAGTGGATACAAAAAAGCATTGGAGCTTGAAGCGGATGTGATTGTAAAAGTTGATGGTGATGGACAAATGGATCCTAAATTTATGATACATTTATTGGAACCTTTAATAGAAAACAGAGCTGATTATACTAAGGGAAATAGATTTAGAGATTTAGAAGCATTAAAATCCATGCCCAGTATTAGACTTTTCGGAAATAGTGTTTTATCATTCCTTGTAAAAGTTGCAAGTGGTTATTGGACTATTATGGACCCTACTAATGGATATACAGCTATATATAAAAATACACTAGAAAAATTGCCACTTGATTCATTAGATAAACGATATTTTTTTGAAAGTGACATCCTGATTAATTTAAACATTACAGAAGCCGTTGTTAAAGATGTCGGTATGCCTGCAAAATATGGCGATGAAGTTAGCTCATTAAGTATTAAAAAGACTCTTTTAGATTTTCCAAAAAAACTTTTTAAAGGATTAGTAAAAAGAATAAAGTTAAAATACTTTATATACGATTTTAATGCTGGTTCGCTTTATACAGCAGTAGGCTTGCCGTTGTTTGCTTTTGGTACATTATATGGTATCAAAACTTGGATTTTTACTCCGAGTGTAAATATAACAGCTGGAACAGATTTGATGATAGTTTTACCAACAATTTTAGGGCTACAGTTTTTGTTACAAGCTATTAACATAGACATTAAATCAGAGCCACATAAAGATCTTGACATAAAAATAGCATTATTAAAAAAGTTAAGTGAGTAAAAAGATGTATTATGAAAAGTAAAATCATTCAAATATTGTTTTTATTATTAATTGTCTTTTATATTATTCATGATTTTGATGTAGATAAGATTAATCTTTCTATTGTTTCTTGGTATGGAGTTGTGCTTACAAGCTTTGTAGTCTTTTTAGGACAACTTGCGTTGTCATTTAGATGGATGAAAATGTCAAAAGTTTCATTTAAAATTTCTTATGAAACTATAACAGTTTCGACGGCACTAAATATGATACTACCAGCAAAATTAGGTGAATTATCAAAAGCACTTTACATGAAAAAGTTTTATAAGTATAGTTTTCATAGAGGAATTTCTTTAGTCTTTGTCGAAAGATTTTTTGATATTATTATTCTCTTTCTTCTTATGTGTTTTTGGGCATATTTATATTTTTCAAGCTCAGCTATAAAAAATGGTATTATTGGTTTATCTATATTAATTATTTTTATAATTATTTTTTTTAAATCTAAAAGAATTCTATTATTTCTTAAAAAAATACCGTTTAGATTTTTAAGAATATACTCACAAAAAATATATAACAACGTTAATAAAATATTAAGAGAACCATTTTCTGTGTTTAGTTTTACACTCTTAGTTTGGTTAATATACTTTTTAGCTTCATTTGTATTTTTTAGTTACGCAGTAGATTTTGGTTTAAGCTTTGAAAATATATTAGAACTTTTTATTTTTTCAACAATTGCATTCGCAATTCCTTTGACTCCTGCAGGTGTTGGTACATTTCAAGCTGTTGTGATGCTTTTTTTAGAGAATCATGGAGTTGGGAAAGAAGATGCCTTTGTTAGTGCTACTTTATATCATATTGTAATGTTTGCTGTCTATTTTCTTTTATTAGCAATTTTTTTATATAAAAAAGATATGAAATTGAAAGATATAATAAAGATAAAATCATGATAATATTGAACCGAAGCAAAAAAATATTTTTAGTTCTTTTATTAACTTTTTCAGAACTTGCATTTGCCATTGATAGTAACTCGTTTTTATCAGAAAAGGATAAATATATTATTTCTGAGATAAGTCATAATAATTCAATTAAGCATAAAAAAGGTGATTTTGCAACTGCAGTATTATTTAATAATAAAGGTGATACTCAGTGGGCAACAAAATTTGAGATAGTTCAAACAGGCGGACTTTATGATAGAGATATTGATTATAATTTATTAAAATCAAAAGGTCTGCTTGATATAAAACATCTAGTAGGCTATGATTGGATGCCTGCTTTTTATTACTACAAAGATGGTTCTAGTGAAGACTTTGTTAAGTGGCTGCACACCAATAAAAATATTGCTACTTTAAATCCTAATGGTCCTTTTACTCATTGTGTTCGCAATAATTACGATTGGTGTGAAGATTATTATTATAATTACTTTGATGAAGATGTTGTCAATAAAAGAGTAGATAATTTGATAATAAATATGAAAACAAAAGGTTTTAACGGAGTGTTTTTTGATTGGGGCTCAGCTAAGTTTTTATTAGAAACTGAAAATCAAGAAATAAATCAATACACTTTAGCGAAGTATCCAGAAGAAAAATATTTACATACAGTTGAGAATTTTTATAGTAAATTAAAAAATAATAATGTTTTTATTATTACAAATCAAGCTTTTAGAGATGATTCATTATTATCTTACGCAAACTATGATATGACAGAAAGTTATATTACAACAACACAAAATATAAAGATAAATGCTAATATTCAAGGAAAAGGTTTTGTTGATAATGCTGACATTACAAGATATTATCCAATTTATAAAGATTCAAGTACAATAGAGGACTCTTTATATTTCATTAATATATTAGATGATTATAAAAAGAAATATAAAAAAGATGGATTTGAAAATTTTATCTATATGAATTATATAGCCCCAAAATATATTAAGATAAAAAATACGAATACTTATCTCCAGGTGGAGCCAAAAAATGCAATTTATTATGGGTATGCTATGGGAAAACTTTCTGATAGCATTGTATATGCTGAAGTTCCACAAGACAGAGCATTAGAAAGAAATGAAATATATTTTTATGACTTAGGCTCTCCATTAGGTGAAAAGTATCAAAAACTTGATGCTATCAATGGTTATATACGTTTTTATACCAATGGTTTTGTTTTGGTTAGTAATGCTTATAATGAAACAAAGTATATCAATATTATCTCTTCATTAATACCTGAAGATATTCAAATTTTTGATGCATATCAAAAAGAGTGGGTAAAAAGTAAAGACGAAGGAGTTGTTGTAAAATTGATTTTTGAGAAAGAAATATTTACCGATAAAGCTTTACCTTTAGGTAGAGTTTTTTTATACAATCGATAAAAATAAGTTCAATAGTCGTCATAAGTTCTTTATGATGTATTAGATTTCTTATAAAATCTAGATTATGAATTAAGTTTATCTTCACACAACGCTGGATACTTCGTCATTACAAACTAGATTTGGAACCAAAATTGCTACTAATTAAAAAATTAGTTATCAAAAGGTTGAGAGATGGAGATTGTTTTACGCAACAACCTTATATTGATTACCACGAATTTTGACACTTTAAACAGTTCGTGGATGAAAGAATTTTTAGGTCATCATTCCCGTGGAATGCTCTTTTTGCCAAAGGCTGTTTTGGTTTTTAGGAATGAGAGTCTTAAAGAGATACGCGAAGAGTTTTTACATCAGTTGAGCAGATATCACGCCTCTGTGCATGATTTTTCACATGAGTTTTTTTTGCGTTCTATGTTGAAATATGGTTCACAACCTATCAAAATAGAGCTTCACGAGCTAGAAGATACACACAATGTTCAGGTAAATCTTTATGCCTATGACAAAAACGCCGTTCTTATTACACTTAATCAACCAAACGCATGGGTCATTAGTTATCTGCGTTCTCAGTTGGATGTATATGTGGAGAGAGGAACAGATATCTCATTGCTTGTGGATGTATCGGATTACAAAGCCAAAGCAAGGTTAGAACGTGCACTGGGCAAACGTCATATTTTGCACTACAATATCCAGTACACTTTTGACAACCACTTTATGAGTAAGCTTTACTCAGATTTTGCAAGTTTTTCTTTTGGTGATTTATGTAAAGAAGAGGCAGAAGAGGAGAACAAATATTTTTATACAGTTTTGGAATGTCCTGTAGGTGCAAGTCAAGATGCTCTGAAAAAAAGCTACAAAAAACTCACCAAAGTTTATCATCCTGATAAGGTTTTTCATGAGTGTCCTCATATGTTGCAGCACTACACACAAAAATTTCAACTTCTTCAAGAAGCTTATACTGCACTGCGTGTTGTTAGTTAATAAAGTTTTCTATTAACTCTTCGCGAGCACTATTTTTTAGCAGTGCTTTGAAATCTTCACAACTATAAAGTGCAAGATCTTTACTCTGCATATTTAAAAGCTCTTTAGAAAAACCTCTTTTTGAAAAAAACGCTATCTGATAGGGTTCTATATCGAGCTTTTCACATTTTTCGATGATTTTGTGAAACTCTTTTTTGTTAATTATGTGATTTGTCCATTTACATTCGCCCACATAAATTTTTTCATCTTTGGTTACAGTAAGTATATCTATCTCTACTTTTGCATCCCAATAACTTCCCGAACTGAGTATTTGTGAGTCACGTATATGGTAGTTCAGAAGCACTTCTGAAAGTTCTTCAAAAACTAAACTTGTGTAGCTATTTTGACGTTCATGAAATATTTTGATGACATTTTCATAATTTTTCTCTTTGATATCTTTGATGTGTGGCGCGATAAAATAGAACCAAAAACGCACAAAAGGTTGTGAAAAAAGGACTTTGTGAGAGATGCGATGTCTAGCTATTTCACGTTTAAGTTTGCCATGAGGCTGCAGGCTTCTTGCTGGTTCTTCTCTGGAGTATTCTATACTGATAAGCTCTTTTTCTTGGAGGTAGTTGAGCGCAACTCCTCCATTTTTATTGTTAAGTCCCGCTCTATTAAACGCAGAAAAAATCCTTCTATCACCGACCGCCAAAGCACGCAGCAGTCTTTTATTATGACTATTAAATGTGAGCTGTGTCATTTTTTCATTGAGTAACTCAAAGTTTGCAAAGATGAGCTCATAGAGAAGTGTTTCAAAAGATTTGGAACTATCTACATCCCAACCAAGCCCACCAAAAACCGAAAAATACTCTATTTGGAGTTCCATGTCATTGGGATAATTTCTAAAATAAAAAGACCTGAACTGATCTAAGAGTTTGCTATGTGTCATGAGTTGTATTCTAACATAATATCTTTATATTGATAGCGCGCATCCACTTGAGCACTCCTGCGCATAAACACTTGACTAATTGAGAAGGTAAAAAATATTCCTACGTTGTGGTAACATAGGTGGAACTTTAAATTATGATTTTGGGGAGTGTAATCAATTCTGTATCAACACATAAAGTCTCCTAAGATTGTATCATAATCCTAAAGCATTTTTTGATCTCTCCTTGAAAATATGTTGACCTGAGAGATTGTCAAAGTCCAGTTTCGGATTGACATAATCTATGTTTATCCTCAAGGGGTACCTCGTCTCTATAATCTGAATTTTAACGTGGTGACTCACGCATTTTTAGTTCTGAAACTAGATAGTTTTCGTAGCTTGAGAGCTTGCAGAGAGATTTGTCCTTGCCATAAAGACGGACAAGTTCGTTTTAGTGCGTAACATCAGATAGTAAGTTTACTTGCTGTAGTATTTCAAAATTATTTTAAACAAAGTGTGGTTGTAAAGATGCAAAGAGTCGAATTTGGAGACTTATATAGAGACAAGAAAAACGCAGTTTTTTTGGTGATCTATGTTAAAGAGATATCTCCTTGGAAGTATTTTAACGACGATATTAAAGGTATGCGTTGTCCTGCTATCATCATGATAGACCGTTGGGATGGGCGTATGGGTTTTCCTGGGGGTACGGTTGATGAAGGAGAAGAACTTTTAGACGCGTTGGTGCGGGAGATAAAAGAGGAGATAGGAATCAATATCAAACCCAATAAAGTCCATCCTATCGCTTCACATGAGTGGAAAATAGCGACCCATCTCTATGGTCTTGAAGTCCTTGAAGCAGAGTTTTTACATATTTACTACCACATACTCAACAACTTTTCTCGCTCTATTTTACTTCATGCTTACGAAGAGGGAGATAAATCTCATTTTATCTCAGAGATAACGGGTATCAAACTTATTCCTTTGGTGCAACACGCAGGAAAAGGAATCAACCACTTCTTGGAAAACAGTTTCGCAGGTTCTGCGAAAAATGAGCTGCTTATCATGCTCGATGAAATTTTTCATATAAAAATCGTGAAATAAGACACAGCGGAGTTTTCCGCCTGCTGATAATTTAGGAGTTCGCAGCTATTGCGTTTGCGATTCTTGTGAGTGTCTCTTCTTTGCCGATAATAGACATCACACTATCAAGTCCTGGACCACTGAGTTTGCCTAAAAGGGCTATACGAAGTGGCTGTCCTATTTTACCAAATCCTATTTCCATCTCTTGAACAACGGCTTCCATGAGTTGGTGATAATCACTTGGAAGGTGTAATTCATCCGCTGCATTTATCTTTGCAGCAAAAGTATTAAGAATCTCAGTTGCATCTGCTTTGAAGCCTTTTACAACTGCTTTTTCATCATAACTTGTAGGTGTTGCAAGTACCTCTTTCGTGAGTTCTGCAAGCTCTTTGAGTGTTTTTGCTCTCTCTTTGAGTGAATCAAGCAAGATCTCTTTTTTGTCATGTGAAGTCAAAACAAGACCATAAAACTCTAAGAGTTCAGCAAGTTCTTTATTTGGCATATTTTTGATGTAGTGAGAGCTTAACCAATCAAGCTTTTGTGTGTTGTAGATAGAGGCGGATTTATTGATATCTTTTGGATTAAAAAGTTCAATCATCTCCTCCATAGAAAATATCTCCTGATCCCCATGGCTCCAACCTAAACGCACCAAAAAATTTAGCAGTGCCGCAGGTGTGTACCCCATCTCTTTATACGCCATAACATCAGTTGCTCCATCTCGTTTGGAGAGTTTTTTGCCCTCCGCATTATGTATCATAGGTACATGATAAAACGCAGGTATCACAAATCCCAAAGCTTCATAAACTACTATCTGTTTTGGTGTGTTAGAGAGGTGATCATCGCCGCGGATGACTTCGGTGACACCCATCAGTGCATCGTCCACCGCCACGACAAAGTTGTATGTTGGGCTTCCATCAGCACGCGCGATAACAAAATCATCTAAGATATCTTCGGCTTGAAATGTTATATCACCTTTGACGCCATCTTTGACAACAATAGGCCCGCTTGTTGGCGCTTTGATACGAATAACAGCTTCAACGCCCTCAGGTGGTGTACCACCGAAGTCACGGTATCTTCCGTCATACATCGTTCTCTCTTTGTTTGCCATCTGTGTTTCACGAAGTTCTGTGAGTTCATCCCTGCTCATATAGCATCTATATGCTTTACCTTCATCAAGTAGTTGCTGGATATATTTGGCATAGATATCGTCGCGTTTTGACTGGTACGTTATCTCACCATCATGTGCTAAACCTAACCATGCAAAAGCATTGACAATAGCAATAGCAGCTTCTTCAGAGTTTCTTGCTTTATCTGTGTCTTCGATACGAAGTAAAAATTTCCCGCCATTTTTTTTCGCCCAAAGATAAGAGAAAAGAGCGGTTCTAAGACCGCCAATGTGAAGATAGCCTGTAGGACTTGGAGCAAAACGAGTGACAACCATGAAAAGCCTTTGAGTTATAGTTGCGCAATTTTAGGCTATTGTTGGTTAAAGAAGGGTAAAATAACTCTCAAATTTCAGACACAGGTTTTGGTATGTACAAAATATTTCTAACACTTATTTTAGCTTCTTTGTTAAACGCAGAGATTGTTGACGGAGTCGCAGTTGTCGTAAAAGAAAAAGCGATAACACTTTTTGATGTAAAAAAAGAGATGACCATTTCCAATGTCGATGCAAAAAAAGCCTCTGACATTCTCATCCGCAGGGCACTTGAAGAGATAGAGATACAAGATAAAAAAATTAGCGTATCGAGTGAAGAAGTGTATGAAGATATTAAAGTAACGGCGGGGAGAAATAACCTCAGTGTGAGCGAGTTTTATGAAGCTATACGAAACGCAAACGGCATTAGTTCTACAGAACTAAAAGAAAAAATAGAACAAAAACTTTTGAGTCAAAAACTTTATTCAGCGATCTCCTACTCTGCAATGAACCCTCCATCAGACGCGGAAGTACAAGAGTATTACGACCTGCATCAGGAAGATTTTACCCATCCAAGTTCTTTTGCTGTGACGATTTATACGGCAAAAGATCAGATAAAACTGCAAGAGAAGATAGACAATATTATGTTTTACTCTCCTGAGATTGCTATGATGGAGCAGGAACTTCCTTATGAAAGAATCTCTCCAGAACTCGCTTCGTTGCTTGAAAAAACACGCCTCAATACTTTTACACCGATTGTCCCTGATGGCAAAGGCGCTTTTATGAGTTTTTATCTCAAAAGTGTTGTGTCTGCAAAAAATGATGGGATTGAGAGTGTCAAAAACCAAATCACCAATAAAATCATGGAAGAGCAACGCGAACAAGTCTTAGGTGATTACTTTGTACGTCTTCGTCAAAACACTGATATCAATATCATTAGACTTCCATAATAAACGCAGCCGATGTTAAATGATACTAATTTTGTCAACATAGCGACAGAGATAGCAAGTGCTTCGAAATGTGTCTCTAAGCAGGTTGGAGCTGTTATCGTCAAAGACGGACGTATCCTCAGTACGGGATATAACGGGACACCCGCAGGATATAAAAATTGTTGTGACCACTGGGAGGGTACCTATACCAGCGAACACCATGAGTGGTCTAAAACCTATGAAATCCATGCAGAGATGAATGCCATCATCTGGGCAGCGCGTAAGGGCATCTCCGTGGAAGGCGCTACTATTTATGTAACGCTTGAACCTTGCAGTGAGTGCAGTAAAAACCTTATAGCAAGCGGTATCAAACGCATAGTTTACGCAAAATCATATGAGCATACACACTCTGAAACTATCTCAAAGTTTTTACAGGATAACGGGGTAAGCATAGAAAAAGCGCAGTAAACGCGCAACTATTTTATTTTAGAAAATCAACTATCAGGGACGGCGGTCTTCCTATGATTGCTTTGTTGCCTTTAATGATAAGAGGTCTTTCAATGAGTTTTGGGTTTTGTACCATCGCCTCTATGAGTCTTTCTTCATTTTGTTCTTCTCCCAGTTTCAACTCTTTGTAGAGTTCTTCTTTTGTTCGCATGAGCTCTCTTGCGTTTATGCCTAACATCTTCATTACTTTTTTTATCTCTTGTGTATTTTGTGAAGTTTCCAAATATTTCACTATTTTACTTTCACAGCCGCTTGCATTTAATATAGCTATAGCTTCACGGGATTTTAAGCACTTTGGGTTATGCCATATCGTTATCTCTTGCATCATAGTCCTTTTTTTTAACGCCATTTTACACTATAATATTTCTAAACTAAAATAAAAGGCACTGTACTATGAAATATGCAGATACCTACTCTAAGCTTGTCGAATTTGGCAGAGAACTTTTGCGTAAACCTTCTTTACGCGAAGGTTTACCGTTGATATCCAAATATGCTAAAGATGTTATTCATGCAGATAGATGTTCTGTATTTATTTATGATTTGGACAAAAAAGAACTTTGGACGACACTCGCTGATGGTGTCGAGAAGATAACAGTAGCGTCAGACAAAGGGATAGTTGGCCACACACTGAGCGCAAAAAAACCTATTTTGGAGAATGAACCTTATAAAAATATACACTTTCTTACAGAGATAGATAAAGAAACGCTCTACACAACACATAACATTATCACCGCCCCTATTTTTGACTCCAAACGCCAGATTATAGGCATCTTAGAATTACTCAATAAAGAAGGTGGTTTTGATATGGATGATGTGAAATTTATAACATTTTTTGCAAACTATGTGAGTGGAAGTTTAGAACTTGTCCTTATGAACCAAAAAGTAAATTAACAAAGCCCTTGTTCCAAACTACACTCTCCTGTTTGAGAAGCCTTTTTGCGTGGAGGTAGTTGTATGTCAAGATGGCGTATCTCTTGAAGTGCTTCTTGCCTAAAACGATCCAGAGGTGTGCGTATTTTATAATATGCCCACGTTCCTTGACGTTCGACACGTAAAAAACCCGCCTCTTTTAAAATTTTCAGATGACGAGAAAGACGCGACTGTATCATTCCCAGTGAGTTTTGCAAATCGCACACACAAACTTCTCCGTGCACATCAAGAAAACGCAGTAGTAAAATACGTGTTTCATCATTAAGTGCAGCAACACTTTTGAGAAATATTTCCATACAAGCCCCTTTTTATTTGTCGTATTGTAGCAGAATATTATTTATATATCAACATATGTTGATTTAATGATTTTATTCTGCTATAGTTTCCAAAGAAAAAAAGGAGTAACCTATGTTTTTAGCAATGTTTGTATTTTTGGTGACATTGGCATTTGTTATCTGGCAGCCACGTGGGCTTCAGATAGGGACAACAGCAGTAACTGGGGCTATTGTAGCACTTATATTTGGTGTGGTGGACTTTACAGACGTTTTAAGTGTTGTTTCTATTGTTTGGGATGCGACGCTTGCGTTTATCGGTATCATTATCCTCTCTATGATACTTGATGAGATAGGATTTTTTGAATGGGCAGCCATAAAAATGGCGAAACTCAGCCGTGGCAACGGACATCTGATGTTTGTTTATATACTTATTCTTGGCGCGCTTGTTTCTGCATTCTTTGCTAATGATGGAGCCGCACTTATTCTCACACCAATTTTGCTTGCAAAGATGAAATATCTCAAGATGAAACCTCTTGCTATCTTTGCATTTTTGATGGCAGGAGGATTTATCGGAGATAGTGCTTCAAGTCCGCTTGTTATCTCTAATCTGACAAATATTGTAACAGCTGGATATTTTAATATAGGGTTTGTGACATATGCGCAAAATATGTTTTTACCTAATATCTTGGCTATTTTAGCTTCAATCACGGTATTGTGGCTCTATTTTCGCAAAGATATCCCTTTTAGCATCGATGTATCAAAACTTCCAGAAGCCTCTTCTGTTATCAAAAATCATACTATGTTCAGGTTTTCTTGGGGGTTTTTAGCACTACTAATGGCAGGATATTTTATAGGTGACAGTTATCATCTTCCTGTATCAGTTTTTGCCCTTGGTGGTGCTTTAGTTTTTCTTCTTATTGCCAATTATTATAAAGCGGTAAAACCGCTCATGACGATAAAAGCAGCACCTTGGCAGGTAGTGTGGTTTAGTATCGGTTTGTATGTTGTTGTTTATGGTCTCAAAAACGCAGGACTAACAGATGTTATAGCTTCTTGGATACGAGAACTAAACACTCATGGGGATTTTATAGCTATTGTGGGGACTGGATTTTTATCTGCGTTTATTAGTTCTGTGATGAACAATATGCCCACAATTATGATTATGGATATCGCGATAGATCAGGTAGGATATATAGGAAATGAAGCGCTTGTGTATGCAAATATCCTCGGTTCAAACCTTGGTCCGAAAATGACACCTATAGGCTCACTCGCAACACTTCTTTGGCTTCATGTTTTGGCGCAAAAAGGTGTAAAAATAAGCTGGGGTGAATATATGAAAGTAGGTCTTGTTATCACACCAGCAGTGCTTTTTGTAGCACTTCTTGGTTTGGTGTAGTATTAGACTTCTTTCATAAGCCAACAAATCAAGTTTAGAGTCACAAACTATCTTGTTTTTTGTCATCCTGAACTTGATTCAGGATCTACGTTATATAAGAGGTCTATTATAAGAAAAGATATTTTAAAAGTCCGAAGAACTCATTTTTGATAGTTTATAAAGAGAGTAAAAAGGAACTTTCAAATACCTTTAACTCAAACAAATTAGTTTGTCTGATTGCGTAACCATAACTACCAACAACGGGATTAAACACATTAAAATTATCGCTTTTAACTAAAATCATACACTTCATGTTCAACACAACTGATAGACAAATAAATTTTAAGTTTGATACTTTATATATCAGAACTTATTTGAATCGTTGTTTCTTCAGAATTACTTCTAAAATATTTCTTAACGGCATCTTGACCTTCTTTTGTAAGAGAAATATTGACTAGTGTTTTTGTACCTTCTTGTAGGAGGTAATTATTATTCTTCACAATAATGTCAATTGTCATACTATTGAATTGTGGATCAACAATAGGATTAATTTTAGAAACTTTTGCTACTACTTTATAAGATGGTACTGTAATAAATGTAATATCTACCAATTGTCCTTCTTGTATAAATGGTAAAAGACCTGTTGCAAATCCAGCTCTGACAATCACATAATCAAAATCTATAAAAGAGCATATTTTTTGATTTTCTTGGATATGTTCTCTTAAGTTTATATTAAAATTTGAAATATACCCACCAATAGGAGCATACCCATCGGCATGCTTTAATTGATATTCAAGTTTTTTAAGTTCTACTTGTTTTCTCATAATCTCGCTATTGATGTTTTGATGTTTTTCATAATTGTCTTGGTTCTCATTATTATTGTTATCATAAATAGCATTAATATAGTTTTTTCTATATTGATTCTCTTCAAAATCATGCACATAGCCTTTTGCTTGTAAAGCTGCTACTTTTCTTAATTCAATTGCTGCAAGGTTAATAGCTGGAATATTTTTTTCAGCTGTTTGTTTTTGAGTTTTATGATCTCTAATGCTTTCAAGTGAAGCTATTTCGGACTTCTTATTTGCTATATCAAGGTTAATAAGTTCTTTATCTAATGAAAATATATGATCTCCAACATTAACCTTATCCCCATCTTTAACAAATATCTCATTAATATATCCAGGTACTGATGATATCAACTCTTGTTTTTGTATAGGATAGGTTGAACCTTCAATTCTTATGCTAACATTATTGTCTTTAGTTTTTATCTCTTTTTCTGCTCTAGATTTTGCACATCCACTAAAGATTGAAATCAAAAGGAAAAAGGCTATAACAGATTGTAAAACTTTCACTATATTATCCTTGGCTTTTATTTATGATGTTATCGCGCGTATTGTATCATAAATAATAACAAGGTACTTCTAAAAACTTTTTACTCATTTCGTTAATACTAAAGATTCTTCAAGTAAGCTATCAAGATGTCCCATAAGAACATCACTTGCTTCTTCCATCTGTATGAAGTTATTAATTATTTGTTCTTTATTTTGAGTAACTGTATCCCCATTTTTTATAAACTCAAGATTTGCATGAACACTCTCATGAACAATCATATGAGGTGCATTTACCTTTGCATAGCTAGGTAACTTGGTGAAGTGTTCTTTTCCTTTACCTGTTTCATACCATTTACCAAGTCGGCAATTGTGATGATCTGCAAATGTATGTTTTGTTTTGCCATGGAATATAGCGCTAAATGCATTGGATTTAAAGATGATATGATCGATTTTCGCTAAAGTAATAAAAGTTGAACTTTCAATAATCGAGGCCGCTTTGGAAGTTGCAACAGCATCTATATTAAACTCATTAAGTACGCCCCTAAACTCTTCTATAGATGTACTTGATTCATTGGCGATATCGCTCATGATTTCAGCATTTGAGTGAAGTTCACCCGCATCTTGCTGTAGAGACTGGATTGCGATACCGATTTCACCGGTGGCTTTTTGTGTCCGTTCTGCGAGCTTACGCACCTCATCAGCAACTACAGCAAAACCGCGCCCGTGTTCTCCTGCGCGCGCTGCCTCTATAGCTGCGTTTAGTGCGAGAAGATTTGTCTGGTCTGCAATATCTTTGATAAGTGATAAAACAGAGTTGATCTCATTTGTTTTTTGATTGAGCATATTGATAGAAGAAGTAGATATCTGCACAAGTTCCAAAAGTGATCCTAGCTTGTTAGTGATCACTTCTAGTTCTGAAACTGTTTTGCTTGAATTATCTGCTGTTTTATGGCTGGTTGCAACGATATTACTCAAACGCTCAATACTCCCTCCAAGGTCTTTTTGAACAATACTCAGCCCGCCTACAACACCCTGCCCTATTGTTGTCAGTTTATTGTTGATAGCAACACGTTCAATTAAGTCATTACTCTCTTCCATCGCATCCACACCTTTGTTGACGAGAGAAGCGTTGTAGCTGTAAGAACCTGCAAGACCATCAGTAATAATACGTCTATAATACACTTTTGCACTTGCCCCTTCAATGCTTGCTTTAATCTCCCGCATAAATATCTCTATCTGATCAAGAAGATTATTTACACTCCATGAAAGATCATGCATCTCAGCATGGTCTTTGATATTTATGATACGTGACTCAAGATTTCCTTGTTCTGCATCTTTTATAACTTCGGCAACACGAAGCACGTTCTCTTTTGCCCAGCGAACATTTATAAAAACTATCCATGCAAGGGTGAAGTTTAAAATACCCAAAACTTGAAGCCAATTAAAACCATTAAAAAACATCTCTAAGACTAAAGAAAGAAAAAAAATTCCCAAAGAAGCAATATTGGCGTATTGCGCCTTAGAGAGTGAAGATAAATTCATCATAAGTTTTTCCTAATTGTGAAAGTTTTGTATCAAGAAGTTTTTGGGAAGCTGCTACGCCCCCATTACGTTCAGCATCAAGTAAGGAACTATAGAGTGCTTTAATGGTACTTAATGCTTCAAGTTTTGGTTTACGTCGTACGGAGTGGTATCCCACAACTTTACCATTACCATCAAAAGAAGGTGTTACATGGGTATAGACCCAATAGTAATCACCACTTTTAGTCTTGTTTTTTACATACGCAAAAATCTCTTTGTTACTTTGTACATACTCCCATAAAAGCTGAAAAACAAGTTTAGGCATATCAGGATGTCGCAAAATGTTGTGTGGTGTACCCATTAGCTCTTTTTCTTCATAGCCGGACATTTCTAAAAACAACGCGTTCCCATATGTAATACGCCCTTTGAGATTAGTTTTTGAAACGATAAATTTTTTGTCTGGAAAGTTTATTTCATTGTTTGCCATGCAGTTCTCCTAGATGTTCGTGCTATTGTTACTATTTTTTCCTTAAAAGCAAATCAGTATTTTTTTTTAAATAAACTATTTTTATAAAAAAACACTCCAGACAAATGTATAATTGCCAAAAAAAAGATACATATGAACAAACTTATACAACAAATCGCCTCAAAAACAAGCCTCAAAAAAGAACACATTGCTAACATTTTAAAACTTTTAGATGAGGGTTCCACCATTCCTTTTATCGCTCGTTACCGTAAAGAGATGACGGGCGGGGCAAGCGATGAAGTGCTTCGTGATTTTGAAGCCATATACATGAGCGCAAAAAAACTCCTAGAACGCAAAGAGGAAGTTTCTCGTCTTATAAGCGAGCGAGCGACTCTCACGACTGAGCTCAAAAAAAGCATAGACGAAGCGGATTCTCTTCGCGTTTTAGAAGACATTTACAGACCTTTTAAAGAAAAGAAAAACACACGCGCGACAACTGCCATCGCAAACGGTTTAACGCCTTTAGCCGACATTTTACAAAACGCAAGACTCACGCTTGAAGAGTTCAAACGCGAGGCGAAAAAATTCCTAAACGCAACTGTCCTCTCAGTCGAAGATGCCATAAAAGGCGCTCAAGATATCTTGGCAGAGCGTTATGCGGATGAGCCTAGAGAGCGTGAGAGCATCCGTGACACCATGCTGCGTTTTGGCTCGCTGGAGACCAAAGCGACAAAAACTTTTGATGAAAACGGCAGCTTCAAAAACTTTGCAGGCAAAAGCGAAAAAGTGGCTCACATCCCATCTCACCGCTACTTGGCCATTATGCGCGGCGTACATGAAAAAGAGCTCTCTGTCAAGATTTCTATTGACCTTGAGAGAGTTGAAGAAAACATCAAACGCACTAAAATCCCGCGAAATGCGCAAAGTTCTAAAGAGCTTCTTTTTGATGCCTACAAAGACGGGCTCAAAAGACTTCTGCTTCCCTCACTTGAGCGCGAAGTGCAAAGCATTGTAAAGGAAAAAGCAGACATCAGCGCCATTGATGTTTTTGGCAAAAACCTCGGCCAACTGCTTATGACTCCGCCTGTAACAAAAAGAGTTATTTTAGGCGTTGACCCTGCGTTTGTGAGTGGTTGCAAACTCGCCGTCATAGATGAAAACGGCAAATATCTCGACTCTGCCGTCATTTACCCAACTGAGCCGAAAAAAGATTATCACAACTCAAAAGAGAAGATTTTAGCATTGGCTAAAAAATACGACATCAAAGCAGTCGCCATCGGTAACGGTACGGCTTCACGCGAAACGCAGGAGTTCTTTGCACGGCTTAACCGTGAAGAAAATGCAAAACTCAACTACACAGTTGTCTCAGAGGCAGGCGCGTCGGTGTACAGCGCGTCAAAAATCGCCCAAGACGAATATCCTCAGCTTGATGTGACCATCAGAGGCGCTATCTCCATCGCACAGCGTCTCGGCGACCCTATGGCGGCACTTGTAAAAATAGACCCCAAATCTCTGGGCATCGGACAGTACCAGCATGACGTTGACCAAAAACTCTTAGAGAAAAAACTTATCGATGTGACGGGCGACCTTGTCAACCGTGTGGGCGTGGATATAAACGCAGCCTCACTTTCACTGCTTGGATTTGTTGCTGGCATCGGGGCAAAAATAGCGCAAAATATCATTGCGTTTCGTGAGGGCGAAGGCGCTTTTAAAAGTAAAAATGAACTTTTAAAAGTCAAAGGTCTGGGCAAAAAAGCGTATGAGCAGGCGGCAGGATTTATCCGCATTAAAGACGCGAAAGAGACGCTTGATAACACCGGCGTTCACCCTGAGAGCTATGAAGCGGCTAAAAAACTCAAAGGTTTGGACTTAAACGCAATCAACGTAGATGAAAAAGCCAAAGAACTCGCCATTGGTAAAGAGACCCTTCGGGACATCATAAAAGAGTTGCAAAAACCAGGCTTCGACCCAAGAGAAGAACTTCTCGCCATTCCTTTTAAGGACGGCATTACCGACATCAAAATGCTCAAAGAGGGAAGTTTTGTTTCAGGAGTTGTACGAAACATCGCCGATTTTGGAGCATTTGTGGACATAGGTCTTAAAAATGACGGCATGATTCACATCTCTAAAATGAGCGCCAAACGCATAACCCACCCACTAGAAGTACTCTCACTCAACCAATTTCTTCCACAAATAGAGGTTGTCTCCATCGACCAGGAAAAAGGAAAAGTGGGATTGAGTCTCATCTACACAACCCCCGCACCCTGAACTCCCAACCCGCCACCCTGAACTTGGGTTCTGGGTCTCATGTGTGAAAACGCAGCTACTTCTTTAGACTAACGGAGATTCCGTATCAAGTACGGAATGACAAGAAGTTTTGTCATTGCGAGCGAAGCGCGGCAATCTATTTTTACACAGTGGACTGCTTCTTGGAGATGAGACTTTAGTCTCATTGAGTGCGACTTAAGTTTACGATGACGAGGAAGGAATTTTTATTTTTTATGTTATACTTTCTCTCGAAATACATATGTAACTGTCTGATTTACTACCAGACTATCGAAAAATGGGGTTAAGACTTTCGGGTCTTGACCCTTTTTTTTTGCTAATTTTTTTAGCACGGTAGGGGTGGGAGTGGATTTTTCGAGAAAGGTCACATATGTATTCTCGGATAATAATAGTCTTTTTAGTGCTGATGGTGTTCACGCCCGCTCTACATTAATCAAAACAGAGGGCTTAGTAACCCCTCTGGCTATTATTTTTTAGATATAACAATTTTCACTACGCACTAAACTAAGCTAGATTGCTTCGTCTTCGACTCACAAAAACAAAAATTAAACTACTGTCCTGCTCTCACACAACGAACATAATAGTTATTGCTCTTATTGCCGTTGTTCACAGCGCCGCGGCCGAAGTACACATACCACGCATTGTTCTTATAGTTCTCATTGGTAGTAGAACTCCAATAATAGCTAGAGCTAGTTTGTGTATGTGTAAATGCCATTGCAATAGCTGGATTTGCTCTGCTTCTGTCTATAATAGTTTTTAACTCATTGATATTTGGTAGTCGCCAATCACTCTGCCCACCTAAAACCAAATTCTCACATCTGTCTATTGCGCTTTGCCATGCGATGGTGCTACCAATCACATCATCTTGCCACTGCAAGCTACTCACACTATCGCTCACTACGCTTGTAGCACTATCTCTTGTTAGTTCTGCATGAAGCAGGCTAAGCCCTATTATAATCAAAAGGATTACTCTCATTTATCACTCCTATTTTTTTCATTAAGTTATAGCTATTTGCGTGCTTTATATGCCCTACAAATGAAGCTTGGATAGACAAAAATTGTTTTATCTCTTCAAGGCTCATTTTACCTTTTTTGGTTCTTGTAATGACATCTTCTTCCGTCATTGCGAGGCACAAAGCAATCTGAACGCATAGATTGCTTCACTTCGTTCGCAATGACAAAAATCAAAACTACTCTCCTACTCTCGCACAACGAACATAGCCGTTAGCGTCCTTACCGCCGTACTCCACATAGGCGCCGTTGAAGCCCACAGCCCACGCACCGTCCTTAAAGCCCTCACCGGTAGTAGAACTCCAATAACTGCTAGAGCTAACATTGTTAAAATAGGTTGTATCTATAGCTGGATTTACTTTGCCATAGTCCAAAATACCTTCAAGTTCTATAGAAGTAGGAAGTCTCCAATCTGTGTAGCCACCAAGAGTTAGCTCTGAGCAGTAAGTAGCTGCCGTGTCTCCGCTGGTGTCGTAACATGCTGGGGATGAAGTATCGTTGGAACATGTGTTGTAGTTATCGGTTGTAAGCCACTGTTTTGCTGTTGAAGCTGCCGCTGCATCATCTTGCCACATGAGTCCTGTGAGCTCATCTGTGACGGTGTCTGAGGCTCTTGTGTAGCTTTGTGTAAGTCCTTTTTGATAGTAACCATCATCTTTTAGGCTTCCATCTGTAACTTCGTTGCCATTTGCGTCATAACTTTTAGTTTGTCCTGTTTTTTTGACAACCACCTGACTTAGTTGCAATACTGTTGTATTTATGGTTACCATAACTGTTTGGTTATTAAAATCACTTAGTAAAGCTTCAGAAGGATTGTTTTCTATAAACCCTCCATAAACTTTTTCCGTAGAGTCCCAATTATTGTTATTATTACTATCCGCATACACCGCAAACTGATATGTATGCGCAGATGTAAAGTTGGTTAAGTTCATTTCTGTGTTTGGATAAACTGTATTTGTATTCCATGTTCCATCGCTATTGATTATAATATCAAAGCCACCCCAAGCTCCGTCTACTTGTTCTACATCAGGGGTTATACGCAATTTTGCATCCGATGGAATTGCTATAGGGTTGTTATTTTCATCCAAAAATTGAATTGTTCCACTCCAATTTAATGTGGTACTGATAGCTTCTTTAGTGTTTGACGTGTCTGAACAGTCACTATTTTCAGGGTTTTGTTGGGCTACTGTTTGACTATAATACATCGGTGCACCGTAGCTCATTTTAATGTAATCAGATGTTTGTTCTAGAAATACAATAGCCTTTTCCCCCTGATCAAAATCAACATAAAGAGTATTTCCCTCTATACGATAATTTTGCGAACTTTCATTTCCATCGCTATCTATGTTTATTATTACTCCGCCACTTGTAAATGTTAAAGCACTCACATTTCCGCAATAATTTTGGTAGAAAGATTTATCTAGCAATTTTGCTGATATATCCTCTTGTGTAACATCTACAAACGCAGACCAGTCAACATCCATTGTTTGTGTGTTGAGAATAATTTTCTCTTCACTGCTATAAACGCCATCACCATTTTTGTCGTACTCTAAAAAGAGAAGATAAGAAGTCCCGTTTCCTTTGTAGTTAATAGCTATTTCTTTGAGGCTTGCGGATGCATCTAGTTCTGTACCTGAACCACTTAAAAGAGTATAGGTCGCGTTTTCATATTTGAATGCACTCAGTGTTGCGCTGTTGGAAGTACCGCCATAACTACTCTCAATCGCATAAGCTCGTTGATTTATCATTACACCAAGAGCGTTATCTGTAAGCGAAGCTACATCTCGTTTTGTGTCACTTCCTTGAAAATCTTTTGTACGAATAAATCCACTCCCGTCGTTTATATTACTCATAATGTTATAGGCATAACTTTTCCCATTTGAAAGAGCATAGGTTAAAACGCGGTCGTGGTCTTGCAGTTCTCCTGCTTTAGAGACGAGTGTGAGACGCATTTTTCTATTCATTTTAAATACACCATCAGGCACAGGCAATTTATACGCCAGCCAATAATCAAGGCTACTCTCTTGAGGTGTCCAAGATGTATCATACGTTGCATAACCATCTTGTGCTGTAACTGCTACAGGAACATTTTGCGTGTTTGTATTTGTTTCAAGATTTGCCCCCGAAACACTCCATTTTGTCACGCTTTGTACTCCATCTAGCACTTCAAGTGTATTTGAAACATTCGCACTCTGTCCCATTACGTCGACTACTTGCGTATTTACAACATAACTTCCTGTACTTGCGTAAGCATGGGCAAGGTTTATGGCATTAGAAGCTGTTGGTATCTCTTGTGTTGTTGTTGCCCCATCTCCCCAGCTGACAGTTGCAGTATATGGGCTGTTTCCATCGTTTATGACTATGCTCAGCAAAGCATTTTCACCCATCTGATACACAGTCGAAGAAAGATACGCAAGTGCTTTAAAATCATTTGGTTTTGCCACTACAAATTTATAAGAAAAAGCAGCTGTATTACCATTTGCGTATTTCAAGTCTCCGTTTGCATCTGCAAGTTTAAACGTAGCTTCATACGTTCCCTCAGCAAGAGAGCTCGGTACATCAATGCTTAAAGCATAACTTGTTTGAGCGTTTTGCGCCAACGAACCGTTAACGTTTTGAGTCACGCTTGTTTGAAGCCCCGTAGGTGCACTAACGGTGACGACATGCACACTTGCCAAGTCAAGGTTACCACTGTTTTTAAATGTCCAAGTTTTTGTAAAATTACTTCCTCTTTCTATGACACTATTGTCAAGCGGAGCAGACTCGCTCATAAACGCAATCTGTTTAAATAAAAGTTGTGCAATATTTAAGGACACTGTCGCAACATTGGAGTCTGTTTTGCCATCATTAGCCTTGAAAGTAAAACTATCGCTTCCGCTATAGCCTACATATGGAGTGTATGTTAAGTTAGGAGCGACTCCACTAAGTGTGCCATGAGACGGCTGCGACACGACTAGGTAACTCAAGTTATCGGCATCTGCATCCGTTGCAGCAAGAGTAAGTAATTTAGATTCACCCTCACTCAAGCCAACACTCTGAGATGAGGCTTGCGGTACGTTGTTTTCAGTAGCAATTCCATTTACAGTAATAGAGATAGTATCTCTGCTGATGATATTTTCATTATAAACATTACTATCACTTACTTCAAGTGTAAATATATAACTTCCAGGTGTTTTGAAAATATAGTTAAAATCCTGCTCACCACTAATAATTTCTCCTGCTCCATTTAGCCAAATCCAGACTATGTTCTCGTCACCTTTTGTGTACTTTACATTTGCGTTAGTTGCGTGAAAGCTGTAAGTTTCATTCAGGTTTATCGTGGCGTCTATACCAGCATTTGCTGTGGGTTGTTCTATGTTTGCTTCCATAGAAGAGTCAACAACAATTTTAACTGTTTTTATGGTTTGTTTTTTGCTTAAAGAAGCCGTTGCAGTTAGTTCTAACCATATAGTTTTTTGCTGTATGCCACTAGGAAGAGAAGGTAATGCGATGTTTGGGGTATGCGTTGTTGCATTTTGTATAATTACTTCATACCCATTTACATCTACCTGCTTCCAGTTAAAAAGCAAAGTGCCCTGAGAAGAGTCAACATGGCTTTGAAATGCCGTTATCAACAATGCATCATTGTCTTTTACTCTTGCTGTTGTATCAATGACAACATTTGGATAAGCACTCTGTTTTAAAATATCAAAAATATCTCCCTCAGATAGATAAATAACTTGTGAAGCTTCTACTGTATTTACTACACTCTCGACGGTATAATTGAATGTCGCTTTTGCCGTAAAATAGTTGTTGTTAAAACTTACATTTGTATTGAGTGGAATATTGATACAACTTTCATTCAAAGAACTTCTTTGCCCCATTGAGGGTATTGAGACTTGTTTACCCCCAAGAGTAGAAGCCCCATCAAAAATATCTACTTTTAAAGAGATATTTTGCAGATAAAAATAAGAACTATTACTTGCTGTATAACAGATGGAAAATGCATTATCTTCTACATTATATTTTCCTTTTGTAATGCGAGGACTTAGAGCAATATTTTGACCGACATCATAGTTATACTTTAGTCCGTATTTGTTAAAGTAGTCAACTGTTTTGCTGCGAACTGAACCTATAAAGTTACCTTTTAGTGTTGTGAATAATGTTGAATCAAAGCTATAATCACCAACTTTTGATTTTAACTTTTCAATGAGAGCTTCTTCACTACTAACACCATACCGTTGGTACAAAAAGTTTAAATCTTCACCAGCTAAAAAATACTCTGTAAGATAAGTATCTAAAACAGTTAACGTGTTTAACGCTTTTGAAGATGCGTAAAGCTCCCAAGATGAATGGGCATCATTTACTATATTGAGGGCGTCAGCTCCCAATGCAGTAGCACAACCTAACTTACTTGACATATCAGGCTTTGCAAACATTTCTGCACATGAGTATACATTTTGTACCGCACTAAATAAAGGTTGTTTTATTTCATCAGGAACATTTGGAAACTGCTCGTCAATAATATTTTGTCCATGCTCTAAAAGCTGCCCCGATGCATAGTCTTTAGTTCTATCAACTAAATGAAGTGCTACAGAAAAATCTTTTGGGTCTTTTGCTGCTAATGCAAGGGATTCAGTCATAATTGTTGCAGCATCTGCGATAGCTTTTCTGCGTAACTCTAATGAATCAAAATCACCATCTATCCTTGCTTTGGCATTCATTTGCATAAGGGAAAGTTCAATTTTCGTTACATACGCATAGTGATAAAGAGCAACTCTTTTGGTTGATGATGTTTGCAAGAGGGTTTGATTTATCATTGGATTATTATTATATATATTTACATTACCTACATAATAATCATAAAGATTTTCACTAACTGCTTTTAAGTTTTCTAACATAAGCGAATAGTTTGCGTGCTCCAATGCATCGTTTGAATTTACAGCAAATGGAGTTTTTGCAATACTTTCAAAGTTTGCCAAAAAATCTGCATCATCTGGACTAACAGTACTGACATCAATACCAGAACTTGTAAACAATTTAAATGTTTCTTTAGATATGTTGATGCCATTATCTGGATTTTTATCATCGTCTAGTGCTTGTAAAAGCATCATAACCTCAATAGCACTATCAAGTTCCAGAACCGAAACTAAATCTTTAGCATTCACTTCTCCTAAAGACACATCTCCAACTAAAAACTCAACTGTGTCTCCAGTTTTATACTGATATTCACCTTTAATATTTGTATACCCTTCAAGTCCAGAAGAAGTTTTATATTTTACACCTTCTACAGCACTGTCTAAAAAAACACCTGTATTGTACTGTGTACCTCTAACTGCATCAGAACTTCCCCCTCCGCCGCTACAGCCAATCATGACAAACGGCACAATCATAAAGAGTAGTGCTTTAACTAGTAACTCTCTCCCTCTAAATAATTTTTTGATAACAGTTTTCATTTAAAAACCTTTTTTGTTAAATTTTGTATTATTTTAACGGATTGCAATTGTATATAAATTGATACAGTAGAGGCTTGTGTTGTAGATTTTTTATTTGTTTCAAAATTACACATTTTGTGATTGGGGAGGAACGGGATTGCCGCGCTTCGCTCGCAATGACGAGAGGTTTGCTCGCGATGACAGAAGATTTGCTCGCGATGACACAAACGCCGTCATTGCGAGGAGGAACGACGAAGCAATCTAAATCCCCTTATATTTTCTCCATCCAAGCATCTTTTAGCTTTTGTAAAAATGCCGATACTTCCTTGTCTGTGCTCTTATATGCATCTATCTCTTCTTTTGTCTTTAGTATTGCGTTGTAGCAAATATGTACTATTTCTTGGTACTCTTTTGTCATGAGTCCACAACTTTTTGTTGCAAAATCTTTGTACGTTTTCTCTTTAAACCAGACTTTTCCATCACTAAGTTTAAGTGCAGGAATGTCATTTTGTATGTATATGGTTGTCGTTATGACATCGTAAATTGGAGCAAGTCTTGTATCTTCAAAATCATTTTCATACAAAACACCGTAGTTTTTCAAATGCCCATCGCCATTTCTCAGCAAATGGTTCATAATAAGTGCCCCAAAGAAGACACGAAGTGCCTCTTTTCTTTTTTGAGGCACAACTACATCTTTTATGATTCGCACTATCTCTTCATAACTTCCGTTGTATTTTTCATCCGTACCTCTTGCACTCAAAACACACATATCTTCAAAACCAAGGTAACTTTCATCTTCGTTGATGTCAAAGCGTTTCATAATAAACATAGACAAATCATCACTGAGATAAAACTCTGGCGTTGGAAGGTTGGCATTTTGGATGGCCCGCATACAGAAGTATTCATTGAGTGCAAGCTGCGGGTAGGAAGCTTCCCAAGATTTCACTATGAAGTGCTCAAACTTCATGGTAGTTCTGTTTTGAGCCGTGAGCAAGAGCTTCGGCTGAACCCCTGAAACACCGGAACGAATGGCAAATTTTTGCATCAGTTCTTCAAAAAGTCTCTCTTTAGGACTATGTAAAATAGCATCAAGTTTGAGATTTTCTTTTGTCTCAATGATTTCATTAAACTTTACGCGTCCCAATACATAGGGACCTATAAGTTTTAAAAAGTTCAAATCATCCATCTTGTAAATTTTTGCAAAGTGATTTTTGATAGCTTCTCTTAAAGCACCTTCTGGCATATTCATCTCAAAGATAGGATGAAGTTTTTTAGAGTTCCAACTAGCCCTGCGTTTAGGCATGGTCAAAGAGACTACAGACTCTGCAGAATCTGTATAGTTGAAAACAAACTGCTCATCTTCATGTGTCAAATTACCTGAATATTGCTTGTTTACAAAGACTTTGAGACTATTTTCGTTCATTTTGCAACTCTTCTAATGTTCTTGGTCGCCCTTTTTCTCGAAGAGAAAACTCGTAGCCTAACAAGGCTAAAATTGTCTCAACTTTTTTAATACCAATCTCTTCAACAAAGCCATTTTCAATTTTACTTATGGTGCGTTTAGTGATTCCCGAGTAATTTTGCAAATCGTCTTGCGACCATTTTTTTGCTTTTCTAAGAAGTTTTATCTCTAAACCTAACTCTTGAAGTGTCATACTGTATCCTAAATGAGAAATATATTTCATACAATAGCATATTTTTAATTTAATAAGAAATATATTTCATAAATTATTTTTCCCTTATGATGCAAGAGCCCTGTCATTATGAGCGAAAAAGTTTTGTCATTGCGAGCGAAGCGCGGCAATCTATTTTTACGCAGTGGACTGCTTCATTGCATTCGCAGTGACGAGGAAGGACTTAGTAACCCCTCTGGCTATTATTTTTTAGGTAGAACAATTTTCATTACGCACTAAATTAAATTAGATTGCTTCGTCTTCGACTAGCAATGACCAAAATCCAAACTACTGTTCTGCTCTCACACAACGAACATAAAGCTCACTAGCCTTATCATCAGTGCTATCTACCCCGCTTATAAAATCTACACTCTATGCTTTTAAAGTGCATTATACACTGCACATTCATTCATGTGTGAAATATATACTTATTTTTCCCACTCTCTTTTGCCAAATACATCGCCTGATCTGCATGACGGAGTAAAATATCGGAAGCTACATTATCTTGCGGATAGAGGGCAACTCCGATACTTGCGGTTACATTAACACCTTTGTTATTTGGGAGAATGTATGTTTCATTAATACTGACCAGCATTTTACTAATAATCTTCTCACACTCCTCAATACTATTAATATTTAAAAGCAATATTGCAAATTCATCTCCACCTATTCTAGCTACCGTATCACTCTCTCTAACATGATTTTGCATACGTCTCGCAATCTCAATAAGCAACTTATCCCCTGCACTATGCCCAAAACAGTCATTGACAGGTTTAAATGCATCTAAATCCAAATAGCAAACTGCAATGATAGTTTTTAAACGTTTTGAAAACATCATTGCTTGATTGATCCTCTCAGCAAACAACAATCGATTCGGTAATCCCGTCAAAGAGTCATAAAAAGCCATTCGCTCCAAGGTAGATTCATAATCTTTCCCCGTTGTTATATCCGTCAATAATCCCACGTAACTGGAAATATTCGAATTCGAGTCACTAATAGCAGATATCGTAAGCCTTTCGACAAAAATTTCCCCATTTTTTCGTCTGTTCCATATCTCCCCAATCCAATATTTGTTTTGAATTAATTCATTCCACATATTTTTATAAAATGATTTGTCATGTTTGTCTGATTTTAAAAATCCCGCATTTTGACCTACAATTTCATCTTTTGAATACCCAGTAATAAGTGTGTATGCCTCATTCACATCAACAATTATCCCTTTTGTGTTAGTAATAACAATTCCCTCTTTTGCACTGGTAAAGACGCTTGCCAGAAGTTTTAGTTTTTCTTCATTCTTTTTCCGTTCTGTACTATCTTTTACGACGCTTAAACAAAACTCTCCATCCATATAGGGGTATGTGATAATTTCAACATCAAAAATCGAACCATCTTGACGTTTATGTTTCGTTTCAAACTGTACTACTTTATTCGTTAGTGTAGTTTGTTTAGTGATATTTATTTCATCTGGCGTTACCAACGGATCAATATCAAAAATCATTTTACTAAGCAGTTCTGATTTGGAATACCCAAGCATGTCACAAGCAGCTTGATTAACATAGATAATTTTATATTTTTCGTTTATTAGATAAATTGCATCTGTGATAATATTTAATGCCAAATCGGCTAAAGAGAGTTGTCTTTCATTGTACTTTTGTTCAGAGATGTCTAGGTTAAAACATGTCAGACCAATAACATCTTTTTTGTTATCCTCATAAATAGGTGAATAATAGGTTCGCCAAAACTTCCTAGACAAAGCTTCATTTCCATATTCTGTTTCATTTATAAAATATTCTCCCCTAATGGCTCTATCAAAAAAATCTTTCGCTTTTTGTCGATCATCCTCTCTCGCGATGATTTCAATCATATTCATACCAAGTTCAATCTCTTTGCCCCAGATAAATTGCATAACATTTTTATGCTCATAGTTAAAAGCCAAATAATTATACTCTGTATCGAGAGCAAAAACGATAATATTAGGAGAACTCTCTAAAATGGCTTTTAGTAAATCTGTATTGGTTTTATAATTGATAGAGTGAATTTCGTCTAAATTAATTTTAGAAATACATTTATCTTTTTGCATATTATACTCCTCCAGAATGTTTTTCATTAATATATTATAAGTATATTTTATTTAAAGCAAAGAATGAAAAAAGTTGCAACAATGTAACTAAAATGTGCCACCTTAGTAATAAAAACTTTCTACTCTTTCGCAATTTAAAAAAGGATGAAAGATGAAAAGATGGTTAAGTTTGGCTGCGCTGGCAGTCCTTGCTACGGGTATAGTTGGGTGTAATGACAGTGACGATAGTAGTGATACAAATGCGACTACAGCAGTAGCAGTAGCTGCAACGGCAGTAGAATTTATTGGTATGGATGCACCATCAAATATTGCTGATATGAGCAGATCATTTTCAACTGCAAAAGCTCGTGTTTACACAAGTGCTACAGAGTTTACTGATTATCCACTTGAGTACGTAAAACTTTTTGGTGTTAAAGATAAAGTAGGAACTAACGCACATGCTGCTGGGCAACTTTATAACCATAACATGGAACCACTTATGGACAAAGACGGAGCGCCTGTTATAGCTGAAACTCCGGACTCTAACTCTCTCTTAAGTGTTGATGGAAAACTTTTTATGGTTTCACACTTAGAGTATGACTGGATTCTTGCTGATGGTTCAAAACCAAGTTCAAGAATGCCTATGAATATGCTTCTCACAAACATAACACAAGATGCAAGCGGTAAACTTAAAGCAGTTGACCAAAAACCAATAGACCACTCAAGCGTAGAGGGCGGATGGATTTTTTGTTTTGGTTCACAAACACCTTGGAATACACACTTAGGTGGAGAAGAGGATTATGACCTTTACTATACAGAGGCAAGTGGTACAAAATTAGCAACTGCTACTAAAGGTCTTACTGCTATGACTGAGCTTTACTGGGAGAACACAAAAACTGCAAATCCATACCACTACGGATACAACCAAGAGGTTGAAGTTAAAGCTGATGGCTCATACGTTCTTAACAAGCGTTATGCAATGGGTAAAGGTACTTGGGAGATGGCTAAAGTATTTGGCGATGGCAAAACTGCGCTCTACGGTGATGACGGCACCAATGTATTGTCACTTATGTTCGTAGGCGACACGACAAATGACCTCTCAGCAGGGACACTGTATGCGCAAAAGTTCACACAAACGAATGCTGATGGAAGTGCTACGGCTGCAGGAACTTTGAGCTGGATTAAGCTTGGTCACGCAACTGAGAGCGAAGTAAAAACTTTAGCAGATACTCTTACGTTTGCGGATATTTTTGACTACTTGACACCTACACAAGTTACAGACGGTGCTGATACAACTAGTTATACTGCTATTAAAGCTGGACACACAGGTGTAGAATACTTAAAACTTAAAGCTGGTATGGAAAAAGCTGCTGCGTTTCTTGAACCACGCCGTTATGCTTCTATGCTAGGGGCTACAACTGAGTGGAACAAAATGGAAGGTATCGCAATTGATGAGAAAAACAAAAAAGCTTATATGGCTATCAGTTACCAAGACAAGGGAATGCTCCTAGATGCTTCATTTGCAAAAGATGACATTAGAGTAGCAAAAAACAACTGTGGTGCAACGTATGAGATTACTCTTGCGAGTGACCAAAACGATACAGATGGAAATGCCATCAACTCTGAGTATGTCGGTGTGAGTATTATGGCTCCAACAGGCCTTATCGGTGAAGAGATTGCTACAGATGCAGTTGGAAATACTTGTAATCCAAACAAAATAGCTAACACAGACAACATTGCTTTCTCTGAAAAAATGAGAACTTTATTTGTTGGTGAAGACAGTGGAACACACACAAACAACTTCGTGTGGGCTTACAATGTTGATTCACATAAACTCTCAAGAATCGCTTCTGTAGTAGCTGGTGGAGAATCTACAGGTCTTCAAGTAGTTGACAATGAAAATGGCCATGCGTACATCATGAGCAATTCACAACACCATGCAGACTTTACAAGCACAACTCCAGCGGATTTAAAAGCTGTTCTCGGCGCACAAATCGACAAATACAATGCAAACTTCGGTTACATCGGCGGAATGCCAGGTCTTAAATAGTTTCAAAGAGGCTTTTGCCTCTTTGAAATTACTCGTTTTTCTTGCAAAACTTTAGAGATACGACTTCAGTCGTATTTGGTTCAGGCAAGACTCAAATCAAATAAATTCACAATCCACTTATAAAAATTAAAATCGGGCAAACTCCATGAAAAAATACTCCTTCACTCTCTTTATTTTACTTTTTGTAAGCGGATTAACCTTTGTGAGTTGCGGTTCTAGCGATGATACAGCGCTGCAAACGCCTGATGCAGAACAAAACGCAACCCTTGCACCAGCACCTATGATAAGCGAACTTCGCAGCCGCACTCTTTTTACTAATCCTTATGCAAACATCCCCGCGCAGTGTTACATTGAAACCTCTTTTGGCACACAAAATGCCTGTCTCTTCTGCCACTCAAACGCAGCGGCCAAACAAAAATTAGGGAGCACTTTAGCGCAAGCTGGTTTTGATGAGTACATAGGCAATCTCCAACTCGAGTACGCTTTTGGCGCAGCTGATAGATTTAGCGTCTCGCCAAATATCAACCCTTGGGAAAATACCATCACTCCGCATAAACTTGATGAAGCCTTTGCAAAACTGGGCATAGATGCAAACGCATGGGACATGAAAAGCTACATCCAAACAGATAACTGGCAATCAGCATACAACAAAAGACAAGGCGATGCTAAAGTGACGAACAGTGCCCTAAAAGATGATGCGTTTCGCCTCTTTCCTGCACTCAATCCAAGTGCTCTGCCTGCCCAAGATGACGGATTTGTACGAACAACAAATGATGATGATGAATCAATATTTAGCGACCAAAGGGGCCATAACACTGGCTGGAGAGCAGTTAATTTTATGCCATACGGAATTTTTACGCCACATACGGGAAGTGTCAGTGGTATCTATATTCGCCTTGATGGGAAATTTATGCAAGAGAATAATGGCACTTTTAGTCTTGATATTTACAAACAAAACCTTGAACTTTTGGAACAAGCCATTCAAGACAGAATTGAAAATGGCATGACACATTATGTGGGCAAAGCCAGTGATGAGCCGCTCCACAGAGGACTTTTTCCACTCAAGACAGAGTTTGCACATCCGCTTCACTATGTAGATATCGAAGCGGACGGAGTAAACTCAAAATTTCCAGGAACACGCTCTTCTCGTGTAAAAGAGGTTCGTTATATGTACAAATGGTTTATGCATTACACAAATGAGCCTGTAACAAAAGAAGAAAACGCGCCGCTTTACTACAACGACAAAGAAACATGGATAGATAACGGTGCGGGATGGTGGATGAGCGGCTTTATAGAAGATGAAAATGGCTCCCTTCGAGGACAAACTCCAGAGGAACTTATGCAATGTGTTGGCTGTCACAGCTCAAAATACGGTTTTGAACCAGCACAGTTTACCTCAGGAACAGGCAATACCATCGACACGGTTTGGTCATTTTCACGCAAATTTGCAGGTGATTTGGGTTGGAGGGAAATGGATTATTTAGGGTATAAAAAGAGTGCAAACGCAGCTCATGATGAAACGGCAGGAGGCGCGCACAGAGGCGACCCTATCAACCGAGATGCAAACATCGGGGAGTATCGAAAATTTTTGAGCCATGTTGTGGGGGCTTCCCTCTATGGAGATATGCCAAGCTCTATGGAAGTGTATCTTAAAAACAGCATCACTCAAGCAAACGGATACAGTGCTGATTTTCCCGCTCTAGCCTTTGAAAATGTCACACAACTCAAAGAGATTCAAGAAACAAGACTCACTCTCATTCGGGAATTTACCGCTAAAAAAGAGTACCTCACCCAAGAAGGCTACATCCAAGCGCCGCTTCTTTATCCGACACTTGAAGAGTCACTAAAAACTGCGCAAGGCTATAGAAAAGTAGTCAAAACGCAGCGTTTTACAAAAGGTAAAGATTACTTCGGCAAAACCATCTTTACTTACAAATATTACAGAGATGCCAACGAGAGTTTTACACATATAGACGGCACTGCCTATGAATTTGGCGAGACGATCACAGACAGACCTTACCACACAGAGGAGACAATTCTTTTGGGAGTAGGCAAAGTACCTACTCTTATAGATGAAAACGGCGATAACTACGACCCAGAATATCTGCCAATCTTCTCATATCCACAGCAATATGAGACGAAGTAAGAAAGATGAACTTAAAGCCCATTTCCCCACATATGCATCTTTTTGGCAATGATCAAGTCATAGTCTGGGAGGATATCTATGGCGTTTGGGGTACGGTATTCGTAGTGTTCTAGCAACTCTTTAAGGGCTTGGATATCTATCGTTCCTTTTTTTTCCATGATGATAAGTTCTGCCGTGTTTGCCAAAGTCGTATAGGCTGTTTTGAGCATGATTTCTTGTTTTTTGTGTTGGGCAAAAATATCTTTAAAGATGACAATATCGTTGTCACGAGGCAAAGCACGAAATGGATGCGAGAAATTTTTTATATGTTGAATCTTTGCATCAGGATAGATACTTTGCAACTCATGCTTCTCTTTTTCATTATAAAAAGCGATACGCATTTCACCCTCTTTTTGTTGCATGAGCAGATAAAGTGCCTCTGTTGTTGTATCAACTTCAGTCGTTACTTGGATATAGTGATTGCCAGGAAGCGGGTTAAAAAGTTCCAAAAACTGCTTCAAATGTGGCATATTTTCTTCTAATATGCCATATCATGGAGTTCGCGAAAGAGATAAGCTTCAACAACATCATCGATATCTCTTTGCGTATGCGCAACAAGCGGCATCATATTCATCTCCATAAAAGGCATAGGATTTTCCGCATCACTTGTAAATATAACTGCTTCTGAGAAGTTCTCAAAACCATCATACGTCTCACTGTGAAATATCTCCACAACTTGCCCCTCTTCTACAAGTACCTGCGCCCAAACTTTTGCATCGCAAACTTTTGTGAGTCTTGCTTCTTGAACTTCTTCACTGTCCATAGGTAAAAGCAGATACATTTAGTCCACCTTGCACATATCAAGCTTGAGTGCTTCGTTATCCATGATATCTATGTCGCGTTTGAGTACATTTGAAGCTATCGCTTTTGCATCTTCGAGTGAGTGCATTTTGTAAGTACCACACTGATAAACATTGAGCTCTGGGATATCTTGCTGCGTTTGTACATTAAGTACATCTTTCATGGAAGCTTCCCACGCCTCAACGACTCTTTGTTCCTCAGGATTTCCGATAACGCTCATGTAAAATCCCGTACGGCAGCCCATCGGTGAGAGGTCGATGATTTCTACATCTTTTGCATTAAGATGAACACGCATAAATCCAGCAAAAAGGTGCTCAAGCGTGTGGATACCTTCTTGCGAAAGTATCGCTTCATTTGGTCTGACAAAACGCAGGTCGAAAACAGTAATATCATCACCCGAAGGTGTCTTCATCCCCTTAGCACGGCGCACGGCAGGTGCCGGCATAATAGTATGGTCAACAGTAAAAGAGTCCAATAATGGCATAGTCACATCCTTAGTAAAAGTGAAGGCATTTTAGCGTTTTTTTGCTCAAAAATTCTGAGGTAATTTTGTTAATTTTTATCCATAAAGCAAGCACTCGCATAACCTACTACGCGGCTCATGTCACCGCTTACATCGGCTGATGTTCTATAGTCAAGTAGCTGCGTTTGCAACTCCATCTTGATGGCGGTTTGAAGCATTGCTTCTACGCCTGTTTTTCCACACGCCTCGCACCCTTTGTGGAGTGCTTTTAGGTCAAGATTTTCGATTGCGTTTAGGCAAATATTATCAAGTTGATTGGCCTCTTGTTGCGTATAAAAATGACTCAAGTCCGTACTAATAATCACACCACAATCTTTTTTCTCAAGTACAAACTCAATAATCTTCGACAAGAGAAATGGTGTAGCATCCGAATAAACAAGCTCTATAAGCCTCACGTCAGGAAGATAATATTTGATAAAAGGAAACTGTACTTCCGTGCTATGTTCCGCGTGAGCTTGCTCTATAAACGCAAGTTCAAATTCTTCTGCAATCTCCTTTGTCACTATTTCATCCGCCTCTATTGCGCCAAAAGGCGTCTCGTAACTCTCATATTTTCCAAGGCTCACTCCTTCAAACGCAACTCTATGCGAAGGTCCTAGAACTATTACGGTTTTTATTCCTGCGTTTTGTAACATTCTATAGGCGATATCCGCCGTATATCCAGAATAAACATAACCCGCATGCGGTACTATAATGGCTCTGGGCTTTATTTGCGGGAGCTTCTTTCTTTCATCATATAATGCGCTAAAATGAGTAAAATAGCGCTTTATCTCTGTACTGTTTGCAGGATAAAAGGTTCCTGCTACACTCATGTTGCGTTTCATAACCAAACTCCTTTTATATATTCGCCACAAAGTCTGCATGAGCTGCTATGTATATCCAAAGCAGGAATCTCAAAACTATTTCTGTCGATAAGCAAGGCATTACATTTTGGGCAATAAGTATTTGCATCTGTTGGCACATTTCCCAGATAAACATAAAGTATGCCGTGTTTGTGGGCAATCTCTCTTGCCTTTTCCAGAGTAGAGTATGGTGTTCTCGGTGTATCAAGCATCTTATAATCAGGATGAAACGCAGAGAAATGCCAAGGTATCTCAGCCCCAATATTTGTAGCAATAAACGCAGCCATTTGTTCTATCTCTTCGTCGCTATCATTGACACCGGGGATAAGAAGAGTTGTAATCTCAAGCCAAATACCACTTGCAGCAAATGCGACCAAAGATTTTAATACGCCATCAAGATCTGTTTTGAGGACTTTTTTGTAGTAATCATGTGAAAAACTTTTGAGGTCTATATTGACGGCATCAATCCAAAGTTTCATATCTTTGATTACTTCTGCAGACTCATAACCACTAGAGACAAAAACATTTTTAAGACCGTGTTCTTTTGCAAGAATTCCGATATCTTTAGCATACGGATACCAGATTGTTGGCTCATTATAGGTGTAGCTTATACTTTGCGTTTTGTGTTCTAATGCCAAATGCACGATATCTTCTGGCATGTAAACAACTGATATATCTATATCTGTCGTTTGCGAAATAGTATAGTTCTGACAAAACGGGCAGCGAAAATTACAGCCGACTGTTCCAAGTGAAAAAGATTTTGAGAAAAGCTGAAAATGATAAAGCGGCTTTTTTTCTATCGGGTCAATATGTACAGCACTCGGATGGGCATAAGTTCGATTAACAAGCTCTCCATTTTCATTAAAATTAACGCCGCAAATCCCACTTTTATCTTCTTTTAGCGTACAATAATGTTTACACAATAAACATACTATGGAGTGTTCATCTTTATAGCGGTAATATTTCATCAAATTTCTCCTCAATGGCATCCACTGTGTAACTGTATATCTTTGGATGTTCTTTATATATTAAAGGATTTGCGCCGACCTTGTAACTTAGGTGCTCTAAAAATTCCAGCGGCGTTTGAAGTTCTGCCCACACTTGTGGTAAAAAAGTTCCTTGATACACTCCGTGTTTTATAATAAGCCCATCAATATTTGGCCGAACTTTATCCAGTAAATCATCATAATTTTCATACTCTAAAATTTTCGGTTCACCCAATACAGAGACTTCAATTTTAAGATGAGGAAGTTCATTAGCTGAGAGTGGTGGAAACCTAGGGTCTCTAAACGCAGCAGAGTACGCATTGGCGATAATATCATCCAATAAACTTTGGTGAGCAATAATAGAGCCAATGCAGCCACGCAAACTTTGCTCGTAATGAAGCGTAACAAACGCAGCCCCATTTCTCGCTAAAGAGGGAAAGTCTTGCAAAAGTCTCGTCCCCTGAACTTTATATGAATTATCAAATTGACTGAGAATAACACTTTTTGCAATTTGTAGTAAAACTTTATCAAGCATAACAACTCCTCAAAAGCATCTGAACTATTATAATGCTAATTGTGTAAATGAAAAAAATTGATGAAAAAAAAGTGAAGAAAATTTCGATTTGGTGAGTGATTATGTCTGAGGAGCAAAAAGGCTAGACTTCAAGTCTGCCGTTTACTCATCTGGCACAAGATTTGCCGAAGCAAAGTTTTCGCTATACGCGAGCTTCTTCGCGACGGTTTAGATATGCCCAGTTCGCATCTACACGTTCTTGCCACTCTTTGATTAAGTATTTATACTCATCTTTAAAGAGGTGCTTAAAACGTCCTTGAGCTGCTAAATACTCTTCAACAGGCACAACATTTTTTGGTCTGTATGTGATATTTAGCTCATGTCCGTCAATAATTTCATAAAGTGGGAAAACCAATGAATCAGTTGCTAAATCTGTAATCATCATTGTATCTTTAGGATCAAATTTCCACTCTGTTGTACATGGAGAAACAGCATTAATAAATACCGGACCATCCACTGAAAAACCGTGTTGGATTTTCTTTACCATATCTTTCCATTTGTTTGGAGCAACTTGCGCTGCGTAAGGAATATGATGTGATGCCATGATTGAAACCATGTCTTTTTTATTTCTTTTTTCACCATAGCTTACACGGCCAGCTGGAGCTGTTGTTGCACTTGAACCGATTGGTGTTGAAGATGAACGTTGTCCACCTGTATTTGCATAAACTTCATTGTCAAGAACAACGTGCATAATATTATGCCCGCGTTCCATACAACCAGAAATCCACTGAAAACCAATATCGTAAGAAGCACCGTCACCTGCAAAAGATACAAATTTAGGGTTACGATCAGGCTGCTTTAGACGACCTTTATTTTTAAGTGCTTTATACATAGCTTCCGCACCTGCAACTGCGGTTGAGCCATTTTCAAAGCCGATATGAATCCAAGAAGCATCCCAAGAAGTATATGGGTAAACCGCAGTACACACTTCTAAACAACCAGTTGATGCAGAAAGCACCAAATCATCATTTGTTGCGTTTAGCACTTCACGAACAATGATGGAGTGTGCACAACCTGGACATAAAAGGTTTGCACCTTCAAAACGATCTGCTGATGTTGAAAACTCTTTTAAGTTTTTTATCTTTTTCATTTCACTCATAGTTTTCTCCTTATAAAAATGATAGTTTCGGTCCACGAACACCGATAAACTGTTGCAATGGAGTCAATATTTTGCCGGCATCAACATTTGCTTGAAGCTCAGTAAATAAATCAACCAAATGTTTTTTAGTTAAGTCACGACCACCTAAACCATAAACATAACCAGATAATAATGCTTTTGTATCTGTATTAAAAAGACATCCAGCAATTTCATTAAACAACATACCAGGAGCACCATTTGGAGATGAACGGTCAAGAACAGCTATAGCTTTTACATCTTTAAGCACTTCTTGAATCTGCATAAACGGGAACGGACGGATTACACGAAGTCCAACAACACCAGCTTTGATGCCTTTTGCTCTCATCTCAGTTGCTACTTCACGTGCAGTTTCCACTGATGTACCCATACAAACTACTGATACATCCGCATCATCCATATCGTATTTTTCAACGATATTGTATTTACGTCCCGAAAGTTTTTCAAAAGCGTCAAACGCAGCTTCAATTTTTGGAAATACTTTAGTCATTAGGTCATTATGCTGGCGTGCTTTGTGTTCAAAGTGCCAATCTTCTTCAGTTTGAACACCATGAGTTACTGGATGCTCAAAGTCTAACATATCGTTCATAGGTTTATATTCCCCTACAAAACCATACCCTTGATCATCTGTTAATGTTTTGACACCTTGTGCAGTATGAGATGTCATAAATCCATCTTGGTGAACCATACACGGAAGTCTTACTTCATGGTCTTCTGAAACTTTAAATGCGATGAAATTTAAGTCGTACGCATCTTGAGGACAATACGCATCAAGCTGAATCCAGCCGCTATCACGACCTAGGTACATATCTGAGTGGTCACCGTTTACATTGAGTGGTGCAGCAAGTGCACGATTTACAACATTAAGTACAATTGGTAAACGCATACCAGAAGCTTGGTAAAGTGTCTCAACCATAAGTGCAAAACCCTGAGAAGAAGTTGCAGTCGCAACACGTCCGCCCGCTGCAGCAGCACCGATACATCCACTCATCGCGGCATGTTCAGACTCAACCATAACAAACTCACCTTCTACATAACCATCAGCCAAAAATTTTGCATAACCCTCAACAATAGGAGTTGATGGAGTAATAGGATACGCCGCAACAACGTCAATCTGACACTGTCTTAAAGCCTGTGCAGCTGCAAAGTTACCATCCCATACTTCGATATCTCTTAATTCCATTTTATCAAATGCCATTATTTTGTCTCCTTGTCTTTTGCAGGCCATTGTGAAAGCTCTGCTTCTTCATCTGCTTGTTCAGGGAACATTAAAAGTGATTTAGGGTTTGTAGGACATACTTCAACACAAATACCACAGCCTTTACAGTGATCCATATCCACACCAATCATCTTTTTATCTCTAGCGATGATTGACATATCTGGACAGTAAATCCAACAAAACTGACAATCAATACAGAAGTCTTTATTAAAAACAGGTTTTGCTATTCTCCAATCTGCAACGCTTGCAACAAAAGAGTTGCTTTGTGAGTAATTACGGTCTTCCTGCAGTGTAGTCGCGATATCATTTGACACTCCATCAAATGAACGAAGCATTGCTCCGATTTCAAATTCGTCCCATCCTCTCTTTGCCATCATTCTCTCCTTATTTCACTTCATCATATGCGCGTTGAATTGCTATCATATTCGCATCAATGATTTTTTGTGGTAGTTTTCCAAGAATTCTCACCATACTCTCTTTGAAAAATTCTATATCATACATTTTTGAAACTTTCATAAAAGCTCCGAGCATAGGTGTATTTGGGATAGGTTTACCGATAGTTTCTTGAGCAATTTTGATACAGTCAACTGTATAAACTTTCTTGTCTGCGAGCTTTGGTTGAGATGCCACAAGCTCTTGTGTACTCATGTGTGTTGTGATAATATAAACAGTATTTTCTTTATGATTGATCGTAACATCAGAAGTATAAACCAATGCGGGGTCGATTACGAAAACAAAATCAGGTTCCATATATTTTTCATGGTTCATAATCATCTGATCGTTTACACGATTGTATGCCGTCATCGCAGCTCCACGCTTTGCAGAGCCGTAAAATGCGAATGCCTGTACATGCTTACCAGTTGTTGAAATAACATCCGCCAAACCTTTAGCACCAGTTACTGCACCTTGTCCAGCGCGGCTATGCCATCTTATTTCTAGCATTCATTCTCCTTTTTTTTAAGAAAATTTATAAGTTTTCTCTTATTTCTAATTTAGTGTATTTTAGGCAAGTTGCTCTTAAATATAGCTTGATGGATTTATCCTTAGTGTATATATAAGTTATTTGTGTGATATATGCCTCTTCTCTAAATACGCAACAGCCTCAAGAGCATCACTTAATACAACATTAGTAAACTTTTTTAGTGTTTTATAAGTATCATAACCACTCAATACTGCTATTGATTTTATCTGTGCATTACTCGCACAAAGTAAGTCAAGTTTTGTATCGCCTACCATCCAAATATCTTTTTCATCACTGTTAAAACTTTCTAAAGCCTTTAAAATAGGCTCTTCATGTGGTTTTGGATTTTCTACATCTTCTCGTCCGATAAGCACTTTAAAATATTGCATAAGACCAAAATGTTCTAGAAGTATTTGCGAATATTCACCTGTTTTTGTCGTCACAATTCCTAATTCTGCAAATCCACTTGCTTTAACAATAGCTTCTCTTGCGTTTGAAAGCAGTATCGTTTTTTGAGTAGAAATCAAACGATAATGTTCTTTGTATGTAGCAACAAAATCCCAAACATTTTCCTGCTCTATACCTAGTTCATAGAACATAATATCAAGCGGATATCCAATCAAAGATTTGACCATTTTCGTATCTCTTTGCGAGCATCCATGAGACTCAAATGTGTGATGAAAACTCTCTAAAATTGCCTCCGTTGAGTCTATTAATGTTCCATCCAAATCAAAAAGTATAATCACTCTATCTCCTCTTTTTCCCAATCAATATAATTGTGCCAAATCCCACTTGGAGTTGACTCTATGTTTTGTATCTTTGTATCCACTGCTGTGATTGCGTTTGGTATAAACAAAAACAGATACGGGTTATCATCTACAATAATCTGAAACATTTCTCTAAAAAGTGCATCAAGCTGCGTTTTGTCTATGATTTCTTGCGAATCTTCTATCATTTTGTCCATACGAGGATTGTTATATCCGACAAGGTTAAATCCACCTTTTTTATCACTTTGCGTATGCCAGAACATATATGGATCAGGCATGGGTGAGAGTCCCCAGCCAAGCAGAACGGTATCAAAATCATTTGGAAATACAACTGTGTTTAAAAATGCCTGCCATTCCATCACACGTAAAGTGACGATGACTCCAGCGTCTTTGAGCTGATGTTGCAATATTTCAGCCGCATAAGGTCGGATAGAGTTTGCATTGGAGGTCGCTATCTCAAAAATAAATGGATTAACTTCATCATAACCCGCTTCTTTTAAGAGTTCTTTGGCTTTTTTGATATCGCGTTTTGGGGCTTTAACATCTGCATTAAAAGCTTTTGTCGAAGGTAAAAATGGACCCGTGCAGACCTTTGCATGATCAAAAAAAAGTATCTTGACTAGTTGTTCTCTATCAATTGCCAACGAGAGTGCTTCTCTCACTTTTGGGTTTTGAAACTTTTCTCGTCTGAGGTTAAACCCGAGATAAGTGTAGGAACGGCTTATCTCTTCATAAACACTAAAACTCTTAAAAAAATCTTTGCTGATTTGTCTCTCATACTCCATTGGTTCGATAGAACCGATATCAAGTGCAGCAGATTTGAGCATCAAAAATCGGGTCATTGGATCAGCTATAACGTGAAATGCTATGCGTTTTATTTTTGGTTCACCCTCAAAATAGGCTTTATTTGCCTCCAGAATGATATTTTTTGAGTGTTCAAGTTGATAGAGTTTGTATGGACCAGTTCCTATTGGTTTTGTGTTAAACGCAGAGTTCATAATATTGGCGTCATTTTTCAAAATATGCTCTGGTAAAATACCCATCATCCATGTCTCTAAAGCCTTAAAATAGGGTTTTGTATATTTGACTTCAAGTGTCAAATCATCAATTGCTTTTACACTCTGCACAAAACGAAAGTTTGCACTATAAGGAGAGACAATTTTGGATGAAATAAGTGTTTCATACGTAAATACCACATCTTTGGATGTAAGAGCTTGACCATCATGCCAAGTGACATTGGGACGGAGTTTGAAAAGAAGTGTAGTGTTGTCTTTAAAAAAGAAATCCTGCGCCAAATCACCTACAATCGTTGAAGCATCTTTGTCATACTTCACTAAACCGTTAAATAAAAATCCTGCGATTTCAGAAGAGCTTGAATCTGTAGCAAGGATTGGATTAAGACGTGAAGGATTGGATGCAGTTGCCAGATGCAGCGTCGCTGCAAAAAGGCTACAAGAGAGAAAAAGAAGGAAAAGAGTGCGCATTTATCTCTTGATATCTCTGCCGTTGATCATGACTTCACCATCATGCATAATCATTTCAAAAACAAGGTTGTTTGCTTCTTCTTTTGCATACTGCAACACAAGCGCAGCTATAGGTGTTGTCTCATTTATTTTATTAAAAATCTCTTTAGAAATTTTTAATTTGATATCCGTATCAAGGTTTTGCGCCAAAAGTGCTGGAGTGTAAAGAAGTTTATTGGCCAAAGCCGGATCTTCCTTAAATGTAATCTCTGAAGAGATTGAGATACCTTTGAGATCTTGCGTTTTGTCTAATACCAATTTTTTAAACGAAAAATCATCGATATTGAGTGTCACTCCGCGCGAGAGGAGTTTGATAAAACTCTCTTTCATTTTCAACTCCAGTATCTCTGATTGGCTATTTTTAGCTTCACCCAAAATATCTTGTAGTTCTTCCAAAGCATCTTTATCAAGGTCAACTATCGAAATGTCGTAGTTGAATCCTTCCATAGAAGCCTTAAGTGCATTTGCATCTACTTGCATCTGCTCAAATGAGCTCTTTGCATATATCTGCGCAAAAGCATCTTGAGTATCTGCGGACATACTAACTTGAACATTTTTTGCATTCATAGAAACATTATCATCTCCACTCATACTCAAATCAAAACTACCCAGTGTCACTGCGTTTGCATATTTACTTTTAGACGCAAACTCTGATTCTGTATGTAAATCCAAAAGATTGAACTTCATCTCAAAAGTATCTTTTATAGCTTCGATAGAGATAGTTTGCAATTGTGAACTTAAAATATTTGGTGCGATAAGATTTCCGCTTCCTTGATAGCTCATTCCAACAAGAGAAAACTTAAGATTTGTACCATCATTATCCACGTATGATTCGTTGATATCTTTGAGATAACCACTAAAACCTTCGCTTATCATGTCGTATTGTAAATTGTATAAAATTCCTTTTTTTGATAAAAAAGTGTTCACAAAATTATAAAAATTTTTATCGCTCTCTTGAAGTGTATCCATTGTATTTGAAGAGAGTTTTATAGGATATATATCTACTACGATATTGTTCATAAATGGCACATTGCTATAAGAAACATCAACGCCAAGCAAAACGCCATCAATTGCATCCTGTATATAAGAAGGGATTTCACCATGAGAAGATTGATTGAGATAAGCGAAAAACTTCTCACTCTCTTGAAGTAAAAACTCATAATGTATTTTAGTGTGAAGATACGAACTTTCTACTATAGTGTCCTTAACATCTATCCCATTGTCGTGAAGGAGTTCTATTTTTTCATCCAAAACACTCGAAACAAGCTTATTTCCGACGATTGGAAGTGCTGCAGCAAGCAGAACAAGAACGAAGAGAAGAACGAGAATTTTTTTCATATAAAGACCTTTTTTATTTATAAACGGGATTATATATCAATAAGATTTAAGGTTGGATTATTTTGTTTTTGAAGTTATAAAATAGAAGAGTTTGCCAAGCCCCAAAAGAGGAGTGGCAAGAAAGAAAATGATTAACGTTTAGAGAATTGGCGAGAACGACGAGCTTTGCGCTTACCTGGCTTCTTACGTTCAACTGTACGTGAATCACGAGTCATCATACCTTCTGGCTTAAGTATAGCTTTTAACTCTGGGTTAAATTTTACTAAAGCACGAGAAATACCATGACGAAGTGCATCAGCTTGACCACCGAAACCACCACCTAAAGTAGTAGCTACGATATCAACTGAAGTATCTTGTTTAGTTAATACAAGTGGTTGTTTAACACGAAGCTTTTTAGCTTCAAGACCACCCAACCATGCGTCTAGTGAAAGACCGTTGATTGACATTGTACCTGTTCCTGGAGTTAACCATACTTTTGCTATTGACGCTTTACGACGACCTGTTGCATATATTTTTGCCATAAATCAATCCTTACTTAGCAAGTTGTGCAGTGTGAGGATGCTCAGCACCTGCATAAATTTTTAATTTTTTAATCATTTTAGCGCCAAGCTTAGTTTTAGGAAGCATACCACGAGTAGCTAATCTAAATAGTTTCTCTGGATTTTTCGCTAAAAGTTCAGTCATTTTAACACTTTTTGTACTACCAAAGTATCCTGAATATGAGAAATACTCTTTGTTAGCAATTTTACCAAGACCGTTAAGTTTTGCTTTAGAAGCGTTAACGATTACAACGTAATCACCACAGTCAATGTTTGGAGTATAACAAGTTTTGTTCTTACCACGAAGTAAAGTAGCTACTTCTGTAATGATACGACCAAATGTTTTTCCCTCAGCATCAATCAAAACCCATTTTTGATCGATTTGTTCAGAAGTTGCAATTTTAGTAAATTTCATTCTTGAACCCTTCAAGTAAATTTTTTATCAAAACATTTTTATAATGCTTATTTGAGTGGCGAAAGTATAGCCATATAAACTTTAATATAGCTTAATTTTTGGTTTATTTAAGGTTTGATTCAAAGCAGTTTGAAAGACTACTGTTGCAGCATTTGCAACAGCTCTTTTTTATCTTGTGCGCCCATCATAGATAGTGCATTTTGTTTATCATTTGAAACGAGAGCAAGATCTGCACCTGAGAAATACCGCTATCTCCTGTCGCTGGGCATACAGTGCAAGCATAAGTGCCGTTTTCCCATCAATATCCTGCGCGTTTATATCCGCCCCCCTTGCTACAAGCATACTCACAGCAGGATTATTTCCCACCCATACGCTGTACATCAAGATACTTTTTTTATTCTCAGCCGCTAGATTGGCATCTTTTGGAGTTATGATGATTTGTTGCATATGTAAAAGATTGTTCTCTTTGAGTGCAACTATCGCCTCAGTAAAAGTAGCACTAAGAGCAAAACTGTATGCCCATAAAAATAAAAATAAAATTTTCATAAAGAGAACCTTTTGTCATTAAGTATAACAGAAACATTCTATGCTAACTCTTCTTAAAGGATAATAATTATCTTCTAGTAGTTTAAGGAGATTAAACTTTGAGAATTTTAATCTCATCTTTGAGCAAATAACAAAGATATCCCTCCACCTCATCACCTGTGATTTCTTTGACTGCGTTTATATAATAACGAACCTGTTTACTATGCTCTTTAGCGTAATTCATGGAACTTTTATAATCAACTATTTTCCATTTTGTCCGACTCTCAAACAAAGAAGTCTGTGACTGCGTTTCATCTTTTATAAGTAGATCGATATAACGAAGATTATTTTTATATTTGATGGCTTTTTCGCGGTAAAATTTTTCTGATAATAGTTCCACAAATATTTTATCTTGAAGCAGATTTTTCACTCTTTGAATGATATCTTGGATCTCATCTTCACTCAGTATATAGCCATATTTATTGATAAGAGCATCTTTTGCATCTTCTATGTGTTCATTAGAAAACGTAGGCAACATCTCAAGCATATAATGTAACGCAAGCCCAAAATTGATAGCGGCGAGGTCTTCTTCTTGTTCACTTGCTTGCTCAAGTATATCGCTTTGCGTACCATAATAGAGTGCTTTGTATTGAAGCTTTTCAAAAGTATCTTGCGTTTGAATATCTTGTTTTTTACACACAAGTGTCCCATGTGAAGAGAGTTCTAAATCCAAAATATCAAACATCGAATCTTTAAGTTTTATAACAATAAAAAGGTTCTCTTTTGCCCTTGTAAACGCGACATAAAGCGCATTAAAGGAATCTTCTGTTTCTAGTATTTTTTCTTTGAAAATCGCATTTGCATACTCTGTATCCAAAGATTCACGTCCGCTCATGCGCAGATAAACATTTTGCAGGTGGATACCTTCATACTCATAGATGATGGCATCTCTTGAGGGCGGCGCTTTTTTAAGTCTATCCATCACAATGACATGTTCATATTCCAAACCTTTGGATTTATGGATAGTGAGTACACGTACACCACGCACATCCGAAGCAGCAGCACTTGCATCAATGCGTTCATATTCAAACAAAAGTGCTTCGATAGAACTGTAGTTACGTAGCAAATCCAAAAAACGTATTAGGTGAAAATCTCCATCAAAAAGTGCATATTTTTCGATCACATTTTTTACGATATCCAGAAGTTTGACCTTGTTGAAATCAACTCTACTTATGGATTCTGGTTCTTTTTCTATAAGAGAAAAGAAGTTATATTTGTAAATATCTTCGCCAAAATAAAGATACTTCAAATACTCTAAAACAGCCTTGACACTCTTTTGGTTGATGAGTTTGGTAGTCGTCTCCGTCACCACTTCAATATGCTCGTCTTGAAGCATCTGTTTCATAACTTCACCATCTCCGTTGGTTGCGCACAAAATCGCTATTTCATTTACATCTGCGCCCAAAGTTATGAGTTTTTTCACCTGTTCAAGCACTTCTTGCTGGGGAGTTTCGCACTCAAGAACTTCAACATAACCGCCATTTGCTCCTGCTTTTACGTTTTGCGCTGCATAGTTTTTTATTTTCTGTGCAAAGACTGCGTTTACAAATTCCACCACCTCTTTTTGCGAGCGGTAATTTGTTAAAAGTGCTTCAAGTTTTGTTTCATGCATCTCTTGAACCTGTCCAAAAAGTGCGCTTACTCCGCCACGAAATCTGTAAATAGACTGCTTCACATCCCCTACAAAAAAGAAGCTGCCATTTTCAAAAACGCCACCACCTGAGAGAATTTCATCGATAAGCGGTTTGAGAATTGCATACTGTAAAATACTCGTATCCTGAAATTCATCGAGTAATATGTGCTCAATCTGCGCATCAAGTCTGAAGTACAAAAATTCACTCTCAACTCTCTCTTGAAGTAAATAATAGACCAAAACACTGACATCGCTAAAACTTAGCTCACTATCGTCCGTATAAAGTGCTTTTTTGGCTTTTACGTAAATATCTCCAAGTTCACTGAGCGCATGAAAAAAATTCTGCTCTTTAGCTCTGTTATACCCAAACACTGCTGCGTTTATCTCCAAAAGATATTTGTCCATCTCTGGTCTAAAACACTTAGAAAAGGTTCTGTATTCAAGCGTTTCTCTCCCAATCCAGCTCTTTAAACGCAACTCTTCAAAATTTTCTGCATCTACTGCGTTTAACGCCGTTGAAGAAGCGCTCTCGCATAAGCGTACTAGTTTTTGAAGCTCTGCAAAACTCTCCATTGCTAGTTTTTCATATTTGTATGGTTTTTCTTTTGTAAACCTTAGGTGAGAGAGTTCTTTTTGTTTAATGTAAAACTCATCCAAAAGGGTAAAAATACTCTCAAGTCTTTTTTTAGATTCTAAAGAAAGCTCAATAAGTGTCTCTTTTTTCCCTGCAACGCTCACCTCTTTTAGAAAACGCGAGAGTAGTTTGAGTTCATGTTGAGAGTTCATGGTCGTAAAATCAGGCATTAAAGAAGCATAGAGTGAGAACTTACGCAAAATCTGCGTAAAAAATTTGTCTATGGTCATAATCTTCGTGTTAGAGTTTAAAAACTCATCCAGAATTCTTTTACGGTTGAGAAGCAACTCTTCTTGGCTTAGTCCCGTTACATTTGCAATCTCAGCAAGTTCCCCACGACTCTCCAACTTTTCAAGCGTTAAAACAACCCGCTCCTGCATCTCATGAGCCGCTTTGTTTGTAAAGGTAAGTGCCAAGATTTTACTAGCATCAGCGCCCTTAAAAAGCAGGCTCAAATAACGCACAACAAGCATAAAAGTTTTTCCGCTGCCAGCACTTGCCTCGTAGGCTAGGTTGTTTATGAACATTGATTTAGTCATTTTTTTCAAACCGTTCATAAAGTTCATTGAGTTTTTGTTGCAATATTTTTTTAGGAATAAGTTTCGTTTCGTATTCAGCTACTACTGTTGGACTGAGACTTCTACTTAAGGCGTACTCTACAACTTCATCATTTTTTTCTCTACAAAGGAGTACCCCAATACTCGGATTTTCTTCTTTTGTTTTTACATCTCTATCTAATGCTTCAAGGTAAAACTCCAATTGTCCAAGATGGCTTGGTTTAAATTTACCTACTTTTAATTCAAATGCGACCAAACAGTTTAAATGTCTATGATAAAAAAGTAAATCAACATAAAAGTCCTCGTTACCAACCTGTAAACGGTGCTCTTCTCCTATAAAAGCAAACCCAACACCTAGCTCTAAAATAAAATCTTTTAACGAACCAATAAGTGCTTTTTGCAAATCATTTTCTTTATGCGGGGATGGCAAATCTAAAAACTCCAATGCGTAGCTATCTCTAAATATATTTGTAGTATCTTGTGGCAATCCCTTAACAACCGATGATAACTTTTCATTTCCAAGCATTGTTCGCTTAAATATACCACTTTTTATTTGTCTTTCAAGCTCTCTTGAAGAGTATCTACTTTTTACAGCAAGTAATAAATAAAATTCTCTCTCTTCATCTGATTTTGAACTAGACAATATAAGTAAGTTATTTGTCCAAGATAATTCTCTCAGCAGTGCCGAGAGTTTTTCATTATTTTGATAAGTTTCATAAAACTGTTTCATTCTCCATAAGTTTTTATCGCTAAATCCTTTAATACTAGGGTCTTGTGTCTTTATAAAAATAGCCAACTCATGAACGACACCCTTCCCCCAATTTTCTTTAATAGTTTTAGTAGATATATATTTTCCAATATCCCAATAAAGTTCCATAAGTACGCTATTAACTTGCTTTAATGCTTTTTGTCTTGTATCTTGTATGGTTTGTAAAATTTTGTTGAAAGTCTGGTTTTGTATTGTATTTATCATATCTTCTTCTCACAATTTAAACTTTTTAGTAAAGCGTTTTTATCTTTTGACAAACCTATTCGCTCATAAAGCAGTATTTCTATTTGTCGCTTGAGTTCCCGTACACTCCAGTTACCTTTGATGGTTTCTACTTCGTAACAGAGTCGTTTTGTTTTGTCATCTATTTTTATAAGTTCTACAAAGTGAGTAAAAGTAAGATGAGTTAAAAGCTTATTTGTTTGTATTTTTAGGTTTATCTTCGATTCATCAGTCAGTGACTGATGAATTTGAGGGTACATACTATAAAACTGTCTAAAAAGTCTTAGGTTTGTTGTTGACAATCCTTTGATATGTTTCAAATTATCAGCCATACTCTCAAGAACTTTTGCACCATATTTGGCTCTATCGTTCCCATTTTGTTCATACTCAACTATATAATGACCGATGAGATAATTTCTGATGGTTAGATTTACGCTTACACTTTGCAAAGCTTTTATCTGCAATGTATTGTGCATATCGTTTATGTTTGAGATTAGATTTTTAAATGTCATGTGAATTTTCTATGTTTAAAATATTTAAGGCTTCGGTTAATTTAGCCTTATCCACATAAAAATACTCTTCTAAAAGCGGTTTAATTTTGTACTCTTTTACAAATTCCAAATCTTCATAACTTGCAATATTCATAAAATAGCTATGTCCTAACTGATAATCTTTACCCAAATTTCCTTTATCTTCATCAGAAATAAAGTCATTCAACTTATTAAACAGCTCTTTGGCATCTGGAAAGTTTATAAGTGCAACATTTGGCTTCATTTTTAAAAATGTAAAACGGCGTCTGAGTGCGATATCTATCGTCGCTATGGATTTGTCGGTAGAGTTCATTGTGGCAATGATGTAGAGGTTTGAAGGCACTTTGAATTTTTCTTTTGAGTAGGGAAGCGTCACTTCGTAAATATCTCTTTTGTCCTCTTCGATGAGCGTGATAAGTTCGCCAAAGATTTTAGAGATGTTTCCTCGGTTGATTTCGTCTATGACTATGTAGAAGTTTTGTTCTTTTTGTTTGAATGCCTCGTCACATAATCTTTTAAAGATTCCAGCTTCAAGCTTAATATTTCCACTTTCATTTGGTCGAAAACCCTCTATAAAATCTTCATATGAGTAGCTTTGATGAAAGGTTATAAACTCTAATCGTTCTTCATCTTTGATTTGTTTAAACAATCTATCGACACTACCTTCTTCAATTTCATCATCTTTATTGTTGATTATAAAATCAAAAATTTTATTTTCTAAAAAATCGCCTCCTTCAATTAGTGCCACAAGTTTCTTATAATTATGAGTTTTTCCAACTCCTGGGGCTCCGTAGAGGATTATGTTTTTGATGTTTAGTAAGTTCTTGTTTTCTTTATTAATTTCATTTTCTTTCAAGATCTCATTATCTCTACTTGTAATATTTTTATAATATTTTTTATGTTCTTCTAAAGCGAATTTAGCCTTATCACATATTTCAGGTCCAAAGTCTTTACAAATATTTTCTATAAAATAATTTTCCGCAAAACTATTTATGGTCCATTTAAACCCTTCTCCCTTGAACATATATATTAGATTAACTATATATCCTTTTAAACTTGTTTCATTCCAAAAAAACTTCTTTTCTTTAGAAATAACTTGAACAATATTATCTACAATCTTACTCTGTTGAATAGTTACAAAATCAATATTATTACTTTGATAAAATATTCTAAATTTTTTGTACAAATCTTCTATTTGTTCATTATCAATTTTCGCCATTTAAAACCCCTTCAATTCTATTTTTCATCTCATCCAAAAACTCACCATACCCACAACTTCCATGCCCCAAGGGCACTTCCTCGCTATCGCGCACAGCGCATTCCAAGTCAATACTTCTTATCTTCAAACCAATCTCCTTCTCACCTTTGCCCAAATGCAGTTCATAATCAAAATGTTCCAAATGCTTCGGATACAAAAGCATCGTGTTTTTTAATTCAAAGTTTGTGCCATAGACAAACATTTGGTATTTGTCACTCACCGCCAAGTCCTCTTTGCTTCTTAATATTTTATACTTTGTGTCTATTATCATGTTAGATGTTATTATGTCTGGTTTTAACTGTAGGTTGCCAAAGTTTTTCTTATTTTGGAGCTTCGTTTTTGGGTCTAAGCTCAAAATCATTCTGCCTATAAATTTCTCAAACAACTCATTCATGTCAAACAAAAATGCGAAACTTTTTTTATCTTTGCTAAAGAGCGGAATGGACTTTTGCAAAAGTAAAATCGCAAATTCAAAACTCTCTTTGAACCTGTTGTTGAGCCTGTGAAAGTGAATATTTAAACCATTTATATCAAAACTTTTAACCTCAACTTCATCAAGTGCAATTTCACACTGCATCAGAATTCTCTTGTCTTTTGCAAACGGCAGTAAAGATTTTATTGCAAAAAGAAAAAACTGATTGAGTTCATTATTCATGCTAAATTCATCATATTCGCAGTAGATTTTGTTTTTTATGTGGTTATATTTGAGGTTCTCATTGATGAGATATTTGCCACGAAGCGTTGTGAGGTTTTCTTGTTCTGTAATGTACTCTTTGAAAATACCAAACTGCAACTCTTGAAACAATTTTTTTGCAAACATCTGGATAAAAACTTCCAAAATCGTATGAGTTTGATTTTCACATGAAGCTATATCTTCGTTTTGAAGTTTGATGTCATAGGCGCACATGAGCATATAAATAAAAGTGTCTAAATTTGTCTTTTCATTTTTATTGCTGATTTTTGGAAGCAGATAATAATCTTCCCCTTCAAAGTTGAGTATGCCACAATATTGGCGTGATTTTAAGATGTTCCAGTCGAGTTTGAAGTATTTGTGAAGCTGAGGCGTGTTTATAATAAATTGCTTTAAATCAGCATCTTCTATTTTGCTGTATTCATAGATTATTTTAGAATAAATCATTGAGTGTAAAATTTCCGATTATTCATACTCAAGCCCAATATCCAATTTTCCATCAAGTGCTACCATCTTGTCGTCATGTTGTTGCAGGAGGATTTTTAAAAATATATCTACTATTTTGTATTCGCCTTTTTGCAGTTTTGCTATGAGTCCCATATTTTCTAGTGATACGCGTGTGTTGTACAGCGTGGCTGAGTCCATCTCGTGGCTTAGGTTGTTTGCCATGGCATAGACCACTTCAAAGTGGTGTTTTTTAGATTTTAGTTTCGATATAAGCTCATCAAGATAGGCTCTATTTTCTAGCACCCTAAAGCTTATGGCGTTAAGTACACAGCTATACTCTATGGACTTTTTTTCTAACATGGCGTTTATGTAGAGAGTTTGCAATACTTTTGCGCTGTACTCAGGATGCCCCTCTAAAAAAGTTATCGTACTGTATAAAAGTTCTGCGTCATAAGCGATGCCATGTTTGTCAAACTCTGTTTTGGTGTAGTCAAAAAGTTCATCAGCGTCAAGTCCGTCTAGTTTTATCACGCTTGCAAAATGAAAAAACGGGGATGCTTTGCTCTCAAAGATGTCAGTCATGATAGACTCTATGCTTCCTAAAAAAACATAAGTGATATTTTCATGGTGCTGTGCAACCGAACGAAGCACTTCTAAGATATTTTTATCATAGAGTTTTGTGATGTCTTGAAACTCATCAAATATGAGTTTTATATTTGTACCCTTTGAAGTCGCTATGCTATGGGCTACATTTAAAGAGTGGATAAAAAGCTCTATGGGGTCACTATCTTTGCTAACCAAATCAATAGTGATTTCTGCCATATCGGGGATGGAGATGGTTTTGATAGATTTTAGAAGATTTAAAAGGGAGTTTTTTGTCTGTCTAATGAAGTTTTCAATCTTTACAAAACTGTATGCGCTATCGAGTATTTGTTTGGACAACGAGTCTAAAGAGTGGTGCAGTCTTATGTCTATGTAGATAAAATCATACCCCTTTTCATAGTCAAATATATGCTTGATGAGCGATGTTTTTCCAAATCTTCTTGGGGCTTTTATCATGATATGCTGATTGTTATCAAGATAGGATTTAAAGAGTGGGAGATGTTTTTTTCTATCTATAAAATCTTTTCCCTTTACGGGGCTTCCACTATGAAACATTGATATCCTTTATTAAAAAATATAAATTAATTGTATCATACTATATATAAAATACTTATATAGTTTTTTTATATATAGAGTGTTTGCGACATCTCTACTCTCGCCCACAGATAATCTTAAATTCGCAATACAGACAATCCTTCACATCATCACACTTGTCAAACTCATGCGTTTCATGCATTAAAATATCTTTGATGTTAGACTCTAAAACGCCAAGTTTTTCTTCTAAAAAGAGTTCGTTAACAATTTTTGACTCTTTGAGGTCATAGTATCCGCACTGCGTTTTACTCGCTAATTTTTTGCTCAAAAGATAATAAAACTCTAACTGAAAATCTGTCGCTTGGGTGAAGTTTTTCGCTGTGTAAAGCGGGTAAGAACCTGTTTTGTAGTCGAGTACAAAAATCTCATCTTCTCTTTTGTCAATTCTATCAATCTGCCCGACAAGTTTTACTCCTGCAAAGTCGCATTCAAAGTTCTCTTCACAACTAAGAACCTGCCAGCCTTCTTGAAACCTTTGTATCTCATTTTCGCAAAACGCATCTAAACTTTTTTTGTACATACTAATGAGATATTTTTCTAACTCACTTCGTCCACAAACATTGTCCAACTCTTTTTGCAAGTCGCGTTTGAGCTCACCTGCGTTTAAATAGCTATTTTTTTTGCTGTAAAGCTCTTTGAGTGCACTGTGAACATCAATCCCAATTTCCCACTCTTTTGGCATATCTTTTGGAATGTCATGGGCGTTTATGTGCTTAATATATCTGTAATAAAATTTTCTTTTACAGGTCAAAAATGTTTTGAGTTTTGTGTTTGAGAGTTTCTGGTCTTTAAAATTATATTCACACACAATTTTTTCATCTTCTCTTTTAGAAATGCTGCGTTTATGAAAAAGTATCTGCGCGTAATCCTGCTCAGAATAACGCTTTATTTGCTCAATATGCAGCTGTTTTAAAAAACGCGAAGCGGAGCTTTGACTTGACTCAACGTAACAAATAGCGACCTCTTTGCTTGAGTTTATGAGCCTTTCATAATAATGCTTTTGTAAATTTTCTCTGTCATTCATTGTCGGCAAGCCGGCGATTGTACGGATTTTTGTATTTAAAAACATATCTTTATCGCTTTTTCTTGGAACATTTGCATCACTAAAATCTACAATTATAACAGCGTCAAACGCAACTGCTCTGGTTTCTAAAACTCCCATCACGGTTATCTTTCCGCCACGAACATCATCTATAGTTCTTTGCCCAAGACGCTGTAAAAAAAGATGTAAAAGAGACTTTACACTCATCTCTTGCATAAATGGAAGGATGTTTTTAAAGCTGTATATCTCTTCACTAAATATTTTGCGCTCAACCTTACTTGCGATAAACTCTATGTATTTTTCAAGGTATTCAAGTATGTTTATCTCTTTTGCATTTTTGTAGTAAATGGAAAAAAGTTCAAGATACATCTCATCGCCAACTCTTGTGAGTTTTGCTTCATTTTCTTTTGTGTCACTCTCTATAGCTTGAAGTGTCACGTCGAGTTTTTGGTAACTCTGTGTATTGGCAAAACTCTCTCCCATAGCGAAGTTAAAGTTTGACTTTTCATCAAAAAGTTTCAGTATATCTGCAAATTTTTCATCGGGCAAGACTACTGCAATATTTTGCGCTTCATACCCTTTTTGGATAAACGCATAAATCTTCTGCTTGATAAACGCAAGCTGCAAAAGTGCTTCACTCACTGATTCACATTTGATATTTTTATTTTTTTGTGTCGCCTCTTTCGTGCGTATCTCTCTTGCGTTTAAAGAGATCTCATATCTACAATCTTTTTCAAGTTCTATGCCTAAATCAAGAAATTTATTTTGCATTTTTGTATTAAAACTTGTAGTGTGTATATGTATATTTACCTGCGCATACTCACAACATTTTTCCAAAAGCTCCAACTCAAAGTTTGTAAGATGCCCCGCTACATGAATATTTATTGTTTTGTGCACAGCAGCATAGCTTTTGTTGAAAGCATAAAGCTTTGGCAAAAAGATTTTATCTAAAAGTTTTTTTTCATAACATAGCTGTTCATAACGTTTGTAAAGCTCTTGAAGTATGCTGATGTGTTCTTCATACTCTGCATAAATATCTGAAGTATCAAGCGTATTGATAGCATACATCTCAGCACTAAGTTCTTCAAAAAAATTGAAAATATAAGAAGAGTTTTTTGTAAATGTAAAAAAGTTTCTCTCTATCTGCAGCTGAGAAAATGCTTTAAAATCTGAAGCTTCAAGAAGCAATAAAGTTTTGCTATCTTCATCATGTATCTTAAAATCTTTTACAATACATAGCTTTGACACAAAATCACTCATAGTTATATAATTCGAAAGGAAAAGTGTTTGCGTTTGGATGTGGAGTTGCTCGTGCCTAATAGCACGGGCAGAAGGTAAAACTATAGTCGTTTCGTTCATTTATTTACACCCCTCATGAGCTAACCCATAAAACTCATAAAAGAAGTTTAATATTCAAATGTCTCTTTGGCTCTTGTATCGGCTTTGAGATTGTAAAATCTTTGTTGAGCGTCAACTTCTACTTTCGCCATAATATCCCATCTTCCCTCTTGAGCAAGGGTGATAGGGGCAAAGGTATAAACTCCGTTATTTATGTTAGGATTGAGAAGTTCTTGATCATGTTTATGGTTGTTAGGTCGCGTCACGATAACTTTAATAATTGCATTATCAACCGCTACGCCCTCTTTATCTGTAACTCTATAAATAAGTTGTGTATTTTGTACATTCAGCGCTTGCGTTTGATATGCAATATTGTATTTTTTATCAAAAGCAATCTGCGCTTGAATGATTTCATTAGCACTAGCATCCGCTTCGTGGTAACCCATCATATAAGTATCACTCGCTTCAACAGGCATTTTACTTGTCACTATTATAGTCGCTACACAAGCACTAAAAATTAATAATATTGAAGCTCCTATCGCATATGGCCAAACTCTTCCACTACTTTTGCTCACTGGGTTCTCTCCTTCTTTTTAGCTTTATTCTAATAAACATGAATATAGCATAAATTATAAAACCATAGAACAATACTTTGAGCAATAAAATACTGTTTTTATTTGCATTTCCAGCTGCGTTTTCAAGTACAACACCCTTGCTCACTGCTATTTGTTCTGCTATATCAATGTACCCATTGAACATAGAACCAGAATACATTCCTAAGCGTTGCTCAGGCTTTGCTTTGCCAGAAATAAGCGGCAGAATACTTCCGCCGTAATCATTTGCCATATATTTGAAGTGTTCCCAGTTTTTTCCATACATCGCAGCCATTATAACAGCTTGGACTTGTGAAGCTACAGGACTTAAAACCTGTTTTTTGTCAAAATACTCATATAAAATTGTATCGTTTGCTAAAATATCTACCTTCATATTCAGCTCTGAAAATGTGAGCAGTATTGTAGGTCCAGAGAGTTCTTGTAAGACTTTTTCCTGATATTCAAGAATATTCACTCCATCTGGTAGCTCATGCAACATCAAAAGTCTTAGTGCTATACCTGTTTTTTGGTAAAGCTCACTGCCAACTTTTTCTACATCTGCACTAAAATTTGGATTGTGAATGACGTCATCTTTATATAAATATTCTGCACTAAGTTGTGATTGAAATAAAATTGTGAGGATGAGGGCAAAAAGCCCTCTATTAAAAATTTTCAATGATATCCCTAACCAACAAGCACAGCTTGCCCGATTGTAACTGCGTAAAGAGTATAGGCTGCCATTAAAACAAGGCCCCATGCAATAATTTTTTCCATTATCTGCTCCTTACTTCACATCAATAATATGCTTAGCGTTATCCACGCTATTCATTCTTATTGAAGATTCATCTTTGATATCGTAATAATTGCTTGCCTGTGCATTTTGAACACCAAGCGCCTGTATTGTTAAGAATACAAGGATTGATAATAATAACACAGTTGCAATCAACATACCTGTAACACCATCAAGAGCAAATACGCTTCTATTTTCGTTCATACCTGACTCCTTATTTACTTAAGCTACTGATGTAAGCACCAACAGCTTCTTTTTGTTTTGCATTAAGTCTATCAAACGCAGGCATAGTACCTATAGCACCTTTTTTACCGTGATTTAATACATTAACAACTAACACAGGTGTAAACTCAGCAACATTTGGAGCAACATACTCCATACCTTTACCGTCTTCACCGTGACAAGAAGCACACGCACCAGCAAACACTTCAGCACCAGCACCGTTCATGCCGTTTGCAACAAATTGAGAAACTGCATCAATCTCAGCATCTGTGATTAAAGCACCTGTATTATTGTTGAAAAGACCATTGCGATCAGGCATTGGCATTTCACTGCCCAATAAATGATTATTAGAACCATTTTCTACAACATGTTTTACAACTTTAGCTTCAAGTCTTACTTTTAAGTTTGCAGCTTTGCCTTCGATACCATCTGCTGATAGACCGTGACACACTTTACACTCTGCCAAGAAAACAGATTCACCCATTTCTACCAATCTATCACCAGTGATAGACTCATATTGCGTGTTAAATTTTTCATTATGCGCAGCAGTATCTTCATTGTATTCACCGATTTGTGAATATGCATTCACTGGATAACCAATTACAAAATACCACATACCCCAAATCATTGTTCCTAAGAACATAATAGCCCAGCCCATTGGAACCGGATTTTTATATTCACCAATATTGTCCCAGCTCTCATCAGCCAATTCACCATCAGCTGTGTCTGTTTGCATTTGACGAACATACTTGATTACAACAAATACTGAAATTAGTACAAGCGCAACCGCACCTGCAATAGCCAGCATGTTGACGATATCGCCATTTAATCCACCCTCAGAACCGCCTACAGATACGTATGTAAACGCTAACATAAGAATGGTAAATATAGCTCCCCCAAGATAAAGCTTATTCATATATCTCTCCTATTTCTCTTTATCATCAGATATAGCCGATACAGGTGTATCGGTCACATCATCTCTAAGTGCTATATTGCTATATTCTTCATAATCATGTCCATCAGCATCTTCTTTTTTTGAGTACAAATGGTATATATATCCATATAATACGAGTACCATAAAAACCGTAAGTGCAAAATAACCATAAGCTTGTAGTTCAGCAATATTCACTTGAATCCTTTACTATTTAAGACTGTTCATGTATGCAATTAAAGCAACGATTTCAGGAATCTGACCGTTTGCAACTGCATCTTTAACATCTTGATCTTTCATATCTGCAGCAATTGCTTTTGCTTCTTCCAAAGCTAAAGCGTTTGCATCCGCAACACTTTCTCCCATTTTTACAATTTTAGTAGATCCATCTTTCATAGGAACTTCTTTATTGTAAGGTACTGCGAAAAACTGCGCAACTGTAAGTTGCTCTGCATATGCAGTATTAATATCAGCTGTGTTTTTGAACATCCAAGTATATGCAGGCATGATTGAACCTGGGACTACAGACTGTGGCTCTTTCATATGATTTTCGTGCCAGTCAGTTGTACGGTAATTACCAACACGCATCAAATCTGGACCAGTTCTTTTTGAACCCCAAAGGAATGGACGATCATACGCATACTCACCACTTAAAGAGTAGTGTCCATAACGATCTGTTTCAGATTTAAAAGGACGAATCAACTGAGAGTGACAAGCATTACAGCTATTTTTAATATAAACGTGACGACCCGCTAACTCTAGTGTAGAGTATGGAGCAGTACCGATTACAGGACGTGAAGCCTGTGCAAAATTTGGAACGATTTCAATCAAACCAGCAAAAGCTATTGAAACAAAAACACCTACCGCGAAAAAGAACGGATGTTTTTCTAACCAATGAAACATAATTAATCCTTTCTATTAAGCGCCCATAGGCGATGCATTTTGAAGCTCAGACTCTTCTACTTTACGACCAACAGTCATAGTTTTGTAGATGTTATAAGCAAACATTAAGAAACCAACTAAGTATAATAAACCACCAACACCACGGATAGTGTAGTAAGGGTGTAAAACTGTAACTGTATCGATAAATGAGTAAGCTAAGTTACCAAATTCATCGTGAGCACGCCACATCATACCTTGAGTAATACCAGCAATCCACATAGAAGTGAAGTATAAAACAACACCTAAAGTTTGGATCCAAAATTGTGTAGCCATTAAAGACTTAGAGTAAATCTCACGTTTAAATACACGTGGAGCCATGTGATAAAGTGCAGCCATAATCATAAAGCCAACCCAACCAAGAACACCATCATGTACGTGACCAACTATCCAGTCTGTAAAGTGAGCAATCGCATTAACAGATTTAATTGCTTGAATAGGACCTTCTAATGTAGAGAACATATAGAATGTTGAACCAAGAACCATAAACTTAATCAATGGAGATGCCGCAACTTGTTGCCATTCACCCTTCATTGTAAGAAGCATATTAATTGCTGAACCCCAAGATGGCAAGATAAGGATTACTGAGAAAATCGAACCCATAGTTTGCATCCAATCTGGAACAGTAGAGTAGATTAAGTGGTGACCACCAGCCCATAAGTAAACAAACATTAATCCCCAGAAAGAGAGTAATGATAATTTATATGAGTAGATAGCTTGACCTGACTCTTTTGGTAAGAAATAGTAAATCATAGCAACAATAGGAACTGTAAAACCAAACGCAACCGCGTTGTGACCATACCACCATTGTACTAGCGCATCATTTGTACCTGCGTACATTGAAACTGAATGGTACCAAGCACCAATTCCACTTTCACCTGCCGGAGACGCTGCTAACATTGTAGGGATCTCCATATTGTTGAAAAGATAAAGCATAGCTATACCTAAGAAAGTCGCAATGTAGTACCAGATAGAAATATAAAGTGACTTTTCGCGACGAATTCCGATAAGACCAAATATACTGATACCAAAAAGTACCCAAACAACAACGATAGCGATATCTATCGGCCATTCAAACTCAGCGTACTCTTTTGAAGTTGTGATACCCATGAAAAGAGTTACAACAACTGCTGCAACACCAACTAAGTATAACCAAAAGTGTAACTTACCAATAAACATCAAAAAGCCTGATTCAGCCATTGACACTTTTAGTACACGTTGACCAACATAATACCAAGTAGCAAAAATACCACTTAACGTAAACCCGAAAATAACCGCATCAGTATGCAGTGGACGAAGACGACTAAAGTTAGTATATTCAGCTAACCCTTGACCTAAGATTGTATTAACCTCTGGAAAAGCAAGTTGAAATGCTAAAATTACACCGATGAGCATACCAACAATCCCTAAAACGATTGTTGTGAACATGAACATCTTTGCAACTGTATAGTCGTACTCTAATGGACGATTCTCCATATATAGCCTCCTTAAAGATTCAAAGCAATTATGTTTAATAAAAGATTAATTTACTAAACTAATTAACGTCACATAATATCAATTGAAATGTTTAAATAATCTTAATGTAAGTACAAAATTAACGTTTTTGTAACAAATTGTTAATTTTTTGTTTACTTTTAGAATTTAATCGTTATTTAAGTTAAGTGATTTGAAGAATAAGAAGAAACGCAATGTATAGGCACTGCGTTTTAGCGTTTTATTAGAGAAAGAAACTCACCGAATATATATCTGCTTTCTTTTGGTCCAGGACTAGATTCTGGGTGATGTTGTACCGAAAAGATAGGTGCATCTTTATATTTTAGACCTTCTATAGTATTATCAAAGAGATTTACATGTGTAACATCTGCTATTTCTACAATATTTTCAGGTACATTATAATTATGGTTTTGTGCAGTAATCTCAACCAAACCTGTTTTGATATTTTTTACAGGATGATTTCCGCCGTGGTGACCAAATTTCAGCTTAAATGTATCATATCCATGTGAAATAGAGAGAAGCTGATGCCCGAGACAAATACCAAACATTGGGATTTTCGCTGCTATGAGTTTTTTAATCTGCTCTTGTTCTTTTTTAAGTACAAGTGGATCACCAGGACCATTTGAGAGGAATACACCGTCTATCTCTTTAGATTTGTATTTATTTATCAATTCTTCCGCCATAAAACTATTAGGAACTACCTCTACAGCTATGTGAGCCTGAACAAGTTCATTAAGGATGTTTCTTTTTACACCAAAATCGATGACTGCAACTTTTGCTTCAGGTTCTGGAGCATCATTATATTGAAATTCTCTATCTGCATACGTTCCGCTCATGTGATGATAGGCTTCTTTTGTACTCACCTGCTCAATATAGTTCACATTTTCGATACGAGGTGAAGATTTTAAAATCTTTTCTAACTCTGCTTTATCGCTAATTTTTGTTGAGACAACCATCATCATGGCACCCTCTTTGCGAATCATTTTTGTCAAAAATCTTGTGTCGATATCACAAACACCCATGATATTGTGCTCAATTAAAAAATCGCTAAGTGAAGCTTCTGCTCTAAAGTTTGAATATCTTGCTTGATATTTTCTCACAAGCACTCCCTTTGCATGAGCGCATTTACTTTCCATATCTGCATCATTTACACCAACATTTCCAATTTCGGGCATTGTGAAAGTTACAAACTGTCCCGCATATGAAGGATCAGACATGATTTCTTGATATCCGGTCATAGAAGTATTAAATACTATCTCTCCCACGCTTGTATCATCAGCTCCAAAACTGTTAGCTTCTAAATATGTTCCATTTTCAAGATATATCCAAGCTTTTTTCATTTGCATTATTCCATACCCCTTTTTACTAGTTCTTCTCTGTATAAATTTTCATGTAAGATATCAAATTCATCCGTTCCGGGAATATATCTTTTTTTGTATGATCGTATCTTATCCATAACCGCATCCTCAACCTGTGATGCTTCAGCGATAAAAGATGTAATGGAATTGTATATAATATTTTTAATTCTATTTTCTGTTACTTCAAAGTGAATCAAATCTTCTTCATAAAGTTCATCAAGGATTTTGTGAGAAAGATCAGAATATCTCTCTTCATAGTTTAAGATGATTCCATATTCTGGAGCAAGTCTTTTTTTTATCATGAAAAAAAGTTGTCTCTCATCCGCGAGCATAAACTCTATCTCTTCTTCATTTGCTTCACAAATTTCTCTTGCTTTTTCTTCCAAAGCTTCTTCTCTTTTTACATTGGCTGTCAATATTTTTTCAGCCTCTTGAGATATAGGCTCAAGTCCTTTTGTCATCTTTACAGTGCCGCTCTTATGTAAATCGATTGCTATTCTGCTAGAGATATGAGGAATTGTTTTTAATGATATTTTCATTGCATGAGCCTAGTGGTTAAATTGTTGTAATATTTTACACTATCAAAGGTAAAAGTTTGATTATGCTAGCTGGAGCCTTAAGATAAAGAAGTTTATTAGTGAGACTTTCTATTTGCCCAAAATCAGGGTGAGCTCCGAGGCTTTAGTTGCGTTCATCTTTGTAAGTATCTGCCCTACTGCTGCGGGCTTGAGTGTTTGTAGTATTACTGCGGCTTCTTTGGCATCCATCTCTTCAAGTATCTTTGAAGCAGCAGCAGGCTTCATTTTTGCAAAAGTTTGAGATACATTATTCATTTTTATATCTTTAAGCTCTTTGAGTAGTGCCTCATTTTTTGCAAGCATCTCTTTGATTGCTTCTTCTTTTTTTGTCACTTCAGTAAGTATTGCGTTGACTTCTGTTTCTTTTGCATTTAGATTGGCTTCTTTTTTTAGTAGTAGCTCTTCTGTGGCGATTTTTAAAGCACTTAATGCCTGCTTTTGCTCATCGATTCGCTCCAGTTCCACAAGAAGTTCACTCTTGCGTTCTTTAAATATCTCCGTACATTCAAAAAGCTTCTCGCTTGTTTGCAAAGAAAAAAGCTGTGAAACAAAAATACAAAACACCAATACATATCTCATCTTTACCCTTTTTTACTACTATTTTTTCGTATATGTCATAAGCGCTACCTCATCAAGGTCTTTGGCTTCCTGACGTTTTTGTTCTAAGAGGATTTTTTTTATTTCTACAAGTTCAAGATGTTTAAACTTCTCATGCTCAATCATATCGGATTTTAGTTTTTCTCTTGCTAAGTGTGCTTGTTCTTTTGTAAATTCAACCCAATTTTGATGGTCTTTTATAGATCTTCTAGCAGTTGATAAAAGTTCGCGAGATGCAAGAAACGCAGAGATATTTCCCGTATCTGGTACGCTAATATCTTCGAGTGAATTGTAAGAAGATTGAAGTTGTGAAGACGCAGTATTAAAATCTGCATTGGCTCTTTGGACTAAACGCTCACTCTGCTCCATTTTGTTCTTTTTGAGCGTAACAAGGGAGCTGAAGCGGGTGTTCATTATGTATCCTTTGCGGCAAGAGAAAGAGTCATTATAAAATGATAGTATCTTCTCTCTCTGGTGATGTCGAGATAATACCAACTTTTGTTTTGGTGATCTCTTCTATTGTTTTGATATACTCTCTTGCTGCTTGAGGAAGTTCTTCTAAAGTTCTAGCCCCTGCAGAGTTATCCCAGCCTGGGAAAGACTTATAGATAGGTTTCACATCTTCAAGGTTTGATGGAAGATAATCAATCTCTTTTCCATCAAGTTCATAAGCAACACAAACTTTGACTTCTGCAAAACCGTCAAGCACATCAAGCTTCATGAGCGCTAACTCGTCGCAGCCATTTAAACGGCTTGCGTATTTTGTTGCGATAGCATCAAACCAACCACAACGGCGCGCACGACCTGTTGTTGTACCAAATTCATGTCCCTGTTTTCCAAGTCTAGCCCCTGCTTCACCGAGGTCTTCACTTGGGAAAGGCCCATTGCCGACACGAGTACAATAGGCTTTGACAATACCTGTCACTTTGCCTATATCTTTAGGATTGATACCCAGACCTGTACATGCACCAGCACTCACCGTTGAGCTTGAAGTCACATAGGGATATGTTCCATGATCTATATCAAGCATCGTACCCTGTGCACCTTCAAGAAGAACTCTTTTGTTTTCGCTATCAAGTGCTCTCCAAACCATCTGAGTAGTATCTGTAATAAAAGGAGCCAGTTTTTCTTTATAGCCTTCAAGTTCAACCAAAAGTTCAGCTGCGTTTGGTGTCTCAATACTAAGAACATCAAAAATTTCTCTATTTTGTGCAAAATACTCTAAGATAGAAGTACAGAGTTTTGTAGGATCAAGGAGTTCACCCACGCGCATACCGACACGGTTTATCTTGTCCGAATATGCTGGTCCAATCCCTTTTCCTGTTGTACCAATAGCTTTATCGCCTTTAAGTTTTTCGCGTGCTTGGTCTATAAGTGAGTGGTATTTTAGATTGAGGTGTGCTTTATCTGAGATAAAAAGACGTCCTTCAAGACCTTCAAATTGTGTCATCTCTTTGATGATAGACTCAGGGGAGAGCACAACTCCATTGCCTACAACATTGATAGCCTTAGGATTTAAAACACCTGAAGGAATAAGGTGCAGTGCAAACTTCACACCATCAACCCAGATAGTATGACCCGCATTATGACCGCCTTGGCTTCTACAAACCATGTCATACTCTTTTGCAAGTCTATCAACTATCTTGCCCTTACCTTCGTCTCCCCACTGGATACCTACTATCAAATCTGCTTTCATATATCTTTCCTCTTTTTACTTACTTAATGTATCGCACAGTGCATCTGTGTATATCGCAAATCCAACAGAAGTGAGCGCATCACTTTTGTATCTTCCACCCTTCGCATAAACTTCATTTTTGGCTATCACTCTAAAGAAAAGCTCATCATAATAAAGCATCTCTGCATAATAAAGAGGCGCTAAAACGCTCTTGTCGCATGACATTTCAGAACATAACTCTTTCATCTTTTTGAGTTCAACTTTTATCTTCTCAGGTGCGAGCTCTATCACTTCATCTATTTGATCTATGTACTGAAGATAGACAAGTTTTGTCAGCCACTCAACATTGAGACTCAAAAATTTGTCTATATTGATATGACGAAAATCTTCCAATTCAAGCTCATCAAAAATTTTGACAAGAAGTTTTGGAATCTTTATATTTGAGATTTGCACAAGTGACTCTAGTTCAAGCTTGCCTAAAATATCCATAGCAATGCTCATGACGCAAGAGAGTTTTTTCTCTCCCATATATTCAACACCAACTTGGTACTGCTCTTCTGTAGGATAACGAAAAACAGGCTGGATATAAAACCACTTTTTGTGTTCCGTGTTCCGTCCAAGTCTTTTATCTATGATACGCACAACATCTATCGTCGAGTCTGCACGAAGTGAAAGTGAATTGTTTTTTGCGTCATTAACTCTAATAAGTTCTCTATCATCCGCCACACTCAAATGTTGATGATATGAAAAAACAGGTGTTACTATCTCCTCGAAACCATTCGCATACAACACTTCACTCGCAATATTTTCTATCTTGCGTTTTACTTTGGCGCTTTGACCGAAGTAAAGTTTTGTACCGTTTGGAATTTCATGCTCTAAAATCATACCAACGCTCTATTAGCAAAAAGAATCTCATTGAAGATTTTATTTGCACTCCCATCATATTTACGACGACCAAGCATATCAAGTGTAAGTTCGACTGCGTTTACAACCCAAGCAGCCTCATAATCAGGGATAAGTCCCATTTGATTGATGCGGAAAATTTTTCCTGTGAGGTGATCTTGACCGCCCGCCACATTGACACTAAATTTTTGTGCTAAGATTTTTCTTATTTTTGAAGCATCTGCATCATCGACTGTTGTCATAGATTTTGCAGGCATTTGCGGATAGATATGAAGCCCGATAGCTTGAAGCGCTGCGTTTATAGCTTCTGCTCTTTTTTGCGTATTTTCATAAAGTTTTGTCATACCGCCATTTTTTTCTATCGTCTCTAAAACTTCAAGAAGACCGATAATAAGTGTGGTAGCAGCCGTCCATGCCGTAGTATTTTGTCTTTGCGCTTTAATCTCAGTTGCAAGATTAAAATAGTAGCCTTTTCCTTTACCTATTTTTTCTATTGCAGCATTACTCAAACCTAAAATAGCAAGCCCAGGAGGCAACATGAGCGCTTTTTGGCTTCCTGCCAAAAGACAATCTATATTTCTAATATCTATCGGCTCTACACCTACGGCCGTAATACCGTCTGCGATAACCATAATAGATGGATTGTGTGCTTTTACTGCAGATGCGATTGCTTCAACAGGATGGCGAAGACCACCTGCTGATTCACTTATCTGAACAGCTATGGCGTCTATATTTGCATCATTTTTGATTGCGTTTATAACATCTTCTACGCTGACAGGTGTGTCCCATTCATTTTTTATCTCTACATTTTTCAGACCGTTTGCAACAGCAATTTTGCCGAATCTTTCGCCAAACTTTCCAGAGTTTACATTAAGAAGTGTGTTATGACAAAGGTTTGTAACCGATGCTTCCATAGCACCTGTTCCACTTGAGGAGAGCATAACTACCTCATCACTTCCAAAAAGAGAAAAAAGATGTTTTCTTGTTTTTTCAAAAATAGCTTCAAATTCTGGAGTACGATGGTGCATAGTCTCATCGCTCATGGCGTTACGAACATTTTGCGGTACTGGAGTAGGACCAGGAGTAAAAAGTAACATATATAAGGTTCCTTTGACAGGGTGATATTGTGATTAAAAACCTCGTATTATATCTAAAAAAGTTTAAATAGGCTTTTGGGAAGATTTTCAAAGCTACTCTGTGATAAAATCCTATTTTTATTAAAAAAGGATATAAATGACTCTATTTGATTCAATTATTTTAGGAATTGTTGAAGGATTTACTGAGTTTCTACCGATCTCCTCTACAGGTCATCTTATCGTTGCCAGTGAACTTTTGGGGCTTGATCAAAACGCAGCGACTAAGGCTTACGAGGTCATCATACAGTTTGCTGCCATACTTGCAGTTGTGATGAACTACAAAGACAAATTTACATTCAAAAAGATAGATTTGTGGACTAAAGTCTTTGTTGCGTTTTTACCCATCGGAGCTGTTGGTTATATATTTGCAAATCAGATAAAAGAGCTCTTTAGTGTAGAAATTGTCGCCATTATGTTTATCATAGGCGGGATTGTTTTTCTTATTGTAGAGAAGTTTTTTCTCAAAGACGAAACGCAGCTTCAAGAAGATGTAGAACAAGTCACCATGAAACAATCTATCATTATAGGTTTAGCACAAGTTCTAGCGCTTATACCTGGAACAAGTCGTGCGGGCTCCACCATCATCGGAGCGCTTTTAATTGGTCTCAGCAGAAAAGCAAGTGCTGAGTTTAGCTTCCTACTCGCTCTTCCTGTCATGAGCGCTGTTGCAGCGTATGACTTGCTTAAACATTACAAAGAATTTAGCGATGCAAATATTATGACACTCGGGGTAGGTTTTGTTGTCTCATTTTTCGTAGCCTATCTCACCATCAAACTTTTTATGAAATTCCTCGAAAAATTCACTTTCGTTGCGTTTGGTATCTATCGTATTCTTTTTGGAGTTATTTTACTTCTAATTATCAACTGATGTTATGCAGTTATTAATTAGATTTTGCGTCTAAGCGCAATGCATGTAAAATAACTTTTGCCAAAGAGAGTGCTTTTGCTCTATGCGAAAGTTTTTTTTTCACTTCATCGTCAAGCTCCCCAAGTGTTTGCATGTATCCTTCTGGGATAAACATGGGATCATATCCAAAACCACCCTCTCCTCTTGCTTCGACAAACACAGTCCCATACATCCATCCATGCACTGTATATTCAGCATCTTTTGTGACAATGGCGATAGCTGCCGTATAATGAGCAGGTGAAGAGTTTATACCCTTTGCTTTTATAGCCTCTATTAGTTTATAAAGATTTTCTTTATCGCCTGAGCCTACACCGGCATATCTTGCACTGTATATACCAGGAGCACCATCCAAAACATCCACACTTATACCACTATCATCTGCCATTACCACAACATCTTTATCATCCAGTGCCGCAAACACAGCGCGTGCTTTGATGAGTGCGTTTTCCTTAAAAGTATCTGCATCTTCGACTATCTCAAACTCTTCCATGAGCTGTGAATATGGAACAACTTCAAAATCTTTACACATAGCCTGAATTTCACGTACCTTGCCCTTATTGGACGTTGCTAAAATCAGTTTCAAAGCTTATTTCCTTATATATATCTTTACCAATTTTTCACTATCACTTATGAAGTTTTGATAAACAATTGTTTGATTATAATTGCGCAATTATATAATAAAAGAGACAAGGCTGCTCATGTTCAAAAAAGTTTTCCCCCTTTCTGCCATCCTATCGCTTAGATTTTTAGGTCTATTTTTAGTATTACCTGTTGTTTCCATTTATGCTGCAACCATGACGGACAATATGATGCTCGTTGGTATCGTTGTAGGCGGTTATGCACTTACTCAAGCGATTTTTCAGATTCCCTTTGGTGTCATGAGCGATAAGATAGGTCGTAAACCTACTCTCTTAGTCGGTCTGCTCATCTTTTTAGCAGGTTCGCTTATTTCTGCTTATGCCACAGATATTTATACACTTATGTTTGGACGTTTTTTACAAGGTGCGGGTGCTATCGGCGCAGTTGTTACAGCGATGATCTCTGATCTTGTTGAAGAGAAAGTACGTGCCAAAGCGATGGCTATTATGGGTGCTACAATCGCAATCAGTTTCGCACTTGCTATGGGACTTGGACCTGTTATCGGTGCACACTATGGAGTCGCGTCACTTTTTATCATCACGGCGCTTTTGGCTTTGCTCGCTATTGTCTTACTCTTTACTAAAGTACCTACACCTCCAAAAATCAAACATATTTACCATAGTGAAGCAAAAACGATGGATATCATCAGAGAGCCAAATCTTCTCAATATGATTATAATAAACGCAATGCAAAAAGGTCTTATGACTGTTGCGTTTGTACTTATTCCTATAATTTTAACAAGTGATGCATTCGGCTGGGAGAAAAAAGAACTCTATATAGCATATCTTCCAGCGATGATTTTAGGTCTTATTGCTATGGGACCTGCTGCTGTTTTTGGAGAGAAAAAAAATAAACCAAGAGAGATATTTTTGCTCTCCATCGTTTTATTTATAGTTGCGTTTTTGATTATGGGACTTACTACTTCAAGTACAATTTTTGTAGTGGGTGTCAGCATGTTTTTTATTGCGTTTAACATGATGGAACCACTTGTACAGTCTATGATTACTAAGTTTTCAAAAGTACATCAAAAAGGTGCTGCACTCGGTATATCAAACTCTGCAGCGTACTTTATGACATTTCTTGGTGGGACTTTAGCGGGGCTCATGCTTGATATAAGTGACAGAGAAACTATTGGTATAAGTGTTGCGGTTATCGCTACACTTTGGCTTTTATGGACACTCAAACTTCAAAATCCTACAAAGTATTCTCACCTTTTCATAGCACCGGAACTTGTGAATAATGATAAACTTCTCAATTTAGAAAATGAGCATATAGCAGAATGGTATATCAATGAAACCGAAAACTTGATTGTTATAAAATATGCGACTTTGGCAATAAGTGAAGAAGAGTTAATAACAAAGATAGAAAAATAAAAAGGATGAGAGTAAAATCTCATCCGAAAGTTAAAGTAGTTTAAAAACTACTTCTGAGGAACAATATACATATTGTAGTAACGACCTTCAAATGTTGGTTCTTTTTCCATAGTCCCTACATCTTCTATCATCGGCCAAACTCTCAAAAGAACTTCTTTTGCTGCTTCTGGGTGAGCCATTTCGCGACCCTTAAGAAACACGCGGAATTTCACATGTTTCCCTTCGGCTAAAAACTCTCTTGCGTGTTTGACTTTATAACTTACATCATTCTCAGCAATTTTAACAGAAAGCTTTATCTCTTTGACATCGACTTTTGTCTGATTTTTTCTCTGTTCTTTGAGTTTTTTCTCTTCTTGGTATTTAAACTTACCGTAATCCATAATTTTTGCAACAGGTGGTTTGGCTTCTGGAGCGATAAGAACTAGGTCTAAACCCATCTCATTCGCTTTCGCCATAGCCACATCTATAGAAACAACACCTAAAGATTCAGCTCCATCTATATTACAACGCACCTCTGGTACACGAATGTCGTCATTCATTATGACACGGTCTTTGTTTTTACTCAAAAATTTACCTCATTTATTTTAGTTTGTATAAGCTTAAGGAAATCCTCTTGGCTTAGGTTATATTGTTCTCTACTTCTTCTGTCTCTGATAGCTACAGTTTTGTTCTGTATCTCTTCATCACCGATAACTACAATCATAGGAACACGCGTTTTTTCTGCTGTTCTGACCCTTTTATTTAAAGAATCATTTTTGGCAAATATTTCACTATCTGCACCAATGTCGATAAGTTTATCTGATAATTCCTTAGCATAATCTTTATGACTCTCAGCGACAGGCACAATTGCGACTTGTGTAGGAGCGATAAACATAGGGAATTCTCCCGCATAATGCTCAGTCAAAATCCCAATAAATCGCTCGAATGAACCAAGAATTGCTCTATGAATCATAACAGGTTGGATTTTTTCATTGCCTTCGCCGTTGTACTCAAGCTCAAATCTCTGAGGAAGATTAAAGTCGAGTTGGATTGTTCCACACTGCCACTCACGCCCGATAGCATCCGTGATTTTGATGTCAATTTTAGGACCGTAAAATGCTCCGCCGCCTTCATCTATCTCGTAAGGAAGTTTATTTTTATCCATTGCGTTTTTGAGTGCGTTTGTAGATATTTCCCAAACTTTATCGTCACCTACAGCTTTTTCAGGTTTTGTAGAAATCATCATTTTGTAGTCAAACTCAAAAGTTGACATGATTTTATCCACAAAATCTACAACCTCGATAATCTGCTCTTCTATCTGATCTGCCGTACAGAAGATGTGCGCATCATCTTGAGTAAATTCACGCACACGGAAGAGCCCATGAAGTGCACCTGTCATTTCATGACGATGCACAACGCCATACTCAAAATATTTCAAAGGCAAATCTCTATAAGAGTGTAAATCTTCTTCATATACTTTAATATGTCCGACACAGTTCATCGGTTTTACACCGAACTCTATCTCATCTATATTTGTGAAATACATATTTTCGCCATAGTTTTGGTAATGTCCAGATGTTTTCCAAAGGTCTGAACGCAGCATTTCAGGTCCGCGAACAGGCTCATAACCGCGTTTACGGTGCGCTTTGAAAAGCAAAGATTCCAATCTTGCACGAAGACGTCCGCCTGCTGGAAGCCAGATAGGAAAACCCGCACCTACTTCTTCACGGAAGGTAAAGAGTTTCATCTCATTTCCAAGTTTACGGTGGTCACGTTTTTCAGCTTCTGCCATTTGATCCAAATAGGCTTTAAGTGCTTCTTTATCGGCAAATGCAATCCCATAAATACGTGTTAAAACTTCGTTTTTAGAATCTCCGCCAAGATAAGCACCAGCTACTTTTGTGAGTTTAAAATAACGAATAAGTCCGATATTTGGTAAATGAGGTCCACGGCAAAGGTCTTCAAACTCACCTTGTTTGTAGATAGAAACTCTATCTCCAGGGATACGCTCCATTACAGAGAGTTTAAGGTGATCATTTTTAAATTTCTCTTTTGCTTCATCTATAGAGATTTCATATTTTTCTATCTCATATTTTTTCTTTGCAAAAGAGAGCATCTCTTTTTCTATATTTTTAAGATCTGCTTCACCTACTGTTTCACTTGTTTTGAAGTCGTAGTAAAAACCTTCTTTTACTACAGGTCCTACGTAAAACTCTGCATCTTTATAGAGAGACTTGATAGCCTGTGCCATAAGGTGCGCAGTAGAGTGACGTAAAACTTCCAAAGACTCAGGTGAGTTATCAAGATGAATCTGCTCGCCTTCAAAGCCCATCTCTGCGGCAGTCTGAAGGTCTATTATTTGGTCGTTATGTTTTATTGCAATTGCGTTCAATATATAATCCTATATCTTTATTGGGTGTAATGGTGCCAAAGTCTAACTTTAAAGCCTCTAAAGCTTTAAAGTTCAGTTTTTAATACAGCTCCATTTGAAGCGTTGGAAACCATTAACGCATAACGTTTGAGCCATTTTGACTTTACTTCATTTTTATGCGGTTTCCATGCAGATGTTCTTGCTGCAAGCACATCTTCACTTACATTTAATTGCAGTAAGTGCGCATCAACGTCAAGCTCTATTTCATCGCCATCTTCAATCATTGCTATCAAACCACCCTCGGCAGCTTCAGGAGAAATGTGACCTATAGAAGCACCGCGTGTAGCTCCAGAGAAACGCCCATCAGTAATAAGTGCGACACTTTCACCAAGTCCCATTCCCATAATAAGTGAAGTAGGTGCAAGCATCTCTTGCATCCCTGGTCCGCCTTTGGGACCTTCATAGCGGATAACTACAACGTCACCTGCTTTTACTTTATGGCTTATGATACCTGCAAGTGCTTGTTGTTGTGAGTTAAAACAGACTGCTTTACCTTTAAACTGTCTCATATTTCCAGTAATACCTGCAGTTTTTACAACCGCACCTTCCGTTGCAAGATTTCCAAAAAGAATAGAAAGCCCGCCTACTTTTGAGTATGCATTTTCATTTGTATGAATAATACTCTCATCCAAGATTTTTGCATCAGCTATACGCTCACCAAGTGTCTCACCTGTTACTGTTAGGTTATCAAGGTGAAGCATCCCACCGCGACGGCTTACTTCTTTCATAACTGCGTTTACTCCACCAGCACGATTAATATCATCCATATGAACTGTAGATAAAGAAGGAGATATTTTTGCAATATGAGAGACATTATCAGCTATTTCATTGATTTTTTCTATTGAAAAATCAACTTCTGCTTCTTTTGCGATTGCTAACATATGCAAAACTGTATTGGAGCTACCACCCATCGCCATATCTACAACAAAAGCATTGTGAATAGCTTTTTCGTTTAAAACATTACGAAGATTGTATCTGCTGTCATCAGCTTTTGCCATCTCTACAACTCTTTTCGCAGCCTGCTTCACAAGTGCGATACGTGCTGGAGTCATCGCTAAAATAGTCCCATTACCAGGGAGTGCGATACCCATTGCTTCGCACAGTGTGTTCATTGAGTTTGCAGTAAACATACCAGAACAGCTGCCGCCTGATGGACAAGCTTCACACTCTATCTCATAAAGCTCTTCGTCAGTCATCTTCCCTTCAGCGTATTGTCCAACTGCCTCAAACGCAGTCGCAAGATCAATAGGAGTACCGTCTTTTTTGTGTCCTGCAGCCATCGGTCCACCTGATACAAACACAGTCGGAACGTTGACGCGCAATGCGCCCATTATCATACCTGGAACAATCTTATCACAGTTCGGAATACAAATCATCGCATCAAGCTTATGTGCATTCATCACTGTTTCGATAGAATCTGCGATGATTTCACGAGATGGAAGAGAGTAGAGCATTCCATCATGCCCCATAGCAATACCATCATCAACACCGATTGTATTAAAAACAAAAGGAACACCACCTGCCTCACGGATTGCCTGCTTAACAATTTCTCCATATTCATGTAAGAAAAAATGCCCAGGAATAATATCTATATAACTATTTGCAATTCCAATAAACGGTTTATCAAAATCTTCATCCTTTAATCCAGTCGCTCTTAGCAATGAGCGATGAGGAGCTTTATCAAACCCTTTTTTTATAGTATCACTTCTCATAAAAATCCTTACACTATATATTATAAAAGCGATTATAGCATTATTTTTTTATTTTTTAAAAAATTTACACGAAAAACTCTTTACAAAGCAAAAAAAAATGGCTATAATTCCGCTCACTTAAAAAATAAGTGCGTTTTTTGCGGGAATAGCTCAGTGGTAGAGCACAACCTTGCCAAGGTTGGGGTCGCGAGTTCGAACCTCGTTTCCCGCTCCATTATTAAAATTATAAAATTGTTGAAAAATCCCCCCAATGCCCGGGTGGTGAAATCGGTAGACACAGGGGACTTAAAATCCCCCGGTAGCAATACTGTGCCGGTTCAAGTCCGGCCTCGGGCACCATAATAGATAATTGATTGACTGGTGCCATCGCCAAGTGGTAAGGCCGCAGCCTGCAAAGCTGCTATCCCCAGTTCAAATCTGGGTGGCACCTCCAATTATATAATTACACTACAACTACATCGTGGATCTTTGGCAGAGTTGGTCGAATGCACCGGTCTTGAAAACCGGCGAGGGTTATACCTCCCAGAGTTCGAATCTCTGAGGGTCCACCACCTTTTTTATTTAACTCCTATTCACATTTTAACACTTTTCAAATAAATCAAAAATCCAATGTAATTATCCTGTAACATCTTTGCAATACTATCTCCAATTTTAAATTTGGATAACAATCATGTCAGATCAAAAATTATTGCAAGCTACTTTAAATGAGATCAATGAACTCAAAGCTGAAGTCTTCTCTGTAGATACAAAAGTGGATATAAACTGTGCTTATCGTAGAAGTTTGCTCAATCTCAAACATTATCTTATTCTTCGCAGTAAAGACAGAACAAAACTTCAAGAAAAACTTTTTTCTCTTTCTCTCTCCTCTTTAGGCAGATCCTATGCACATGTTGCATGGAGTATAAATACCCTTCATAAACGAATTAATACCAATCTCTCTAGTCAAACATCACATGATTTTTCTTCTGATTTTTCCATACAAAGCGCCACAAAACTTAGTTCATCAAATGCTGCGCAACTTTTTGGCACCAATGCAAACTCAAAATCCTTACAGCAAGAAACAGCAATCATGGTCACCCTACCATCGTATGCCGCTGAATACAACGGACTATTAATACATGATCTAGCAAACGTTGGAGTAAACGCTTTTCGAATAAATACAGCGCATGATGACGCCAATATCTGGAAAGCTATGGCTGATATAATCGTGCAAATCAATGAATCACGTGATGCAAACTCCAAGATAAAAATATTTGTTGATTTAGCTGGTCCAAAGATAAGAACCACAAAGATTAGAAAAATAAATATTCCTATAGAAATCGGAAGTAATAAAATACAAAAAGACATCCTTATCTTTCATGCAAAAAGTATGGCTACAATTTCCGAATCCTTAAATGAAATAACACGACAAAAGAAACCAGCACGTATTGTTGTCAATAAAAAATTATTTAAAAAAATTGAAAATGGATCTGTTCTCAAAATAATCGATGTAAACTCCAAAAAAGCTCTGATAGCCGTGACTGATATTAATGATGTCTTTGCTACAGCCACTATTGACAAAAAAGCGTATCTGGATGATACTGCCAAAATATATAAAAAACGAACTCAAGGCAAATTACTCAATATACAAAAACAACCTGAACTGATACGACTTCAAAAAGACGACCTATTGGTCATAGGTCCAAGCGACAAAGAAGGAAGTGCTGCTCTTTATGATGATGCCATGAATCTTATAGAACCTGCATATATCGGCTGTAGTTTTAGTGGCATTGAAAAGTATGTCAATATCGCGGATAAAATTTTTATAGACGATGGCAAGATAGGTCTTGTAGTTGTAAAAAAAGAAGAGACACATATTACTTGCAAAGTCATATTGGCAAAAGAAAATGGCATACTTGTCAAAGAAGGAAAAGGCATCAACTTTCCAGATTCTCACATCATGACGGCTGCGTTTACGCAAAACGATAGAGAAAATATCATCCCTATTTTAGATTTTGCAGATCATATCAGTCTCTCTTTTTGTCAATCAGCGCAAGATATCCGTGATCTCAAAGTTCTCTTACGAAAACAGGGTCGTGAAGATATAGGCATTGTTGCTAAGATAGAGACAAAACAAGCCGTTTCAAATATGCCAGAAATCTTAGAAGAGCTTTTAGAGTGGGAAAAGAGAGCTATCATGATAGCAAGAGGGGATCTTGCTATTGAAGTCGGTTTTGAAAAGCTTGCGTATATACAAGAATCTTTGCTAGATATTTGCGATGCTGCTCACATACCTGTTATTTGGGCTACACAAGTTTTAGAAAACCAAATGAAAAACAACCTACCAAGCAGAGCAGAGATAACAGATGCAGCGATGTCAGGAAGAGCTGAATGTGTAATGCTCAACAAAGGTCCTTTTGCTATAGATACTATAAGCGTTCTCAAATCTATTTTGGACGATATGCATTCTATCTCAAAGAAAAATAGACAACTTTTGAGCAAAGAAACACTCTGGTAGCTTTCTACATGAACTCAAAAAAACAAATATACTAAGCTTTAACATCTTGCTTCACACATATTCTTTTTGACAAAAATTCTTGCTACAATTACTAAAAAAATACCAAGGAAAATAATATGTATTGTGTAAATAGTAGCGAATATACAAAGAACCCTATTCCTAAAACGCAGCTTACAGATATAGCTGTACTTTCTCCAAAAGCTGAAAAAGACTTTTTAGTACGCAAGATAACAATGCAAGTAAATGGAAGTATGCCAAACCATACCAATGAAATACAGCATCAGCAATATGTCCTCAGCGGTGAAGCAAAAGTAGTTGTCGGTGATGAAGTATATCATGCAAAAGCAGGTGATTTTATCTATATCCCAGCTGGTATAAATCACTATTATGAAACATGTTATGGCGTCGGATATGAATTTTTATGTATGATTACTACACAAGAAGACTGCATCAAAATGCTATCGTAAAAGAAAAAAGTCCCTATTTCAAGAGAGTTTATCAAGTATAACATCGGTTACGCTTCGTTTCATATTCAAAAAGAGGGTGATTACTGTCTTCTGATTATTGATGACACAGTTGAACCTAAACGGCGTAAACAAATCGAAGGGAGCTGCAAAAGCATTTACAGCAACAAAAAGTTACACTAGGACGTGAAGAGAATCGCATAAAAAAAGTTAGATTTTATGTGCGAAAGTTGAGATATAAATTTTAAATAAAAAAAATTGTGAAAGATATGAAAAATTGCTACATTTCATGAATAATTCTTCCCTTGTGTTGCAAGTTCAGGATAACGAAAAAGAGTCATTTTGTGTACAATAAAGCCCAGCATTTGCTACAATTGCACAAACAATTTAACTCTCTAATAATTGTCTAAAGTAACTCTTAAATGAATAAGATTATAATGCCACACAATTATTACTTAAAGGATTTGCATGAAAAGAAGAGATTTTTTAAAAGCCTCTCTTGTAGCCTCTGCTGCTGTTGTTGGAACATCAGTTTCAGCGGGCGTTACAGGGCAACCAATTGATAGCAGAAAAGTTTCAAAAATAGCTTTTCCTGAGAAAAAGCCGCTTATAACTTACTCTGACAGACCACCTCTTCTTGAAACGCCAAGAGAGGTTTTTACACGCGGCATCACACCCAATGATGAGTTTTTTGTACGTTGGCATATGCCAGAGATCCCTACTTTTATCGATGTAGAGACTTATAGAATCAAAATCAATGGACTGGTAGAAAATGAACTTTCTATCTCTATTGCCGAACTTAAACGCGATTATGAGCAGGTTGAAGTGACTTCAGTGCTACAGTGTGGAGGAAATAGCCGTTCTGCTTACAGTCCCGTTGCAGGCGGTGTTCAATGGGGAAGCGGCGCTATGGGCTGTGCAAAATGGAAAGGTGTACGCCTCAAAGATATCCTTAACCGCGCAGGTGTAAAAAAAGATGCACATTGGATAGGTTTCAACGGAAGCGAAACAGCTGCCTATTATGAAACGCCAAACTTTGTGCGTGAGATGCATATGGATGAGCTTGATGACTATGTTATCCTAGCATATGAGATGAACGGTGAAGATTTGCCATACCTCAACGGTTTTCCGGTACGTCTTGTTATCCCAGGGCACTACTCTGATAGCTGGGTTAAGATGCTTAGTAATATCACCGTAACAAAAGAGTACCAAAAGCTTTTCTTTATGGATGTGGCGTACCGTGTGCCTGACAACTCTTGTGAATGTGAAACTCCTGAAGAAAAATACAAAACGACAAAACCTATCACGATGATGAATGTAAAATCGGTTATCGGTTATCCTACAAACAACACCGTTGTTGCGCATAACTCCCACGTAGTTGTCCGCGGCGTTGCCTTTGATGATGGACACGGTATCAGAGATGTACTTATCTCAACTGATGGCGGTAAAAACTGGAAACAGGCACTTCTCAAAGACGCGGACAGATACGCTTTTAGAGAGTTTCGATTTGCTTACAAACCGACGACTTACGGCAAAGTGACTATCATGGCAAAAGCTATCAATCGTCTCGGTGCAGAGCAGCCTTTTGCACAGGATGTCAAATGGAACCATGGCGGATACAAATACAACGGTATCGATAGCGTAACTATCGAAGTTATCTAAGGAGTGATGATGAAAAAAATAATACTTTTGAGCATTTTGGCTCTCACAACGCTCTTTGCACAGGTAGATGAAAAAGTAGAAATTCCTTATATGCCATATGAAATCAAGATGGGTAAGGGTTTTGATGCCATAGAGGCAAACTGTTTGATGTGTCACTCTTTTGGATACATCATCAACCAAGGACCACAATCACGCCAATTTTGGCATGAAAAAGTCGTCAAAATGATCCACCACTTTAAAGCGCCTATCTCCAAAGAAGATGAGATAACAACAACAAACTATCTCTTTGAACACTACGGAAACGGAAAAGAAAAATAAATCCTCATAAAAGAGTGAAATGATACAGCTCAACAATATCTCTAAAAGCTTCTCTTCGCAGGAGCTTTTTTCCAAACTCAGTTTTAAGCTAAACGCTCTCAACCGTATAGGTCTTGTAGGTCGCAATGGAAGCGGAAAATCGACCCTTTTTAAACTTATACTCGGAGAAGAGAGTGCAGATAGTGGGGAAATACTCATCCCAAAAGGTTACCGCATCGGTACACTCAAACAGCATCTTGTCTTCACTGAAGCGACACTCAGAGAAGAAGCGGCTTTAGCGCTCAGAGATGAGATGCAGTATGACACCTATAAAGTAGAGAAGATACTTTTTGGTTTGGGTTTTGTACAGGAAGATCTAGACAAAAATCCTCTCTCTTTTTCAGGCGGTTACCAAATCCGCATAAACTTAGCCAAACTACTTGTTACAGAGCCAAATTTACTCCTTTTAGATGAACCGACCAACTACCTTGACATCGTCTCGCTTCGCTGGCTCAAAAACTTTTTGCAAAACTTTCAAGGTGAGCTTATCCTCATTACCCACGACAGGGATTTTATGGACGCTGTTTGTACTCACACCATGGGAATTGTGCGAAAAAATCTCTTCATCATTCCTGGAAATACCCATAAGTTTTATGAACAGCTTGCGGCAAATGACGAACTCTATGAAAAGCAAAAACTCTCTCAAGACAAAAAGGTCAAAGAGCTTGAAGATTTTATTGCACGCAACAAGGCTCGTGCTTCAACTGCGGCTTTGGCTCAGTCGAAGGTAAAACAGCTTGAGAAGATGGAACTGCTTGATGATTTGGGATTTGATGCAAACTTGAAGTTTGATTTTGCTTATAAAGAAACATCGGCAAAAGTTTTGCTTGAAGTCAAAGATCTTAGTTTTGGTTATACAGAGCAAAATATCCTCTTCGAAGATATCTCTTTTACTCTAGCCAAAGGCGAATGTCTTGGAATCATCGGTAAAAACGGCAAAGGAAAATCGACCCTGCTTAATGTCATAGGCAAAGAACTCACACCGCTTGCGGGCAGTGTAAACTATCAAGCAAACACAGCTTACGGGCACTTTGGACAGACAAATATTGCACATCTGAGTCCCAACAATAATGTCATGGATGAGATTTATACCGCAGACCCAAAAATGCCAGAGTCCAAAGTACGCGGCTTATGCGGCGGCATGATGTTTAGCGGAGACATGGCACTCAAAAAGATTTCCCTACTCTCAGGTGGTGAAAAAAGCCGTGTTATGCTTGCTAAAATATTAGCAAGAGAGGTCAATCTGCTGCTTCTTGATGAGCCGACAAACCACCTTGATATGGACTCCATCGAAGCACTCACAGAAGCGATAAAGAGATTTGAAGGCTCAGTCATCGTTGTCACCCACTCCGAAGAGCTTTTACGCCGCGTTTGCGATAGACTTATCATCTTTACCAAAGAAGGGGCAGAGTATTTTGACGGCGGTTATGATGCTTTTTTAGAAAAAATCGGCTGGGAGGATGAGAGTGAAGGAGAGGATGAAAAAGTAAAATCCGCTCCAAAATCAAACACCAAAGAGCTCAAAAGACAAAGTTCCGAACTTATCCGTGAGCGAAACGCAAATACCTCTAAACTCAAAAAAGAGGTAGAAAAACTCGAAACGGCTATCATCAAAACAGAAGAACATCTCACAGCCCTACACAAAGAACTTATAGAAGCTTCTAACAGCGGTGAAAGTGCCAAACTTATGAATCTTTCCAAGCTTGTAGCCGAGAAAGAAAAAAGTGTCGAAGTCATGTTTGAAGAGCTTGAAATCGCACAAACGCAGCTCGATACCATAAACGCAGAGTATGACAAAAAAATAGAGGAGCTTTCATGACACCTACACTTTATTTTTTACGTTCAAGTGAACAAAAGATACTCGACACTATGCTCTGGCCTGCGTTTAGGCTCCATAAGCAAGATAAAACGCAAGAAGATTTCCCTGCTTTGCGTATCCATGCTGACTTTTTTGGTCACTCAGATAAAGATTTTGGACTCTATGCTTTGGTGGATAATACTATCGCGGGTGCTATCTGGTGTAGAATCCTCAAAGCAGAACAAAACGCAAACGGCTTTATCGATGCAAACACGCCGCTCATGCACACTATTGTAGTCGAAGCGTACCGCAATCAGGGTATTGGCACTTTTATGATGGAGCAGTTTTTACAAGAAGTAGCCGTTTTATATCCACAACTTAGCCTCTGTGTTTTGCAAGAGAGCAAAGCAATTGGATTTTACAAAAAATTTGGTTTTACACAAGTGAATGGGAAAAAAGAGCAAAGCCCTATAGATGGGCAAGATGTTGTTACTTTAGTAAAAAAACTCCAAAAAAAAGAGATACAAAGACCAAGCGACGGCTACGATGCAAGCCGCTGGATGGACTAAAAGCTACACTTTTTTTGACTTTCTACCATGCGTTTGAGTAGTGAAGTTATCTTTGTGTAGCAAAGAGTAGTAAAATGGGATGTATTATATGTTTCTATACAGCATCATTCTTTATATCTAATGAAATATGCATTTTTCAATCCTTTCACAATTATTTTAGCATAAGATTGGCTCCAAATGGCTCATGCATAAGGGAAAGTTTTTTTTAATTCCAACTCTCAATCTTACCTAAAAGGTCAATGTGCGTGAGATAGAGTCGTAAATCAAACTCTACTTGGTGGTACGCGGGCTGCATGTATTCGCAGAGTTTATAAAACGCTTTGTTGTGTTCTTTTTCTTTAAAATGCGCCAATTCATGCACGACTATCATCTGCAAAAACTCCTCGGGGACATTTTTGAACATGGAGGCGATTTTTATTTCGTTTTTTGCTTTGAGTTTTGTGCCCTGAACTCGTGAGATAAAATGGTGCGTCCCCAAAGCGTTGTTAATGACATGAATTTTGCCATCATAGTGCGTTTTACTCAAAGGAGAGGACTTTTTCATGCTACTCTCTTTAATGGCACTTGCATAAGAAAAAAGAACTTTGTCGTTGGAGATGGTATGTGCCGATGGGTATTTTTTGAGTAGATGCGCAGTGAGAGTTTTTGTCTCTATAAGTTTGTGCACCTGCGTCTTAATTTGTGGTGGATAATGGTTGAAATATTTGAGAGTAAGCATAAAACCTTAAAGAATCCAGACAGTAAACTTCTTGCCTTTGATTTTTCCATTTGCAAGTTTTTTTTGCGCTTCATCCGCATATTTTGCTTCAATAGCGACATAACTTTGTTTCTCATAAATATCTATCTTACCGATAGAAGTACCCGCCAAACCTGCATCACCGGTCAGGGCACCAAGAAGGTCTCCAGCTCTGAGTTTATCTTTCTTGCCGCCTTCGATAACAAGGCTGATAAACGCAGGATGCATGGTAAAACCGTTTGTGACCTTGAGTCTATCCGCCTCTTCAAAGAGTCTGACATCATTTTGATAAACTTCCACCTTTTCCGCTTCCCAAGGTTCATAAAGTGTAAACGCAAGCCCCTCTGCTCCCGCTCGGGCAGTTCGTCCGATGCGGTGTGTATAAGTCTCAAATGAATGAGGCAGGTCGTAGTTTACAACCATGGAAAGTTCTTTGATATCCAGCCCGCGCGCTGCGACATCGGTAGCCACCAACACTCTCGCACTGCCGTTTGTAAACTGTACCAACACATCATTTCTATCATACTGTTCCAGATCTCCATGGATTGCCAGCGCGTCAATATTGCTCTTTTGGAGTTTAGCCGCTATCTCGTCTGCTTCGATTTTTGTGTTAGAAAATACGATGGCGTTTTGAGGATTAAAGGTGCTGAAGATATTGACTAAAGTTTGGATTTTTGCATCTTTTTGGACTTCATAAAAACGCTCTATAACTTTGTTGGCTACTTCTTGGGACTTCGTTTTTATACTCACTGCATCGTGTTGGATAGAAGCGCTAAGTTCGAGTATTTCCTGTGGATATGTAGCTGAAAAAAGCAGGGTTTGTCTCTGTTTTGGCGCATATTCCAGCACTTTTTCTATCTCTTCGATAAAACCCATATCAAGCATTCTATCCGCTTCATCTAGCACAAGTGTTTGAAGATTTTCAAGAGAGAGAGTATTTTTGCTCAGATGTTTCAAAATACGCCCTGGAGTGCCTACGACGATATGCGCCCCATGACGCAAAGAACCGAGTTGTGGTCCAAACGCAGCCCCACCACAAAGTGTAAGTATCTTGATATTATGGGCAAATTTTGCTATCTGGCGCAGTTCGCGTGCGACCTGATCGGCAAGTTCACG
>MIBW01000008.1:37252-42422 GCA_001829625.1 Sulfurimonas sp. GWF2_37_8 | reverse complement strand
CAGCGCACTCAGCACACCGATGCCAAACGCAGCCGTTTTACCGCTACCTGTTTTGGCTTCAGCTACAACATCTCTGCCCTCAAGAATATGAGGGAGACTCTCTACCTGTATTGCGGTCATCTCTTTGTAACCTAAAGTATTGAGATTGTGTACCATCTCAGAAGTAAGCGGCAGAGAAGAGAAATTTTTTGTGTTCATAATGGCTCTTTTTTTGAAATTATACCATTAGAGTTCTTGCAAGAACTCTAATAATCTTGTAAAAGTCTTTCAAACTCTTTTACAGGGAGAGGTTTGCTTTTATAATATCCCTGATACATAGAACACCCTTTCTCTTGCAAGAAACGCAGCTGCTCTTCATGTTCCACGCCCTCTGCCAAAACCTGATAACCCAAAGCATGAGCCATAGCAATAATAGCAGTTACTATCGCACTGTCATCCGCATCATAGGGAATATCGTCCACAAAACTCTTATCAATCTTGAGCACATCTATAGGAAATCGTTTGAGGTAACTCAAAGAAGAGTATCCTGTACCAAAATCATCGATGGCCAATTTGATACCTTTGGCACGTAAAGCATGGAGTATCTCAACAGTCTCTTCCTCTCTTTGCATGAGCACACTTTCTGTAAGTTCAAGCTCCAGACGGTTTGCCTCAAAACCACTTTTTTTAAGTGCCTTATCAACTATCCCAACCACATCTTGATAACGGATTTGGTGCGCTGAGAGATTGACTGCAAGGGTGAGTCTATACCCTTGATTGTTCCAAATTTTGCCCTGTCTGCAAGTTTCATTTAAAACCCATTCTCCTATCTCGCCGATAAGTCCCGTATCTTCTGCAACAGGGATAAATTCCACTGGAGAGACAACACCCCGTGTAGGATGATTCCAGCGAACAAGGGCTTCTGCACCGATGATACGACCTGATGTGATATGAACTTGCGGCTGATAATAGACTTCAAACTCTTGGTTGAAAATCGCCAAACGCAGGTTTGACTCGCATTCGATTCTCGCACGTGCCAAATGTGTTAACTCATCCGTATAGTAACGATACGTACCGCGCCCTTCCGCCTTTGACTTATACAAAGCAGCATCGGCATATTGCAAAAGCATATTCGCATCATCAGCATTATCAGGAAAAAGTGCGATTCCAGCACTTGCACCAATATGTACCGACATACCACGAGAGAGTTCATAGTTTTTAGAGAGCACCTCTATCATCTTTTGTGCAAAACGTCCAGCATCTTCAGGATGTGCAAGATTTCTTAGAACAACTGCAAACTCATCACCGCCCAAACGGCTGATAAGGTCTCCTGCGCGTAAGCGTGCAGTAAAGCGTTCAGCTACTTGTTTGAGCAGTTCATCCCCTGCATTGTGACCATAACTATCATTGATATCTTTGAAACGGTCAAGGTCAAACATAAGCAGTGCGACCTGAGTGTCTGCGCGTTTTGCTATCTTCGTTGCATTTTGCAAATCTGCAACGAAACGAATACGATTTGCCAAACCCGTCAATGCATCATAATTTGCCAAAGTTTCAAGTTTCTGCTCATAGAGTTTTCTTTGGGTTATCTCTTGAACTGTTCCTATCGCATTAGAAAATTTACCTTCAGCATCAACCTTGAGTTTTGCATGCTCATGAAGCCATTTTACCTCTCCATCAACAATGATTCTATGTTCTATATCATACGCGTCTCCGCCCATCGCCGCTTCCCAAGCAAGATTTACTCGTTCAACATCATCAGGATGGATATGCTCTAAAAGATTTTCATAGGTGAAGGGCGTTCCTACTTCGACACCAAAGATTCTATATGTCTCATCCGACCATTCTAAAAAGTCACTTTTAATGTTAAATCTCCAGCTCCCTATATGCGCCAGAGCCTGAGCTTCACTCAAATCAGCATCTTTTTCTTTGAGTCCTTTTTCGTAATTAACTTGCTCACTCACCTCTTGAAAGATACCCAGAGCTTTTATCGGTTTTTTATTTGCATCGTATTGAAACTCTGTGTGCGTTTTGATCCATCTCTCTTCTTCTGCGTTTAAACAATAAATAGAACCGACTTTATGTTGCGTTTGTGAAGCATTGAGCAGTTGGTCTTTGACTCTCTCACGCTCATGCGGGGCAAATTTATTTAAAATATCTTTGAGTGTGATTTTTTCACCCTCTGTGATACCAAATATACGGTGTGATTCGGGACTGCCTTTAAACTCATCTTTTTGGATATCCCATATCCATGTCCCCACACGAGCAAGAGCCTGAATCTTATTAATCTCCGCCTCTTGCTCTTTTCTCTCACTGATATCACGGGCTATTCCAAGAACACCGATGATATTGCCTTCTGTATCTTTCATCGGTGTTTTTACGGTTTCAAAAAAACCTTCATAACTTCCATCGGCAAACTTCAAAAACTCTTCATTTATTCGTGAACCGCCTGCGGCTATCGCTGCTTTATCATGTGCCTGAAAGAAACTTGCCAGCTCAGGTGAAACAAAATCAAAATCACTCCTTCCGATAATCTCAGACTCTTTGGCATTGAAGAAACGCTCAAACTGCTCATTACACGCCATATAAAGACCCTCTGTATCTTTGAGCCAGACCAAATCGGGGATATTTTTGAGCAGTGTTTGCATAAAAGAGCTCTTTTGACGCAAGTTTAACTCGATATTTTTTTGTTTGCTTATATCTCTATAGACTGCGATGATATAGGGATATCCACCTATATCTACGGCAACGGCACTCACCCATATATCCAGAAGTTTGCCCTGTTTACTGCGGTGTAAAGTCACAAAATTATCAAATCCATCGCGCTTGATAACTTCCATGCGACGGCGTATCTCTTCTATAGACTCCAAGACCTCATAGTCTGAAATCTTGAGTTTTGTAAACTCCTCCGCCGTATATCCCAAATATTCATGCGCCGCACGGTTAAACTCTACTGCGTTGAGCGTTTTTCCATCAACAAGCACCGTTCCATCAGGAATAGCTTCAAAAAGTTTTTTGTATTTAAGTACATGTTCTTGCGCTTTAGTTTTTTCGTCTCGAAGCTCTTTTTTTCGTGCTTCTAAAGTGTCGATTGTCTCATTTTTTTGGTTTATAAGCTGGACTAAAAACTCAAAATAACTCCCGTGCACCACACGCAAAATATCGTGACGACCCAAAAGCCCAAGAAGATCTCCATCCTCATCCACAACCACAAGCTGATGAACTCCATGTTCTCTCATAAACGCAGATGCCTCTTGCAGAGGGATATCTTTATGTACTGCTTTGAAATTGTTTTGTGAAAGGTCACGGACCTTCATCTCATCGATAGGTTTTTCATTGGCACAGTACCTAAGCACATCTCGCTCCGTTATAAGCCCTACTGGATGCATTCCATCAAGTATGATTGCATACTCGCACTTGCGCTCTTTCATCAATGCTGCCGCTTCTATCAAAGTCGCATCTAAGGCTATAACAAGCGGTGACTCACTCATAGCCTCTTGTACTGTTTTTATCTTGCTTATCTCATCAAAACCGATATAACGAAGAAAATCTCCTTCGCTTGCAATCCCGACAAATCGCCCCAAATCATCCGTGACGATAAGATGTCTATAACCTTTGTTTTCCATAATGATATAAGCGTCATGAAATGGGATAGACTCTTCTACACAAAATGGTTCAGGTGTCATCACCTCACAGATAGGAGTTTGTTTATCTATCATCTCCGTCACAATACGAAGAGCATCATATTCGGTGAAAATTCCTATCGGATGTTTATGTGCATCAATAATTATAATCGAACTAATTTGATATCTCGCCATAGTATCTAGCGCCTGTTCTACACTCTGTTGAGGAGTAAGTGTGATAGCTGAGTCGGATAGTATTGTTTTTAGAGTCATATACTGCATATGTGCACCTCTGGATTAAATAAAAAAAACTTAAGTTATAATAACATAATTCTCTTTTTTACAAGGAACTACATCATGAAATACACCGCTAGTTTCAAACTTTGGCACTGGCTCAATGCCCTCGTTGTGCTAGGACTCTTAGGCACTGTTTTTTTACGCAAAACTTTTCTTAGCTACAAGGCAAACGCAGAGATACTAATGCAAAAACTCTCAGAAATTGACATCATTATCACCATCGAACAAGCCAAAATTTTGGCAAAAGCTATCCGCTCGCCTATGTGGGAATGGCATATTTTTTTGGGTTATGCACTTGCGTTTTTGATGGTTTACAGAATTGTTCTATATTTTCAGAGAGCTGTTAAAAAAGAGGTTTTCAGCTCTCTTAGCCTGCATAAAAAAGGAGTCGAACTGCTTTACTATCTTCTTTATGCAACACTCTTTTTTATGACCATTAGCGGGCTCGCACTTGCGTTTCATGAAACACTTTCCATCTCAAAAGAACTTACCCACGACATCAAAGAGCTTCATGAAGCTGCGTTTAACATCATCCTTGTCTTTGTACCTCTGCATATCGCTGGTATAATCATCGCCGAAAACCGTAATGAAAAAGGGATTCTCTCAGATATGCTGCGTTGTGAAAAAAGTTAGATTCTGCTCTGGCAAGAGCGGAGTTCTCCACCCTTGTAACCTTGTGCAAACCACTGCGTTCTCTCTTTGGAACTTCCATGCGTAAAAGCATCGGGGACAACGTAGCCTTGCGCCTGCTTTTGGAGCGTATCGTCACCGATGGCGCTGGCTGCGTTTAGAGCTTCTTCTATGTCCCCTTTTTCAAGGACTGCGTTTAAGTAATGCGCCCAAACTCCTGCGTAACAATCCGCCTGAAGTTCTACTTTTACCTGCACTGCGTTTGCCTCTTTTTTGGAGCTTGCGGCCTTTGCGGAATACGATTTGTCAAGTGTTCCTAAAAGATTTTGCACATGGTGTCCGACTTCATGTGCGATAACATAGGCCTGCGCAAAATCACCTGGAGCATTATGTCTGCGTTTTAGCTCTTCAAAAAAGCTCATGTCAAGATAGATTTTTGTATCCGCAGGACAATAAAACGGACCACTCTGACTACTCGCATAACCACATCCGCTGTTGATACCTCCACGAAAAAGAAGAAGTTTCGGCTCTTCATAACGCAGCCCCTCTGCGGCAAAAAGTTTGTGCCACACATCCTCTGTCTGCCCCAACACAACAGAAACAAATTCGGCGCTTTTATTTTCTGTTTTGGAGAGAGTCTG
>MIBW01000008.1:0-37242 GCA_001829625.1 Sulfurimonas sp. GWF2_37_8 | reverse complement strand
TCTGACTGCGTATCCAAAAGAGCAAGTGGGTTATAGCCCAAAAAGTAGGCTACAACACCGATAAGTAAAACGATACGTCCTATTTTGGAACCAAGTAAAAACTGCACGATAGGAAGCATATTGCGTCCGCCACCGCCAAAACCTCTCGCCCCGCCTTTGGCTCTAAAATCTTCTACATTGCTACTTCTGCGTAAATCTTCCCATTTCATACAAAGTCCTCATATTTTGCTAAAATTATACCAAAGCAAAAGGCAGTAAAATGAAAGAGGTATATGAAAAACTAGCACTTTTTTATCTAGGGGAAAAACGCAAACGACACCTCTGCAAAGTATAGAAATTCGCCCCGCTAGAAGCGATATAGACTTAGTTGATTTCGCTCTGCTCTGGAAGCGATAGACCGTAAACTTGCGCACGTTTGATGATCTCTATTGCATGAGGCATCATCGTAGCTGTCTCTGCCATCTTTGCGTTTTGAGCAAACGCAGCTTCATCGCTCATGTAGATTTGCAATGATTCATCAAACGCAGCCTCATCAACTCTGTAGAGTCTATTGAGAATTTCTATCTGCAAAGGGTGGATGATTGTTTTGGAAAAAAGTCCCTCTTTGAGGTCGCGTTTGACATCACGTTCAAATCCTTCCATATCAGAAAAACAAGGATAAACGCCGCCGCTTATCGCAAACCCAACACTCTTAAACGCAGCGATAAACACTCCAAGTACGGACGCAGGCGCGCTCATGTCAAAAACACTCTCTTTGCACTCGCGTCTCATACCAAGCTGGCGCAACATATCCTCTAACCCAAAACGCACAAGCGGGATCTGCTTTTTATATGGAAGCAATATCTCCCGCAACTGGAGTAATTTGCTCTGCTCAAACAGTTCATCACCTTCGATACTGGGCATAAAAAGAAAATCTCTTTCTTTCAAAAGTTCCAAATACTCCGCTGCGTTTGTCAAAGAAAATTTTGGAAGGATAAAACCATCTACTTTTTCAATCCCTTCAAATGCTAAAAGTTCTTGTAAAAACGCTGCGTTTCTCGGACGGATAAAAAGGTAAGGTTTTGGGGTTTTTATATTTTGCAAAAAAACTTGTAAGCTCTGTGAAACCTCACTAAACGCAGCTGCGTTTACCCCGTCTTCTGTCTCTAGCACCATACTCCCTAGCTGTGGATATTTCTCGCCACAGGCGATAGCCTCTCTATCTTTGTGCACAAAAGGCACAAATAAAGTCGCACCAAGCTCTGTATAGTCCATATTTTTCATAAGCAAGAGTATAGCAAGCTTCTTGTAAAATGCCCGTATGAAAACACTATTTTTACTTACAATAACAACATTCTTATTAGCTCAAGAACCTTTAAAAGAAGGGATAGAAAGAGCTTTTGCTCTTGAAAAAAACGACTCCTGCGCTATGGCAAAAAAAGAGGCAAAAGCCAAATATGATGTCAAAGATATGGATGTAGGATGCCTTTGTGAAAAAAGCGACTCAAGAGAGTGGAGCTGTATCGCAAGGTTTTTATACCTTCCAAAAAAATAGCTACGCGCCTTTAACATCCACACGAAACCAGCCAGCGATAGAATATCTCTCTCTTTTAGCTTCCAAAACTTCATGTGGAAACTTCTCACTCATGAAGACCACAAGAGTATCAGATTCAGGCAAAACTTTGCCTACAAAAGCATCTTTCTCATCATATATGACAAGTTCTCCGCCCTCACTCTCTACATCCCAATTTTCATTGAGATAATAAACAACCGTCACAACTCGATTTTTAGAATTTGCAAACGCATCATAATGTTTCTCATAAAAATCACCCTCTTCATAAAGAGCAAAATGGCTCTCAAAATAAGAGAGACCTATAAAAAGTTCTCTATTTAAAAACTCTTTGAGTCCCTCTGTAAAATTTAGAAACTCACTTTGCGCTGCGTTGTCGTGGTCGAGCCAAAGTATCTTGTCGCGTCTTGCGTTTGCGTTGATTGTTTTATGCAAAGAGATACCTGCGCGTTTAAAGTTTTGAAAATTTTTTGCAAGGATGCAGAGATTTTGAGAAAGGGCAGAACTTATTGCGTTTGGAACTACAATATAGCCATCACGCACAAGAGCATCTGTTATTTTTGAATATAGTATTTCGCTCATCTTTTTGCCTTGTTGAAATGCAAAATTGTAGCCAAGTTCTCTCTATTTGTAGCGAGAGGAATTCACTTCCTCTTGCGTTTGCATCAAAAGGTGCAAGCACCGTGAGCTTCCCGCTGAGGGAAACGCAGAGTTATCGCAGCGAAGAGGGATTCACTTCCTCTTGCGTTTGCATCAAATAGGAAGGACGCGGATTTTAGAAGAGAGTTTTTCTTTAAGTGTTGCTTCGATGGCGTAAAGTGTTCCTGTTGAAGAAGAAGAACAGCCATTACACGCACCAAGATAACGGATATAGATATCTATATAATCATCACCTTTTTTGATGTCGATAACTTCCATATCGCCGCCATCCATAATAAGGAACTGACGTACATTTTCATCCACGATAGCATCTACCGCTTTGATCTGCTGTACAAGTGTCATCTCTTCAAATTTACCGTTTGCTCCAGCATCCGCCGCAAGTTTCATCTTCTCTTCATCCATCTCCTTGCGAGTGTCTGCAAGGATATCTACCAAATACCACTCACGCGCCTCATGACCGCCTGGTTTGATACAAGATTTACAAAATCCACCCGCTTTAGTATAGTCTGTAATCTGCTCAACAGTTTTAAGGTCGTTGAGTTTGATAACTTCTCGAAGTGTCCCAAGACTTACACGCGCACATTCACACACAATAATCTCTGTCTCAAAACTTGAAGCTTCTACGCCCATATAAAGACCAGCTGCTTTTTTGATAACATCATAAGCCATAACCGAGCAGTGCATTTTTTGCGGTGGAACAGCAGGAACATCGGGAGTATCACGAAGCGCCATTTCAACATCGATATTTGTAATCTTTACAGCTTCTTGCACTGTTTTACCGATACAAAGTTCTGTCATAACATCCGAAGAAGCGATAGCCGTACCACAACCAAAACTTTTAAATTTTGAGTTGATAATCATATCATTGCTAGGGTCAATCTCCCAATAAAGACGCACCGCATCCCCACAAGATTCTGCCCCAAAATCCGCAACAATAAGTTTATGTCCACGAGATTCTGCATCTGCCTCAAAAATCTCACCCTGATGCTGTGGATTGTTCATAAGAGTTGTTACTTTATTTGAATACGCATCCCATAGAGACGCGCCTAACATATCTGCTTTTGCCATTTTCATATCCTTTAATTTATTTCATAAATTTAAGGGAACCTTTTCCCTATTATTTATCACGATATCGGAAGTAATTCCGCTATCTACGCTAGCGCTTGGTTTCCTTCGGCAGGAAGCCCATTGCACTAGTGCAATCTTCTCTACTCCTAGAAGGAGTTAGCTTTAGTCGTCTCAGCGGCGCAAGCGAAGCAAAAGAGACTTGTTCCTTTTGCGGACTAACTAAATAGAGGTGCCATGAATTGCCTTAGCAATTAATGGTGATGAAGTTCGCACTCTTGAACTTCGCCGCCAGCAGTTGGTTTTTGTAACGCAAACGAACTTGAGATATTTCTGAGTCTCGCCACTGCGTTTTTAAAATGACTAATCGTATAATCAACCTCAGCATCCGTTGTAAAACGCGATAAGCTGAGTCTGATACCTGTATGTGCAAGTTCATTGTCAGCGCCTATTGCAAGCATAACTGTATTTGCTTCCAAATCTTCAGATGCACACGCCGAACCTGTTGACGCACCGATTTGACCGTTATTTAAGTCCCAAAGCATACCTTCACCCTCAACACCTCTGATAGAGATAAGGATAGTATTTGGCGTGCGATTTTCACGGTTTCCTACTACAAATGTATCACTAAGCTCCAAAAGTGCATCTTCAAGACGGTCGCGTTTTGCACGTATTTTTGCCATTATTTCAGACATATTTGCAGTTGCAAGCTCTATTGCCTTGCCCATACCTACGATATAAGGAACATTAAGCGTGCCTGAACGGCGTCCGCCCATATGCGCTCCACCGTGCATAAGCGGTGAAAGTGACTGTGAATTTCTAATATATAGTGCGCCGATACCTTTTGGCCCATGAAATTTATGTGCGCTCATAGACATAAAGTCAACATGCACTTCACTTAGATTTACAGGGATTTTACCCACAGCTTGAACGCCGTCTGTGTGAAACAAAACACCTTTTTCTTTACAAATAGCGCCAATCTCTTTGATAGGAAAAATCATTCCAGTCTCATTTGACGCCCACATAACAGAGACAAGCGCCGTTTTTTCCGTGATAAAGCTTTTAACTGTATGCGCTTCAACAACACCTTCACTATTAACCGGAAGATAAGTCACTTTAACACCCTGCTCTTCAAGAAACTTACAAGTAGCCAAAACAGAAGGATGTTCAACTTCCGTTGTTACTATATGGTTTTTATCTCCATTTACGATATGGTCTATCCAAACAGATTGAAACACCCAGTTGTTTGACTCTGTGGCACATGACGTAAATACGATATCATCTGCATCACTCGCACCTATCGCGCTATACATCTTATTGATAGCATTACGAAGTGCAGGATGTGATGCTGTACCAAATTTATGCAGTGAGTTTGGATTGCCGTAGATTTCACTGAAATATGGCAACATAGCTTCTACAACTTTTGGGTCCACCATTGTCGTAGCGTTATTGTCTAAATAAACTTGCATCTTTTACCTTTATTTTATTTATTTAATAGAATCAAAAAAGCTTTCTATTTAAATCAGACAAAAATTGTCTTCTTTTACTTTTGACATGATAATAACTTTGTGATTACGAACTGCTTAAGTAAACCTGTTTTAAGTTTTGGGTTAATAGTTTTTTCAGTTAGTGTAACTTTTTAGAGTTGCGTTTAATCCTTATTTGGATAAAATTTCGTCTAAACAGGAGCAATATTATGTGTAATTTTAACAAACAAAACGAAGACAACAAGGCACTCATTCATCTATTTATGACAAAAGCTGCAGAGAGTATCGGCGGGACAAACTTTTTACTCGCACTCATCGAAGCAATGCGTGCGCACAAGCCACATCCTCTCACGTATAAAGGATGCAAAATAGAATCTCCAAACGTAACTATAGAGTGGAATAAAATCATCTTTAAAGATAAGTTTGATCTTTTAAATGAGATCATACTTTTTCACAAAAGTTCCCAAAATCAAGACTTTAACATCCTTGAAAATGATAATAATAAAAAAAAGAAAAATATTCTCAATATGGTAAAAACACTTGCACCTTTGGAGTTTGTAGTGACTCCAAAAAATGAAGCAGACGGTGGCGGTTTTAACTTTAAAGTCTTTGAAAACAACGATATAGAATATGTTAAAATAAACCCTATATTTGTCAGCATGTTTTTTTGTTCAGCTGAGTTTACAAAAAAAGCTTTAAAATTTGAAATTTAAAGGATAAAAATGAAACATACATCAATTTTCACAGCCTTATTTTTAAGCTCTTCTTTGGCGTTTGGATTTGATTTGAGTGGTGCTTTGCAACAGCAGATTGGTGACGCTGCAAAGAGCAATATTCCTGCGACAAAAGAAGCAACAACGACTACAAAAAGCACTACAAATCTTAGTACAGACACCATCACAAAAGGACTCAAAGAGGCTCTCAAAAGCGGAGTTAATTATGGTGTCACTGAACTTAGCAAAAAAAGCGGTTACCTCAACAACAACAATGTAAAAATCCCGCTTCCGGAAAATCTTGCAAAAGCAGAAAGCCTTGCAAGAACTCTCGGTGGAGATAAAATAGCTGATGATTTGATACTTTCCATGAACAACGCCGCGACAAAAGCAGCCCCAAAAACGGCTAAAATCTTTACAGATGCCATTGATGCAATGAGTGTTGAAGATGCCAAAAGAATTTTAAACGGCAAAGAAAACGCAGCAACAGAATATTTTCAAAAAAACACTACAAGTTCTTTGAAGAAGATGATAAAACCTATCATTCAAGAAAGTATGAAAGAGAACAATGTAGCAAAATATTATGAAACATTTAACGGATTTTACGCTTCACACGCTAAAGACCTTGTAGAAGAGCACTCTATCATGGAGATGGCAAAAGGCTTTGGAGCAGACGAGTACCTTCCAAGTACCTCAGATGAAAATCTTGATGATTATGTAACGCAACAAGCAATTGATGGTTTATTTAAAATGATTGCAACAAAAGAAGCACACATCAGAAAAAACCCTGTTGCACAGACAAGTTCACTTTTAAAACAAGTATTTGGGAATTAAGCCCACTATAAATTTAAATCTGGAATGCTATAATTGCGAAAATTTTAGAGTATGCCAGACTCTATGCAAAAAGAGAGATTTCTTTTTGCATCCATATACACTAACGAAGGAAGCAAAAAATGGCTCAAACTATAACTGAAAAAATATTCTCAGAACATGTCGGTCGCAAAGTTTATGCAGGTGAAATAATCCGCTCAAACATAGATATGGTTATCGGAAACGACATCACTACACCTATCTCTATCAGTGCTTTTAACCTCAGCGGTGCAACAAAACTTGCAAATCCAGATGGCTTTTCCATCGTTCTTGATCACTTTATCCCTGCAAAAGATATAGAGTCCGCAAATCAGGCACGTATCTCTCGTGACTTCGCAAAAAAACACAATCTCAAAAACTTTTTTGATGAGAAAGATATGGGCATCGAACATGCACTTCTACCAGAAAAAGGGCTTGTAGTTCCTGGTGATGTTATCATCGGCGCAGATTCTCACACGTGTACGCACGGTGCTTTAGGTGCATTTTCTACAGGAATGGGTTCGACGGATTTAGCCTTTGCTATGATAACAGGAGGCAACTGGTTTAAAGTTCCTGAGTCTATTAAAGTAGTTCTCAGCGGAAAACCGGGACTCTATACTACAGGTAAAGATATTATTCTTGAAATCATCCGTATGATCGGCGTGGACGGTGCTCTTTACAAAACACTGGAATTTACAGGAAGCACTATCGCACATCTTACAATAGACGATAGATTTTCTATGTGCAATATGGCTATAGAAGCTGGCGCAAAAAGCGGTATTGTTGCTTATGACGAAGTGACTGCTGCGTTTTTAGCAGATAAAGCACTAGCTAGAGAACCTCGTATCCACTACTCTGATGAAGACGCCGCATACGCACAGATTTTAGAGATAGATGTAGTAGCACTTGAGCCTGTTATAGCTTATCCATTTTTGCCATCAAACGGTCATAGTATCACACAAGCTGTAGCAGACAAAATCAAAGTAGATCAGGCATTTATAGGCAGTTGTACAAACGGACGTTTAGCAGACTTAAAGGTTGCGGCAGAGATTCTCAAAGGGCATAAAGTACATCCTGATGTCCGTCTCATCGTAACGCCGGGAACACAGATGATACTTAGAGAAGCAAATAAACTCGGATACATTGATATCATCGTAGATGCCGGAGGAGTTGTGAGCAATCCTACTTGTGGCGCTTGTCTTGGTGGTTATATGGGTATTTTGGGTGATAATGAAGTGGCTATATCCACTACAAATCGCAACTTTGTTGGTCGTATGGGAAGCCGTAGCTCAAAAGTCTATCTTGCAAACTCTGCTGTAGCCGCGATTTCTGCAATTACAGGATTTATATCTGATCCAAGAGAGAAACTTTAACACTATTCTCACATTATTTTTTGATAAAATTCCGAAATAATGTGAGTTATTTGATGCTAAACGCTATCTCACATACACACTAATTTACAAAACACAAGGACTTTAAATGAAAAAAATTCTTCTTATTCCTGCATTACTTGCTGGATCATTAGCGCTTGCTACACCATATAACTATGAGATTACTCCTGTTGTTGGTTACAACTTTTCTGAAGGTAACTTGGGTTTCAAAGACAATGGTTACTTAGTATATGGTGCTGAACTTCAGTACAACAATCCTGATTGGATGATCTCTCCTGAACTTTCAGTGCTTTATACTGATTCAAACACACACAATGGAGAATACGAACTTCCTACTGATGGTATGACAGACGTTTTACGTATGGCACTCAACGGTGTATATACATATGAAACCGACGGTTTCATCCAACCGTTTGCAAAAGCTGGTCTTGGTATGGAAAAAATGGACAACAAACAACAGGAAAATATTGACTCTCTTTTCTTAAATGCTGGCGTTGGTGCAAAGTTCCCAGTTATGGATCAAGTTGCATTGAAACTTGAAGCTGTTTATATGCTAAAAGAAAATGCTGCAAGATGGGACAATAATGTTGCGGCTCTTTTTGGTATCAACTTTGCATTTGGTGCTCCAGAAGTTAAAGCTGCTCCAGTTGCAGCTCCTGTAGTTGTTCCTGCTCCTGCTCCAAAACCAGTAGTTGTTCCTGCCCCTGTAAAAGTTGACGGTGATGCTGATAAAGATGGTGTAAAAGATTCTATGGATAAATGTCCAAACACTCCAGCAGGTGTTCAAGTTGACAAAAATGGTTGTACAATCGTTGCGAACCTACACATCAACTTTGATAACAACTCATACAAAATCGACAAAGCATCTGACGCAAATGTTCAAAAATTTGCTGATTTCCTAAAAGCTGCAAAATCTTATAAAGCTGAAATCATCGGTCACACTGATAGCGTTGGTAGCGAAGCTGCAAATATGAAACTTTCTCAAAACAGAGCAAACGCAGTAAAAACTTCATTAGTTGCAAAAGGTGTTGCTGCTGATAGAGTTAAAACTACAGGTATGGGTGAATCTCAACCTGTTGCAAACAACATGAACAAAGAAGGTCGTGCGCAAAACAGACGCATCGAAGCTGTATTATCTAAGTAATCCATGCTAGATATGCCTTGCGTCATCTTTGCTGGTGGCAAAAGTTCTCGAATGGGAGAAGATAAATCTCTTCTCCCATTCTCTTCTTATAAAACTCTCACAGAATTCCAATACCAACGCCTAACTAAGATTTTCAAAACCGTATATATCTCATGTAAAGATAAAAATAAATTTGATTTTGATGCTTCTTTTATTGAGGATATCAAAAGCAGTGATGTTTATGCTCCTACAGCAGGATTTGTTGCTGTTTTCAAAACCTTACAAACTGATGCTTTTTTTGCTCTGAGTGTTGATGCTCCTTTTATCAATGAAGGGATTATTAAAACTCTTGTAGCAAATGACACTGCGTTTGGAGTGTGTGATGCGAGCATAGCTCTCTCAGAACACGGTATGGAACCTATGTGCGGGATTTATCACCGCTCTCTTGAAGCTGCGTTTGACACTATGCTCAAGCAAGATAACCATAAGCTTGGTTATTTACTCAAAACATCCAAAACAAATTTTGTCAAATTTGATGATGCCAAACCCTTTATGAACCTTAACCATCCACATGAATATCAAGAAGCACTGACACTTATTTAACACCCATCTGTTATAATGATAAAAACACAAAGAGAATTTAATGAATTTAACACACCTAGATGAAAATCAAAGACCGAAAATGGTTGATGTCTCAGTCAAATCTCAGACAACTCGTGTTGCAGTTGCAAGTGGCATTATCGAAATGAGTCGTGAAGCGTATGACGCAATTGTAAGTGAAAAAACAAAAAAAGGACCTGTACTTCAAACGGCTGTTATAGCAGCTATTATGGGAACAAAAAGAACAAGTGATCTTATCCCCATGTGCCATCCGCTCAATCTAAGTGGCATCAACTGTGATGTGGAAGAGCTCCATGAGCTACCAGGTTTCAAGTTGCGTGTAACGGCAAAACTCACTGGACAAACTGGAGTAGAAATGGAAGCGCTTACAGGCACGAGTATAGGTCTTTTAACTATTTATGACATGGTTAAAGCTATCGATAAAGGTATGGTTATTAGAAATGTACAGCTTGAAGAAAAAACAGGAGGCAAGAGTGGAAATTATAAACGATAGCAGAGAAAAATTAGAGCTTACTTATCCATGTGCTTGGAGTTATAAGCTTATCGGTTATGAAAAAGAAGCGATACAAAAAGCCATTCATGAAGTCATCTTAGAGCGTGAACATTCACTGACACACTCAAACGCAAGTAAAGGTGGTAAATATGTGAGTATGAACCTTGATTTAGTGATTAGTAACGAAGATGAGAGAAACTTTATTTATGAGGCACTCAAAGCACATCAAAATATAAAAATGGTGCTATAAAAAGGATTTACGATGGATTTAATAAAATTGCAACTTAATATTACAAATGCAAACGCAGAGGGTACAAAGTCCCTTGAAGAGAAAGTTATTACTGCTCTAAAAATAAGTACCGATGCAACTTGTGTAGAACTTGATATGCTCGATATAGAGACCATAAAGACAGTTGCAACTACACTTGTAGAGATAGAAACAAAATCTCTCCATGATGAGTTAGAATTACTTTTGGCGCAAAAAGAACAGCTTGAGAGAAAAATGGAAAAGCAAACTGAAGCGCTCCAAGAGGCAAAGTACACAGTATTTAATGCGATAGAAACGCAACTCATGAACCAAGACCAAGCACTTTCAAAACTGCACCAGATTAAGCTCCAATCGATTGATCTTTTTGACTTTTTGAGTGAACTTGTAGAGTCTGCTATTATCACTGCACTTGAGAAAGATACCGATGGTGACATCAAAGAAACTACTCAAGAAGTTATCAAAGATATAACGTTTGAAGCTATAAAAGAAGGTTCTCTCAATACAATTCGTATCCGAAAAATACTCTCTACCATTTTACACTCAGCAATAGAAGTAGCAGAAGCAACGCCAAACAGAGCTGATGAGATCCTTCCTTCTACACTTAAGGGTATGAGAAGTGGACTTTTTAAAGCTATAGACAGATTTAAGAAAAGACTTGCTTATATGCCAGTAGAAGCGAAACATATTCTCATCGAAGATTATGACACCATCATAGAAGACCTCAATCAAACCGACACATTGTTTTCACAAGTTATTTTGACGCAAGCATCACAATTTTCTCAAAATAGTAGAATTATTCTCCTAGATACAAATCAAAATATGCGTTTTGATTTGGATGAACTTGTGCATTTATCAAAAGAGACGGCTGATGTCATGAAGGATAGATTTGCTAGTTTTGCGAAGAAAGCTGTAAAACATGCTGATTCAGCCCTAAAATCACAAAAGGCACAAGAAGCTAAACGCATGGGTGTTCAAGCCTTTGGCGTGGCCAAAACAGCGCTTCATAGTGCTATTAAGTCTGCGAAAGATGCTATGGAGAAAAAAGAAAAATAGTTAGAGGTCTTTAGCCATCATAAATACATGGCTAAAATCTTCTTTGAAGTTTGCACATCTCTCACAAATCGGATCGCCTCCGCGGTAAGGATAAGGACATCTGCACTCATGACACATCACCATCTCATAATAAACAAGTTCAACACCTCTATCATAAGCAAAATCAACCAAGTCAATTGTATCTATATCTATGATTGCGTTTGTTTTACAAATATCATTGCAGATGCTACATGATATACAATTTCCTATATTAAAGTTTATACCCTGTTTATTTTTTGTGCTTATAAGCGCCTCAGTAGGGCAAAACTGTGTGCAGTCGCCGCAGTTTGTACAATCTTTAAATAAAATCTTTTTTTTTGTAAAAAGTCCAAAACCGCTCTCATGTGATGTTTTTTCAAGCTTTTGAATATTTTCCCGTATTGCGTTTTTAAACGCTAAAAATTTTAGAGGAACAGCACCATGATTATTTTTTTGATACGCTTGCGTCATTGCGATTGTTGTGATATCACTACTCTCAGTCGCTGCGTTTTTTACTTTTGCAAATGCCGTTTTAAATAGCATACGTTTTGTATTTTCTTCTGGTTTTTCTTCACGTATTTCAAGGAGATTTTTCGCTTTACAAGCTTCTAAAAATCTACTTGCTTTATCTATCTCTAAACGGATAAAAGTTTCCACTTTTTTATCTTTGTTGAGCACACAATCACCACAATGTGCAAGATCACATACAGGTGCTTCTTCGCTCATGAGTGCCATGGTTATATAATGATGTGCATCAAACGCAGCTAAACATGTCGTACTTTTTTTACAAGAGAGCAACTTATCTTCGTTTTCTTTAAAGCTTGCGACATACGCATTCGCATCGAAACTTACAAGACTCAGCGCTTCCGTTGGGCAACTTCCCATACACGCCGCGCAACCTATGCATTCGTTTGAATACAAAGTAAGTTTATTGTGTACGATATGAAAAGCATTCTCAGGGCATATCTCTACACAAAGTTGACAATCATTATGATAATAGTCATTTCTTATACAGTTTGTTCCGCTATATGTAAATAATTCTGTTTTTTGTATAAAGTTTAAATTACTCAAAATTACTCTCCATTGCTATGGCGCAGTATTCATAATCTGCGACTAAAAACTCAACCATAAAATCACAAAGGTCTTTGTAAAAAGGGGTAAGTGCCATACTTTTCATCCCAATCATATAAGGAACCACCCATTTCATTAAGTGCTCATGTAAAAAATCAAATTGTGGTCTTCTTTCAGCTCTAAAAACTAATGTTTGCATAAACGCAAGCTCTATTGAGAGATGATCGGGTGCCATAAGTTCTGTCTGATCCATATTGAGCTCAAAGCCGTGTGAATAGTAAAAATTCATTACAGGATTTTGAAGACCTACAAGGGTTTCATTTTTTGCATCCAAAACAAAAGACTCAACTGCTTGCGTGTTTATAACAAACATTGAAGAGAAATCTTCATTCAAGGAATCCATGATAGACTCATCGCTGTTTTGACTAAAAAATTGCACACTCTCATCGCCTAAAATCTCAAGTAAATCTTTGTTCTCTCTTAAATCCTTGATAAATCTCTTATCAACGGTACTTGCCATAGTTCTAGATAGAAATGCATATATATAAAGTCTATATTCTTTGTTCATTCATAATTTCCTGATTTTCATAAATAGTAGTAAGTGTTTTTATCATAATTTCGCTTATATGTAAACACTCAGAAAAAGTTGTAGCTTTGATGAGGAATAAAAAGAAGTTATAAGAAAAACACTCTGCGTTGTCTCTTAAAGCCTTTTGGCTTTAAGATTATAGACAACCTTTAAAGAATGATTTCTTTGGTGGTGGTGGAGCTTTTACTTCTGTAGCAATAATCGTGTTTGTAGCTGCATCATAGTTACCTACAACAGTTACTTCATTACGGTTGATACTGCTATCAACACTTGCCATACTTACGGCAGTCAAATCCACATTGTATGCATGACCTTCATTATGTGAATATATTACAACTTCTACTTTAGTTGTAACACCCGCTTCCGTTGTCTCAAAACAACCGTCACTGCCACAAACATAGTTTTCAAGGTAACAATCCGTAAACGCACCAGCTGCAGCACAACCACTAGTTGTGAGGAAACCTTCTTTTTCCATAGGAACAAGTTCAGCAGCAAATGCACTCACCGAGAAAAGTGCACCTATTACCAATGAAGGGATTAAAGTAATATTTTTCATTATTTAACCTCCGCTTTTAAAGTTTTTAAATATGCTATTATGTTGTCAATATCAGCTTTTTCCATCCAACTGTGGTCTGGCATCGTTGATACTCTTTTCCCATTTTCAATATTATACCAAGCATAATTGCTGTGAGCATTTCTATTGTATCCAGGAACAACAACAGCGGAAGGCTTCACTAAAGATTCACGTAGATAATCAACAGTAGCATACCCCCCGATGTTCGTCAAAGACGGTCCCATCAAGCTTGCTGCATCTGTTTTTTCCATTTGATGACAACCAGTACAACCGTTAGCAATTGCACTCTCTTTACCTTTAGTAGCATCACCTTCAATTTTACCATGAAGTGCGTTTACTAAAGTATTATCACCTTTTTGAAATACAACAGCTGTCCATGCAGTTAGATATTTAAGACCATTACGTCCCATTTTTTCACCATCCCATACTGCAAACGCAACAGGAATTGCAGCTGCGTTTAAATCCACATATGTATCTTTCAGTGAACGAGAAAGTGTTCCAGTCCAAGCATTTTTGCCATAGGTCATAGTGCTTTGTGAGTTGCTGCTTCCATCTTTGATTTCAGTCATAGAACGGAAACCTTCACCCACATAACTTTTCTCATAATCCAAACTCGCTAAAGTATCAACTTTCGCATTAAATACTTTTAAATCTTTTCCAAAAAGTTCAGTTTGGTTTGGATTTACTTGTGTTGCGACATCACCATTTCCATTTGGCTCATAAAATTTAACTACTTGTTTTTGTAAGTGAATCAAAGCTTGACGACCTTCAGAACCCATGCCTATGTATGGTAATTCTGCAGGATTAGCGTAATTACTTGCAAATTGAACCGCAAAGCCATCTGCATATGAATCTGTTCTATTGCCCTGTTGCACGTTTTTAGTTCCATCAGGCCATTTAATTAAAAATGCGATTTTTGCACTATTATATACGGCAGCAACTTGTGCTTTAACAGCTTTGTTTTCTGCGTTTATCTCATTTGCTTTTTTGTCATTAAACTCAATAGTTGTCTGTGGATAAAGCGTAACTGTAGAAAACTTAGCACCATTCCAAACTGACGACGTATTACTTACTTTATCCAAACTAGTTGTAACTTTACGAGCATCTATAGCTGAATCAGCTGCTACTGCTGTAGCAAGAGTAGCAAGTGCTACTAATGTACTAGTTAATTTTTTCATTAATGGTGTCCTCCCGCTTTAACATCTCCGCCATGAAAAAATTTCATTACATGCCCAGCTTTAGTGTGCTTACCAGTTACATAACGATTATCTACAGGAGCTAAAAGATGTTGTCCACTCTCTTTTGCCACTTGTTGGTAATAGTTGTTGTCAAGACGGAACATATCTGAGTGTTGGTATGCGATTAGTATATCCATCAATTCACTCTCACCTGTCTCTTTACGTTTTTTCATCTCAGCTTTAAGTGTAGCAATAGCTCCATGAACTTCAGGTCCGAACAGTTTTTCTAACTCTTCAATTGGAAGACGTGTTGAGCCTTCAATAATCTTACCGTTAGCGTCAAATTTTGCTGGTGACTCGGTTGGTGGAACATAATAAACATTTGGTTGCGTACCATAGTCTGTTCTAAGACCTATAGCAACTTTATATTTGTTTACAAGTTTGTGAACTTGACCTTCTTCATCATCTAAAAATCCAACAAAACGGATACGTCCAACACACTGTTGTGCACATGCTGGTGGAAGTCCTTGCTCAATACGTGGGAAACATAAAATACATTTCTCTGATTTTGAGATTTTTGGGTTAAAATAGATTTTCTTGTAAGGACAACCCGCTATACAATAACGGTACCCTTGACATCTGTCTAAGTCAACTAAAACAACACCATCTTGCTCACGCTTGAAGATTGCATCACGAGGACACGCACTCAAACAACCAGGGTTTGTACAGTGGTTACAAATACGTGGTAAATAAAAGAAGTAGTTATCTTGTGGAAAAACACCCGCACCTTCATCTTCATCCCAGTTTGGTCCCCATGTAGGCTCTACATTTGGCTCAAAAGACGCTCCGCCTTGTAGTGCATCATAATTATAATCCCAAGGCACACCATAGTCTGCTTCAAGATTTGGAATAACACCTGGCTGTAAATCACCGGCAGCATCAAATCCACCACCAAGCTCCATCCAATTTTTTGGATAACCAGTACCTGGATACGTCTCAACGTTATTCCAGTACATATACTCACGACCATTTCTATTGGTCCACTGAGTTTTACATGCAACTGTACATGTTTGGCACCCGATACATTTGTTCAAGTCCATAACCATTGCTAATTGTCTTTTAGACATTCAATCTCCTTACTTTAATCTCTTATCGATTTTTCGATATAGCTTTAGTGCCTCAGCGGCTAGCGAAGATATTTGAGCTTTACTCAAATATCGAATTAAACTTTCGCCTTTTCGTAGTTAACAGCACCATCATATGCGTACTGATTACCATCCCACAAACCACCAAATTTCAGGTGACCCCAACCATCTGCCATCTCTAACAAGTTAAGAGAAGTAGGTACAACTTCATTATGACCTTTGTTAAATTTATACATGTATGGTTCCCATCCATGCTCTAAAACAAGACCATCAGCTGGTGCAGATGAACTTAGTTTTGCCATAGCAAAAAATTCGCCGAGGTTGTTAAAAATACGAATTGTATCTCCATCTTTAATACCTTTAGCAGCTGCTACAACACGGTTGAGTTGCATTGCTGGTACACCACGCTGTAAACGCAGTAGCGTACGAGATGTTTTGTAATTCGAGTGAATTGACCATCTTGCATGAGGTGTCATAAGCACATACGGATACTCTTTACGTTTTGGACGGATCCCCTCCATACCTGTATTTGTTGCTGCACCCATTCTGATATACATTTCATGATCAACATAGAATGTTTGGCGACCTGACATCGTATGAAGTGGTTTAAACTTATATAAGTGATCTTCGTTCGAGTTATACGGTTTATCAGAATACAATGGAGATGTTTGTGCTGCTTTTTCATTGATCATCAAAAATCCGCCCACTTTATACATTTTCTCCATAGTCCACGGCTGGTATTGGTCACATTTTTCAAGTGCGGCCTGAACAGCCATTTTATCTGTTCCTAAATAAACTTCGCCTTCGCCTTCAGACTCTTCGTCTGTGTTTGTAAACTCTTTGTGGAAGATAGTAAGGTCATGGAAACCTGGTCTTGCATAACGAACATCATCTTTTACTTTCGCTTTTGCAACATTTTTTGGACGGTTTGCTATCTCTTCTAATTTTTTTGCAAGGAGTGTAAACATACTCCACTCATCCATTGCCTCACCAACATTTTTGATGTTTGCAACTGGCTGTGCCAAGTTTGTAAAACGGTGGTAACCCGGAGAAGTACGTAAATCGTAAACTTCATAGTGAGATTTTGCTGGAAGAAGTACGTCTGCATACTGAGCTGCTTCACTCATTCTGTAGTCAACATATGCAAAGAAATCCATTCTGCCTAAGAATGCTTTACGGTACTCGTTTCCTTTATTTCTTCTAAAAGTAGAGTCAGCAACGATCAGTGCTGTTGTCGGTAACCACCAAGGCTTTACAACATTTCCTGTTTTACTTGTAAGGTTATCGCCACCATTTTTACCTGCATCAAGCATCTCTTTAAGTACAGCCATGTACTCTTTTTTGCTCATGCCATTTTGTGCACGTTTGACATCTTCATCTTTAAAGTATTCATCAAATGTTTTGATACCGTTTCCATTCATGAACTCACCAACGAATCCTGAACCAAAACGAGGAGCATATTTACCTGAGAATCCAGAGAGAGCGCCCAGACCTGAGAGTTGGAACTCATTTTCAGTATTAAGTCCACCATATGGTCCCATTCTACCTGTAAGACCACAGATAGAAGCTACGTTCCAAATAGTCATCATTCCGTTGAAATATTTGTTGAGTGAAAAACCTGTAGTAATCTCTACAACTTTTGGAAGTGCTATATCTTTTGCCAATTGTTTTACTGTATCAGGGTGTACTCCTGTGATATCTTTTGTTACTTCTGGAGCAAATTTTGCAGCAGATTTTTTGAGCATCTCAAATACAGTTGTCACTTCGCGTTTATGTCCATGAATATCTGTAATAGTCCAAGAACCTTCAAGTGTAGGTTTTACCTCTTTAGGTAAACGCAGTGTACGCTCATCATGCCCTTCCGTACCAGGCATTAAGAAAGGCTTACCGTCAGTTTCATTCATACAATAGAATTGTTCATCCCACTTATGATGAAGTTCTTTATCTTCTGTATGCTCTAAGTCATTGCGGCGAATCATCTTTTGCGTTTTTACATCTACTAAAAATGGTAAATCTGTATAAAGCTTTGCAAATTCTGGTTTGTACATTTTTTCGTTAAGGATTACATTGATAACGCTCATAGCTAAAATATTGTCTGAACCAGCTTTAATAGGGATCCACAAGTCTGCAGATTTTGCAGTCGCATTAAACTCAGGAGTAATTACGATGATCTTAGCACCGTTGTATTTACCTTCCCATACGAAGTGCGCATCAGGAATACGAGAAACAGATGGATTTCCACCCCACATAACAGCAGTGTCAACCGTGTACATAAAGTCCCAAGTACAACCTAAGTTACCTTCACCGTATGCGATAGCAGCACCAGAAAACATATCTCCCAGATATGATGACGGATAGATACGGTTTGCTCCAAGTTGTGTGGAAAAACGCAGTACCGAACCACGACGACCTTCAGTTAAAAGACCTGTACCCGCATGAACCATAAGTTTATCTGGACCGCGTTTTGGATCTGTCAATGTATCAAAAATATTTTGGCAGATTTTCTCAGCAGCTTCATCCCAGCTTGCGCGTTTCCATTTACCTTCACCACGCTCACCTGTACGAATCATCGGGTAAAGAATTCTATCTTTTTGATACATTACTTGTGAGTGCTGAACGCCTTTATTACAACCACGAGGGTTAAAGTCAGGGATTTTTGCATTGATTACTGGATAACGAGCCGATTGATTTTCACGAGTGATAACACCATTGTGAGACCAAACTTCCCATGCACAGTTACCTTGACAGTTTACACAGTGGTATGCGAAGCCGTGCTCTTCTTTTTTACCATAAGTAAAAGAGAATTCATTTCTATACATATTTTCCGTATAGTTTGTATTTGGATAGTCATTTTTTCCGTTTTCAACGCTTAGTGCAGTTGTTTTTGCGAAAAGACTCCCCTGCGAAGCAACAAGTGCTGCAGTCATACCAGAAACTTTAAGGAAGTTTCTACGCTTATTGTTCATAACTTTTGTCATATTTTAAACCTCTCCCTTATCTTTTTAGTGGTAAATTCATGTCATTACCCCAAACATCCCAGCTACCTGTAAACACTTTAATGTTTTTGTAACCAAGAAGCTGAAGAGCTGTTATGTGCTCAGAACCACGACCTGCACCAACCATACAATATGCATAGATAGTTTTATCTTTTGTGATGCCATATTTCGCATACACTTCTTCTAGCTCTTTTGCTGATTTGAAAGATTTTCTATTTTCAAGGTCAGAAATTTTATTCCATTCCATAAATATAGCACCTGGAATATGCCCACCACGTGCGACATTATCCATTTTTCTCTCACCAACTATCTCAGCCATACCACGAGAGTCAATAATCACATATTTAGAATTTTTTCCACTTTTAAGGATATCTTCCATTGCATGTTTTAATTCTTCTTTGCCAGCTATCATTGAAAGGTCGATTTTATCTTTATCAATTTTGAATGTTTTAGGTTCGGTCGTTTCATCACCTTTAACTACTAGAAGGTCTTTTTCTAAATTATCCATCTCAGCTTTAATCTTTTTCTCATCATCGCTTGCGTTTTTCATCACAGCTTCAAACTCTGCTTTTTCTGCATCACTTAAAGTAATTGTGCCTTTTTTAGCATCTTTGAGTTTATTTTTTGCTGTTTTAGTACCATCTTTAATCTCTTTGATTTTATCTTTGAGTCCATCATATTTGATTTGTGCAGGATCGATAGCCATAATTGCAGAACGACCACCGTTAAGGACTTTTACATTTTTATGTCCATAACTCGTGAAAAAAGAGTAAACACCTGTTGCGTTTGGTCCCTTAAAATCATCATAAGCGATAACTAAAGTGTTATTATCAATTCCTTTTGATCCTATATAAGCCTCAGCATCATCAATACAACGGTAAAGAGGTTCACAATGCATATCTCCAGTTATATCAGAATGATGTAGATGGTGTGCATACATTTCTACAGAACCTTTGATATGCCCCAATTTATATACATCATCACTATCGCCTGAAACAAACACTACATCTTTTTTACCTATTAGCTTTATTGCGTCTTCAGCAGAAATAAGAACATCCTTATTTACATAACCATCAGATGCCATAAGCGGGGTAAGTGTTAATGTTGCTGCAAAAACTAATGTTTTTAACATTTTATTCATCCGTGCTCCTTCTAAAAATTTTTGTATATTTCAATCAGCTTTTTAAGCCAACTACGCCAAAAGCTTGAAATACCTTTCAACGGAATAACGTCACATTATAGGGCTATGACTCTTATGAAATAATTAAATCAAAAAGATATCACATAATTTATATTACTAAATGAAACACATATTATTTTATAATCGAAAATATAATTTTTATTTATATTTTATTTTAAATATTACTTATGGTTTGAACTTAAATATCTCAATTAACCTTACACTTTAGAGTACAAAAAGCTAGAGTTCGCTATATTCTCACAAATTAATCACATTATAAGTAGGAAACCGTGTCTGAAATAGATTTACATAACAGTATAAAAAACAAAGACGAAGCGAAGATTATCGATCTACTAGAAGATAAAAGTCTCAATATTGAGATGGTAAAAGAGATATACTTTGCGTTTAAAACTCACAAAGAGATTGTTGGGCAAGTTGCTATGAACTTGAGTCTGAGAACCTCCGTATATGATAGAGAACTTGAATATAGTGAAACTATAGTAGAACTTTTACGTGATTTGGCAACAAATGAAGCGGATATGGGCGCGAGATGGGCTGTTGCCAAAAATCCTCATACACCTGCGGATATACTCACTCTTCTTTCGAAAGATGAAGTCAATCTTGTGCGTGCGCTGGTTGCAACAAATCCAAAAACTTCTCCTGCTGTTTTAGAAAAATTTTTCAGTGATGAAAAAATTGTTAGAGATGGACTTTCCGGCAATCCAAGTACACCAGTCAAAATCTTAAAGATATTGGCAAACGATGCTGATAAAATGGTTCGTATGCGACTTGCTGAAAATACGAACGCTACTCCAGAGGTCTTAAAAGAACTCCTCGAAGATAAAGATGAAAATGTGGCGATGGCAGCACGCACCAACCTAGAGAGACAAGCATGAAAAATAGACATGCAAGCATAAAAAGCAAATTTACAGCACTTGAAAATCAATTTTTAAACACATTTTTTTCAGGTATCTACATCAGTGCAAAAGAGTTTATAAATATCGGTAAAAAAGTAGATATCCCTATGAGCATGAACTCAAGAGAACTTCTTATCAAAGAGCTTTTAAACAAAAGCGATGCGAACGGGACGCTACAGCAGACTACACAACTCTTAAACATACTTATCAAAGAAAGAGTTGCAACATATCATGCACTCAGTAAAGATTATCCAGGCGCTGCTTCTACACTTGCAGGACTTGCGCAAAAAGCAAACGCAACAGCATCACTACTTGTAAAAGAAGTAAAAGGAAACCCTTATGAATAGCAAAAATCTTAAAGAGGCACTCAGTGCTCTCAAATACCCAGGGATAGAACGCAGTATAGGGGAACTCAAGCTTTTAGGTGAGGTAAAAGTCGTGGCTCATGTAGCAAATATCGAGCTTCTTACTATCAGTGATGATTCCTATCTTAATGTCAAAAAACTCATAGAAGAGAACTTTTCTGAAAAATTTGAGCGTCTCAACATCACGAAGAAAAATCTTGCCAAAAAAGATATGAACTACGGAAACTCAGCCGCTCCAAACAATCGTGCACCTTATGCTAAAAATATCATAGCTGTTACAAGTGGCAAAGGTGGCGTTGGAAAGAGTACGGTAAGCGTTAACATCGCTATAGCCCTTGCACAAAAAGGGTACAAAGTAGGCATTTTAGATGCAGATGTTTACGGCCCAAATATCCCGCGTTTGACAAATACAGACGTAGAGAGAATCCAATGGAATGATGAAGATAAAATCATCCCAGCTGAAAACTACGGGATAAAAATAATGAGTGTCGCACTCACGACTCCAACACAAGACACACCTCTTGTTTGGAGAAGTTCCGTAGCCGTTAACGCACTTATTCAGTTTTTAGAAGACGTTGCGTGGGGTGAACTTGATTTTATGGTCATCGATATGCCTCCAGGAACGGGTGATGTTCAGTTAACGATTGCCCAAGAACTTCCTATTGCAGCAGCTGTTTTGGTCACTACACCACAACTAGTGGCAACAGATGATGTAAGCCGTGCGGTGATGATGTTTAAAGATATCGGCGTGAAGATGGCGGGAATCGTCGAAAATATGAGTTTCTTTATTGCTCCAGATACCGGTACACGTTATGATATCTTTGGTACAGGCGGCGGAGAAAAAATCGCTGCAAAGTACCACATTCCATTTCTAGGAGCAATTCCTCTGGATATGCAAATCCGTGAAGGTTCCGACAAAGGCGAGCCACCTGTTTCACTTGGCAACAGTGAACAGAAAAAATATTATCAAGATATCGTAGAAAATATTTTAAAAAACAGTATCTTTAAACTCTAAGTTCAGGGTGTCATGAGCAAAGGCTAAAGGGTACAATTTATTTATAACACTTCATTGCCTCACACAAGAAGTGTACTGTCATTTATAGTTGGATCTGGCTCTGAAGGAAAGATGTTGTCCATTTATAACTTCGGGTCCTCTAAGTTCTGTTTTAAAGGTTGTATTTCCTTTTTTAACTTTTAGTTCAAGTCTGTATTTTTCTGCACTTTGTGCATTAAAAACCACTTCGAAACTTTCATCATTTGCAAGTGTGTGAGAATAGTTGAGTATCTGACATATACCTCACACACACCTCACACACACTCTTTATAATACGCTCATAAAACGAGGAGAATAGTATGAAAAACTATATGTATTTTGGTGAAGTTGTAGAGGGCTACGATGTGCGAGTGCTCAATGAGAGAGAGGCTAGAGCGGGTGCTGGGATTTTATTTTTATTTGGTTTCATCTCTTTTATGAATGCTTTTTTAATGCATGAGTTTATGTTCACAAAAATATTTGTGACATTTTTTATGGTAGATTTTATTATAAGAATTTTGGTAAATCCTAGGTTTTCCCCTAGTTTGCTTTTGGGTCGGATGATGGTACAAAATCAAAAACCTGAGTATGTAGCAGCTCCCCAAAAGAAGTGGGCGTGGTATATAGGTCTTTTTTTATCACTCATTATGTTTACGCTCATCGTGGTTTTGGATGTTATGACACCCATCAAAATCGTCATTTGTCTACTTTGTCTTGTGCTTTTGTTTAGTGAAGCCGCTTTTGGCATCTGCATAGGGTGTAAGATTTTTAACGCCCTCTATAAAAATGAGGTAAAACTCTGTCCAGGTGCTGTGTGTGAGATAAGAGAAAAAGAGGAGATACAAAAAATTTCCAGAGTTCAAAAAATGATTATAGTTACTTCTGTGGGACTTATTTTTCTAAGCACCTATGCACTTGCATTTTACACTCCACAAGTGCCTGCCAAGACAGAAGGTTCACATTGCAAAACAATGCAAAGTTCTACCGCAAAGCCTTCACACTGTAAATAAAGCGAATAAAGATACATGCATATTTAAGTGATATAACCTCAAAGACAATGGTTCGGCAAGCTCACAATGAACGAGGGGTATGAATTGGAGTAGAGAGTTATATTTTAATATTTAGTTTTTATTGACTTCAATTTAATATTGGTAAAATGACACTCTAAATTCCTGATTAATTGTAATATTTTACAAATCCGTTCATATTTGAGCCCATGTTTAGAAGTAACATATCAGCTATCACCAGAGCTGCCATCGCTTCACAAACTACTGTTCCACGAATCGCTACACAGGGGTCGTGTCTGCCTTTGAGTGAAAAATCTACCTCTGCGTTTTCATTTGTCACCGTATGTTGCTCTTTGAAAATAGAAGGCGTTGGCTTAAAATAGACATTTAAAACGATATGTTCTCCATTGCTTATGCCTCCTAAAATCCCGCCTGCGTGGTTGGACTCAAAACCATTCGCACGTATCTGGTCATTATTTTGCGAACCAAGAAGCGAAGCGCTCATGATACCATCGCCTATTTCTACCGCTTTGACTGCGTTTATACCCATCATAGCATCCGCCAAAACAGCATCAAGTTTATAATAAAGCGGCTGCCCAAGACCTATTGGAGCACCTTTTATAAGAACTCTACAAACGCCGCCGACTGAATCATGTTCATTTTTCGCTTCTAAAATCACCGCTTTTTGTGCTTCTTCTTTTGCACCATCAAGAGCGTAAATAATACTTGTTTTGGCTCTCTCATAATCAAAAGTTTCACTTTTGATGCCCGCTACTTCACTGATACCACTCAACACTTCTATTTCCAAAGATTGAAGCATCAGTTTTGCTATCGCACCTGCAGCAACTCTTGCTGCAGTTTCTCTAGCAGAAGAACGCCCACCACCGCGATAATCGCGCAAACCATACTTATGAAAATACGTAAAATCTGCATGTCCAGGGCGAAACACATCTTTGATATTTGTATAATCTTTGGATTTTTGGTTAGTGTTGTAGATGATCATCGCTATAGGTGTACCCGTACTTTGACCTTCAAAAACGCCACTGAGTATCTCTACTTTATCGTCCTCTTTTCTTGCTGTTTCAAACTCACTTTTGCCCGGTTTTCTACGATCAAGTTCGCTTTGGATAAATGCTTCATCGATAACAAGACCTGCTGGAACACCATCAAGGATACAGCCAAGAGCCGTCCCATGAGATTCTCCAAAGGTACTAAATCGTAATTTTTGTCCAAAACTGTTCATTATTTCTCCTTTTTCAGCATCTCTACAGCTATATTTGCAGCTTCTTGTTGTGCGATTTTTTTACTTTTTCCAATCGCTCTTGCGTACTCTTTATCTTCAATAATCACAGCAACTTCAAACTCTTTTTTATGGTCAGGTCCACGGCTTGCGATAAGTTTATACTCAGGAATAGTCCCAAATCTCGCTTGTGTAAGCTCCTGAAGTGTCGTTTTAAAATCTCTAAAAAGATAATCCAGTGATATCTCATCATGATTTTTTTCTATCAAATCTATCGCTATCTTTTGTACACTAACAAGACCAGACTCAAGATAAATAGCTCCCATAAGTGCTTCAAAAGCGTTAGAAAGCAAAGAGGCTTTTTCACGTCCGCCATTGTTTTCTTCTGCGTTTGAGAGGTAGATATACTCTCCAAGATTTAGATAAAGTGCTAGTTTTTCAAAACCTGTCTCATTGACTAAAGAAGCTCGTATCTTTGAGAGTTTTCCTTCGTTTGAGTTAGCAAACCTTGTATAAAGATACTCTCCGACAACAAGGTCTAAGACGGCATCCCCCAAGAACTCCAAGCGCTCATTATCGTAGGGCTGTTTGTAACTTTTGTGCGTCAGCGCTTCGATAATGAGCTTTTCGTCTTTAAATGTATAACCAATTGCTTTTTGCAAGGCTTCTAATTTTTTTTTCATTTTATCCTCCTAATAAATTTTTTTGTCTCTGGGCTTCATCCCAAGCAAGTTTATCGCATCTCTCATTTTCTGCATGTCCATCATGTCCACGAACCCAGATTGCGTTTATCTCATGTCCTTTTGAAACATCTATATAGGTTCTCCAAAGATCAATATTTTTCACTTTTTTAAAGTCTCTTTTTATCCAGCCATCCAGCCACTCATTTATCCCCTTCACAACATAAGAAGAATCCGATATCACCTCGACTTTACATGGCTCTTTGAGGGCTTTGAGACCTTCAATAACGCCTAATAGTTCCATCCTGTTGTTGGTAGTATATGCTTCTCCGCCAACAAGTTCTTTTTCTGTAGTACCAAATCGCAAAATAGCACCAAAACCTCCTGGACCAGGGTTTCCAAGCGCACTACCATCACTGAAAAGAGTTATTTTCTTCAACTGTATTCCTATAATAATCTTTCGTCAGGTTAAGCTCTGCTCTGGCTGTATCAATAGAGTGACATGAGCTACAGCGATGGAAAATAAATGGGTAAGTCTGTTTACAACTATCACAGATGTACTCAAACGCAAGGGTTGCATTTGATTTGCCTTCGAGTTTTATCAATATATCAAACTCAAAAACCGAACTTTTTGTTGCAAGTTTCAGATCACCGCGAGCCGTGAAAAGCTCCCGTAAATAGCCATTTTGTGAAATTATATCCAAATCCAAAATTTTTGCATCGAGTTGCCAGAGAAGATCGACTAATTTTTCACTTTGAGAACCGTCAAAATGTCTCCATGCCAATTTTGGATTTGTACGAAAAAGATATTCAAAAACAAGATAAGTCAAAATATTTGTCTTTTTATGGATTTCCAATAAAGCTTCACCTTTTTCTTGTGAAGACTTATTTACATCATTTAGCAACATAAGCGAATGAAGATAGGCAGCATCATTGGCTGTCTCTTTTTGCAGTGCATCCAGTGGCTCAAGGACTTCAAGAGCAGATTCATAATCCCGCATATATTCATAAACCAACAAAAGATAGTTGAGTGCCTGCGGCGTTCTTGGATTGGTTTTTAAGATTTCCAGAAATATTTTTCTTGCCCGCTCCAAAAAACCAGCTTTAAAATAAGTGCGTCCAAGTAGAAACATCGTATCTCGCGGATTTGATTTCATACCTACTGCCAAGAGTTCGTTATAAATCTCTATACTTTTTTCATAATCCCCATTTTTAAAGTAAGACTGTGCCAAAAGTAGCCATGATTTTTCTGAGAGTTCGCCTGATGTGATAAGGACTTTGAGCTCATGATGCGAAGGAAGAGAACCAAAACCTTGCAAAAATTTATCAAGATATCTGGAATCCTCTTTTTTCTTGTAACGCCCAAACCAATAGGAAAAAAACGCAATAACAAAAACAAGAACAAAAAAGATAATCACCGAAAAAAGCGGATCTCTATATTCAATAAAAAAGGTATTCATCAGTCGTAAACCACAATAGCATAATCATTTTTGAGTTTGTAAAAAATAGCTTCGGCACTCAAATCCAAATCCTCTAATTTCCCCAATTGTACAAAAGAGTTTTTCCCCACTCGGATACCATTTTCTCTAAAAAATTTTCTGATATTGACAAATTTCACATCTGCTACGAACTTGTATTCAAACTCTTTGTACAAACGCATCTTTTCATAAGAAAATATATGTTCATTGACATGAAGCTGATCTGAAGCAAATTTGATAGGAAGATAGCCGCTGAGATCCGTAAGTTTAGACTCGATATAGTCGTATTTTTGGGGAAGTGTCTGTTTTTGGATAAAGAGATATTTGTTATTGAGTTTGATATTTGGTGTCTCTTTCCAGTATTTATAGGCTGGATTGGAGATACCGAGTTTTATGTAAACCTCTCTCCAGAGCCAAAAAGAGTTAAGCATACTTGGAAGGGATGACATCTACTCGAACTCCTCGTACAAACACATTATATTGCAACGATTATATACTCTTTAGATAAAGAGTTTTATTAAAATATATCAACGATAAGTTTTGTGATAACGAAACCGCCTACAAGAAGCCATACAAACATAGCCGCACCCGTATAAAGAGGAGCAAGTCCGAGTCCTTTGAACTTCGCAAAGCGTGTTCCCATACCAAGAGCTGTCATAGCCATTGTAAGGAGAAAGGTATCAATTTCATTGATGACATTTACAATCGTCTCAGGCACAATTTGCAGTGAATTAAACCCTGCCATACCGATGAAATAAACCGCGAACCACGGGATAACAAGTTTAACTTTGCTCCCTTGCACTCCACTTTTTTGCGCTGTATAAGAGAGATAAATACCTAAGACAATAAGCATAGGTGCAATCATAATAACGCGTGTCATCTTCACGATAACAGCAGAGTTTGCCATCTCCGCACTTGCCCCCGGGATAGAAGCAGGAACAGCAACAACCTGTGCTACTTCATGGATAGTTCCGCCGACATAGATTCCAAACTCTTGCTGACTCATATGTAAAAACCCCGTTGCAGGTTCTATAATAACCGTATATAAAACAGGATACAAAAACATCGCAATTGTTCCGAAAAGAACCACCATAGAGACGGCGATGGCTGTTTTATGTTCTTGGGCTTTAAGTACAGGTTCTGTAGCCAAAACTGCCGCAGCCCCACAAACAGCAGCACCCGAAGCCGTAAGCATCGAAGTGTCTTTGTCCATCTTAAATATCTTATGTCCGAGATATGTGCCAAGAATAAAAGTTGTGGAGAGCATGATAAGAGAGACTAAAAAGCCGTCCATTCCTACATCGGCGATTTGTTGAAAAGTGATACGAAAACCGTAAAAAACTATAGCAAAACGCAATATCTTTTTCGCTGAAAAAGTGATACCGCCCTCCCACTCTTTTGGAAGTTTGTTATGCAGTGTATTGGCATAAAATATACCAAAAACTATCCCCACCACAAGAGGAGAAATACCGAGTGACCTTACGGCTTGCAAGTCTGCTATCATCGTAGCTGCTGCCGCAAATATTGCGACAAAAATAATACCGCTCATCGTACCGTTGCGTTTTGCTTTTGAAAATGCCATCTTTTACCTTTTTAAATGAAAACGCAATTATAACAAATCCGAAGAAGTTTATTGTACATCAACTGCCAACTTCATTCTTACAGAGCTATTTTGCACCTCATCTATAACACTCACTTTTACTCTATGAACTCTTTTTGGATTCATCTTTTGTTCTTCTAATAGATAGGTGCTAATCTTTTGTGTCCGTAACTGCGCAAGAGCTTCAAGTTCTTCTTTGCTAACAACTAACAAAACTCTTGTCTCTTCGATAAGCGCTTTGAGATATTCGCGTTTAAACTCGTCGTCTTCATATTTCTTTTCTAAAGCATCACGAATCACATCAAGTTTGTCATCATCTTTAAAATCTTCATAAATATCTTCAAGAACATCTATATCCACTGCGTTTTGCTGTTCTTCTTTACTTTTTGCACCACTCTCTTTTATAGCTAGTGCTACAAGTTTTTGAAGCTGAAGCGCTTTTGTATCACTTTGTACATCATACACTCCGCTCAACGAGAGAGAAATTTTTGGTCTTTTTTCAAACATCTTGACAATTTGGTCAAGCTTTTCTCGTTGTGGCGGCAAGATATCACTTTTACCCGCTTCAAAGGAGATGTACTCCAGTTTTTGACTCTCAACTCCTATGACCGAACCCAAAAATGTCAATGGCGAAGCTACAGCTTTGAGTATGAGATTGCTCAAAGTTTGCATCACCACAGCTCCATATTTAAAATCAGGCGCATCCACATTTCCTGCAACGGGCATATCAATATCTATCACCCCTTCACTATCTTCAAGAATCGCAATAACAAAACCAAGCGGAAGAGATGAAGTATTTTCATCTTTTATCTCTTCACCGAGTTTTATCTTGTTGATAGTAATTTTGTTGCTTCCTAAAAGTTCTGAGTCTTTGATCTTGTAGCCCAAATCCAGATAGAGTTTCCCGCTCTCTATAGCATAGCCTGCAAACGCAGCGCTGTATCCACTCATGGCGTTTAATTCAAGATTTGTGAAATTAAAATTCAAATCTGTAAATTTTTTTGGATTTGAACTTTCAAGGCTTCCTTTGAGTTTTGTCGCACCGTATGCATCCACTTCTCCCACGATATCTATATATGCCACTTCAGATGATGTGCTAGAGAGAGAAAGTAGAGTTCCGCTTACATCATGAATATTGGTTTGGAACTTGATTGGAAGTGAAAAGTCGGCGAATTTAGCACTTCCAGCATTTAAATTGAGTTTTTCGATTTTATAGGTAAATTCTTCACTTTTCTTACTCACCTGCGTTTTTGGAGTTTCTTTTCGCAAAGTTGTAAAGTTCATCACTTTTTTTTCATCTATCATCGCATCAACATAAAACGAATTGAGATTGGCTTCACTTATATACAAACGATTTGGCATCAAATCAAGTTCAAATCCATGCAGTGCCAACTCTCCCACTGAAAGCAGCGACGTGTTATCTCTGCTGTTGGCTAGAAAAAATTCTTTAAGTTTGACTCCACCGACAAGTTTTGCATCGGCTTTGTTTGAAGAGGAGTCATAGAGAGTTTTTGCGTTTATATCAATTGCCCCATCCTCTATTTTGAGATAACTACTTTGTGCAAGATAAGGGTTAAACTCTTTGAGTGAGAAATCACTCACATCCAAAGTTCCTTTTTGTTTGAGCGGAGTGTGTCTGAGATCACCATTAGCACGTACTATCCCTTTTGAGTTGATTCGCGCATAGGTTTTATACTTCAGCCAAGTGCTTGTTTTGGAGTCTATATCATAGACATTTGCAAAAATTCTATCGGCTTTTATTGTTGCACTCGGAGAGAGTCTGGCATCTTCAAAATTTACTTTGGCAGCATCAAGAGCAAAATGTTTGAGCTGTACTCTAAACGCTGTCTCTTTTTGAGTCGCTGTTTTTTTTGGCTCTAATAAGCCTTCAAAATTCATTTTACCATTGGCAAGCATTTTTGTTTCGATAGACAAATTAGCAAGTGTTGTTTTGGCTATTTTAATCTCTCTTTTTTGTAAATCGATTGCCGTATGATTGACATTAAAGTGCGCAAACGCAAGGAGTTTTTCACCTGTGTTTCTTTTGTTTAGAGCAACATTGGAAAGGCGAAGATTTGTCTCATTGAGGCTTATGAACGTTTGTTCACTTTGTGTTTTAAGCGCTATATTTGCATCAAATCCCGCCGTTGCGCGCATGAGCTTTATATTATAAACTTCAAGAGCTTCTTTGGCAGCGGCATCGATATATGAAGCATAATGCACTACATCAAATCCATCACATTTTACACTTGCGTTTATATCAAGTTGTGCATATTTTATCGCTCCGCTTGAGTGGCACACAAAGGTATCGTTTAACTTCAAATCTATACTGTATTGAAACGGCTCTTCTCCTGAAAGTGTCATATCTTGCGCGTAGAGATTGAGATTATTGAGTTTTGTATTGACCGCAGGAGATATCCCTTTATCATAAAAATCTGCTTGGATTTTTTCAAGAGCGATATCTTTGAGTACAACACTCCATGGCGTTTGGTTTTTCTCTGCTGCGTTTGCAGTCTGATTTGTATCCAAACGCGGCATATTCACTTTGAGATATTGTCTCCAATCAATCTCACCTTTTGTATTTCTAGCTACTTTGAGTTTAAGTGAATCAAGCTCTATTTTTTCTATAAGCACCTGCTTTTGTATCGGAGCTATTTCCATTATGTTAAGATGCAAAAAACCAATATTGAGTATATCTTTGTGTTTCCCTTTTGGTTTGATTCGCAGAGCATCAAGAGAGAGCGTTGCGTTTTGTATCTTTGTTGCGTTTAGCTCATCCATATTGAAAAAATACTCTGCATGAGCAGAGAGTTTTCCATCGGCAACTTCGAGATTGAGGATATCTTGAAAGTATCTGTAGTGTGTGTAGAGTTTACTTGATTCAAAATCAAAACTTCCCTCAATGATAAAAGGATCAACTCCGATGATGTTACTTTTGAGGTTCACAAAACCTCCATCTCCAAAGCGTGAGTAAAAACGTAGCGATGCTTTGCTCATGTCAAGGTCTTTTGTATCAAGATCTTTGAGTTCAAATCTCAAGCCCTCAAACGAAAAATCAAACTTCTCTTTTTTTGTAAAATCTTCATAACGGACATAAGCATTGTTGATTTGGAAATTATTGACGATAATACGTGGCATTTTCGCTTGAGAACTATCACCCTCTTGCGTTTGGTTATTCTCTTTGAGTAAGGTGGCTAAGTTGAGTTTTTTATCCGTATCATAGACAAGATATACTCTAGGTGCTTCAATCACAAAATCTTTGATATGTATAGCAGCACGAAAAAGTGAATAAACCTCAACATTTACAAAAACATGAGGCAGAGAAAAAAGTTCTTTGTTTTGCTGGTCTTTGAGATGAATACCAAAGAGTTCAAGTTTAAAGAGAAAAGGATTAAAAAAGAGTGAATCAAGCTCTATAGTTGCGTTTGTCTGCTGGGCAACTGCTTTGATAATCTGTGGCTTCAAAACAAAAGGCACTACAACAAAGCCGAGTAAACTATAAAATGCTAAAAGATAGAATAGAATTTTTTTAATATTATGCGACATTAATAACCTCTCAATATATTAAGTAATTGACCTTAGTCTATCTCATTTTTTTTTAAGATTCTATTATGTGGAGGTGTCTAGCCGAAGCTAGACTTTGGAAGAGTTAGTGTGCAGCTTTTAAAACGTCTGCTCTTGGGAAGATAAATGTTGAGTCCCTAAAGACTACAATTTTGTCCTCATGACCTACAGCATAGGCTCGAATCTTGATAGGGATAGCCGTATCTTTTCTCACATCATCCGCTAAAACATCTGTAGTGCTGATGATAACAATTTTTTTCTTTTTCACATTTGGCACAACTCCAAATTTTGTTGTCGGAGAATCTATAAATATTTTCCCTTCCATCCCTGCTGGCGGGATAACTTCAAAAAAGAAGTCCATCGCTTCACTTTCAGTATTTTGAAGTAAAAACTCATACGCATTATCCACCTGTATTTTCCCATCTGGAAGAAGTTTCGTAGAGTAAAGTCTTGTCTCTTTATTGATATTTAAGAGCATATGTTCTTTGGTACTTCCCATCATTCCAAGAATAATCGAAATAATGACCAAAAGCCCTATATATGCAAGGATTTTTGGACGGAAATACTGCGTTTTACCTTTTTGATCAATAATCTCATAATCACTTGACCATGTAACTAACGAAGGTTTACCAAGTTTACCCATAACTGTCGTACAGGCATCTACACACTCAAGGCAGTTGATACATTCCAACTGAAGACCCTTGCGGATATCGATATGCGTAGGACAAACCGTTACACAAGACTCACACGTAGTACACTCAGCTGCAGGTTCAAAGGCTTGAAGCTCTTTTTGTTTTGTGAAAAGTTTGTTGTGTTCAGCATCATAGATACCTCCACCACGGTGTGTATCGTAAAGTGCCATAATCGTGTGATCATCATACAAAACAGACTGAACACGAGAGTAAGGACAAACATAAACACAAAAGTTTTCTTTGAGAAAAACGATATCATAGATAAGGAAAAGCGCAACACCTAAAACAAATCCTAACATTGTTAAGTGTTCCATCGGATCTTGTATATACGCAAAGAAATCTTCAGGTGGAATAAAGTACCAGATAAAATCCGCACCTGCAATGAGGGCAAGTGCTGACCAGATCAAAATTGCGATAACTTTCTTTACCTTATTTTCTGTCTTAGACATATCAGGTTCTTGTTGTTTATTTTTGATGCGTTTACGAAGACCTAAAATCATTGTCTCAATCAAATCACGATAAATAACTCGAAAAACAGTTTGTGGACACACCCATCCACAAAAAACACGACCACCCATGACCGTCATACCAAAAATACCCAAAAACATTAGCATAAGTAAAAACGGCATCAGATAAAGCTCTTGCATATCAAACTGGATAAACGCAAGATGCAATTTCATCTTATCAAAACTTAGAAGGAAAAAGTGATTTCCATCTATCTGTATCCATGGCAAAGCCAAAGCAACAATCGTCGCCAATGCATACACATAGTAACGTTTGATTCTCCACGGTGTCGGTATATTTAACCCCTCTGTTGTTGTACTCATTCTCTCTTTTCTCCCCTTCTTGTGGTTATTAGTTTTCGTTCGGACAAATAATAGTATTGATTACTTGCTGTTCCGCATTTTCAGGTGCGATTGGTAAAAGTGACCCAAATGCAACCTGCTTCAACTCTCTTGATTCTATATAATCTTTGAGTGAACTTCTACTTACTTTTAAAGCTCTAGCCATCTCACTCACACTTTTTTTCTCTTTGATGTAAGTGATGATTTCATTGATATATCTGTCAAACTTAGAGTTAGACTTACTTCCTCTAGGTCTTCCTACAACTTTTTTCGACTCATTTTGCAGTGTCTGTCTGAGCTGGTCGATAAGACCCAGAACAAGCATAACACTACTTTTTGAAGATATTATAACAGACTGCTTGATAAAATGAACACTAAATTCATGTTTTAATAAACAAGAAAACATCTGAATCAAATCTTCCATATTGGTACTCAAAGCCCATACATCATATATTAGAAGCGTACAACCCGCTTTGGATTGAAAATAATCCGTTACGTGTATTCGCTCATCAAGGCGTTTATTTTGTGAAACATGATCTATAAATTCATCATCAACGTTAAGATTATGAGAAATCGCATAAGAATTAATCACCTGCAATTGCTCAAGAGCCGCATCGAAATTTTTATCTGGTCGGACGTATGTTATTACCATTTAACGATTAAACCCCTCTTATTATTGATTTTCGTCGTCATTGTACTCTTTTCTGACGATTTAAGTCAATAGTTAATGTAATTATTACGTCATAATTTTATTTATAAACAAAAATACTCAACTCTTTTTATGCTCTCTTTGGCTAAAATCTTCCTTATTCAATTCACTAAAAGATTTTTACATGACAACAAAAGAGTACATCTTACAAACCATACAAAAACGCCCGCTTTTCATAGACGGTGCGATGGGAACGCAGCTGCAGCAACGTGATGAGCAGATACCAAAAGAGGCGTGGGAGGGCAATGAAGGGTGTAATGAACTTCTCAATGTTACCTGCCCTGATGTTCTTCGCAATATCTTTAAAGCCTATTTAACTGCTGGAGCAGACTTTATCACTACAAACACTTTTGGTTCTTTTTCTTGGGTTTTGGACGAATACCAAATTGGCCATCGTGCTTATGAACTCACAAAAGCAGGCGCACAGCTTGTCAAAGAGGAGTGTGAAAAAATGAGCACGCCTGAGCATCCACGTTTTGTTTTAGGCTCTGTAGGTCCAGGAACAAAACTCCCTTCACTTGGACATATCAGCTACGATGAGATGTATAAAGGCTATACGGAGTTTTGTTTGGCACTCATTGATGGTGGCGTGGATGTTTTTCTTCTTGAGACATGTCAAGACCCGCTACAAATAAAAGCCGCACTTCACGCCTGCGAAGAAGCTTCACGCCAAAGAGATATAGCAATCCCTATTATGGTCTCTGTAACGATAGAACTTAGCGGAACAATGCTTATAGGAACAGATGCCTCAACAATCGCCGCTATTTTGGAGCCTTTTGATATTATCTCCCTTGGTTTTAACTGTGGCACTGGTCCTGAGCAAGTACGAAAACATGTAAAAACTTTGAGCGAACTTTGGCACAAACCTATCTCCGTCCACGCAAACGCAGGTTTGCCTCAAAACCGTGGAGGTTATACCTACTATCCGATGGGACCTGAAGAGTTTGCTGATAAACAAGAGGAGTTTCTCTCTTTTGATGGAGTGAGTTTTTTAGGCGGTTGCTGTGGTACAACACCCCAACATATCCGTGCTCTAGTCAATCGCGTAGAAAAACTTCAACCAAAAGCAGCATCAGGCAAACAACAAAACTCTCTTGCTTCACTTTTTTCTACAGTGCCACTTATGCAAGAACCTGCACCTCTTCTTATAGGTGAGCGCTCAAACGCAACTGGTTCCAAAGCATTTCGCGAACTTCTTTTGGCAGAAGATTATGAAGGCACACTCAGTGTCGCTCAACAACAAATGCGTGCGGGTGCTCATGTACTGGATGTAAGTGTCGGTTTTGCAGGACGTGATGAGACAAAAGATATGAACTCCGTTATGCGTCTTTATGCCCAAAAGATAGCTCTTCCTATCATGCCCGATTCTACACAAACTCCAGCACTCGAAGAAGCACTCAAACTCATAGGCGGTAAACCTATCATCAACTCTGTTAACCTCGAAGACGGGATAGAGAAGTTTGACGCAGTATGTCAGTTGGCAAAAAAATATGGAGCAGCTTTGGTCTGTCTGACTATCGATGAGATAGGTATGGCTAAAACTCTGCAGAGAAAGATAGAAATTGCAGAACGTATCTATGAACTAGCGACAAAAAAACACGGTATAAAAGCCGAAGATTTGGTATTTGACCTTCTAACATTTACTCTTGGAAGCGGGGATGAAGAGTATTTTGACGCAGGTATCAACACGATAGAAGCTATCCGTGAGCTGCGTTTGCGTCATCCTAAAGTAGGCACTACTCTAGGTCTCTCTAACATCTCTTTTGGACTTGATAAAGATGCCAGACCTTATTTGAACTCCATGTTTTTGCACCACTGCATCGAAGCTGGACTCACTTCTGTTATCATCAACGTCAAACATATCATTCCTCTAAACAAAATAAGTCAAGAAGAACAGGATATTTGTAACAATCTCATCTTCAATAAAAAACCAAAAGGTGCGGCGCTTTTTGAGTTTATCGACCATTTTAGTACAAAAGAAGCCGTGGATAATGATGTAGAAGATGCGGCTTACCTTGCCATGAGCCAAGAAGAAAAAATCGCAAAGCTACTTATGGATGGAGATAAAGATCGTATGATCCCGCTCGTTGAAGAGGCGCGCAACTCCATCGCACCTGAAAAAATAGTCAATGAAATCCTTATAGATGCCATGAAAGTCGTCGGTGAGCTTTTTGGCTCAGGGCAGATGCAACTTCCTTTTGTACTCCAAAGTGCGGAGACCATGAAAAAGACCGTCGATCATCTCAACCCCTATCTGCCAAAAGTAGATAAGGCTGTCGATACAACCCTTATTTTGGGAACAGTTAAAGGGGATGTGCATGATGTCGGTAAAAATCTCGTTGATATTATCCTCTCCAACAACGGATTTAAAGTTATCAACCTCGGAATCAAAGTAGATTTAGACTCCTTTGTAAAAACACTCAAAGAGACAAACGCAAGTGCTCTTGGTATGAGCGGACTTTTGGTAAAATCAACACAGGTGATGAAAGAAAATCTCGAAGCACTCAAAGCAGCCGATATCAAAATACCGATACTTTTGGGAGGAGCGGCACTTACTCGTGCTTTTATCGATGACTTTTGCCGTCCGTTTTATGATGGTCCTATCTTTTACTGCAAAGATGCCTTTGACGGAGTAACCGCCATGAGCCGCATCGAAGCAGGTAACTTTGACACAAACCTTCATCCAAAAGATGATAATCAAGAAGTTGTTAAAGTAAAAAAAGAGATTGTTATGCCTCACTTTTCTGAGCTCAAGATGCCAGATCGTGATGTCAAAGTCCCAACACCTCCATTTTGGGGCCGTCGAGAACTTAAACTCACGGATACGCAGATAGAGATGGCGTTTACATGGATAAATCATAAGATACTTTTCAAATCCCGTTGGGGGTATAGCTCCAAAGGCATGAGTAAAGAAGCCTATGAAAAACAACTCGATGAAGTCGTATGGCCAACTTATGAAAAACTCAAAAAACGTTTTATTGATGAGAAACTTTTTGAACCGACTCTGCTTTATGGCTACTGGCCATGCCGCAGTGATGACAACTCTTTATTGATATTTGATGAGAGTGAAGGATACAACTCTGAGGATG
>MIBW01000007.1:896-7405 GCA_001829625.1 Sulfurimonas sp. GWF2_37_8 | reverse complement strand
TTCTGCCACGCAATACAAAGAAGCGGGACGCGATGATTTGCTTCGAATAGAACTTGATGAAATAGCTATATTTGAAGTCTATCTTCCAAAACAACTCAGTGATGCAGAACTCACCGCAGCATTAGCTAGCATTATCGCTTCTGTAGGAGCGAAAGATGCCAAAGATATGGGTAAAGTAATGGGCGCGGCATCCAAAGAACTTGCAGGACTTGCCGATGGCAAACGCATCAACGAGTGTGTGAAAAAACTTCTCGCCTAGTGCTTGAGGTCAGATGTTGTAATGACCTGACAAAATCCTCCCGTTGCTGTGAAGAAAATCTCAAAGTTTTCTACACTCATCGGTCTTGAGCAATAATACCCCTGCATATAATCACAAAGTCGCTCATGTAAAAAACTATACTGCTCATAACTCTCAACACCCTCTGCGACAACTTCAAGGTTAAAGTTTTTTGCTATGGTAAGAATCGTACTAATCAGTTCTTTATCATCCACATCATCTTGTATATCTTGCACAAAACTTTTGTCTATTTTGAGTGTGGTGAAGGGAAGTCTTTTGAGATAAGCAAGGGAAGAATAGCCTGTTCCAAAATCATCTATTGAGAGTCTCACACCAAGTTTTCTCAGTTTATCCATCTTTTTACGTGCGCTATGAATATCTTTGACGATAATCGACTCTACAAGTTCAAGCTCAAGGCTTTGAGGTGTTATGCCGCTAGAGTAGAGAATCTCCTCAACCTGTTTCACAAAATCAGGATAGTTAAATTGTCTCACACTTACATTTACAGCGATACGAGTAAATGAGCTAATATGCCCATACGCTTGTTTCCAAGCAACAAACTGCTGTACACTTTTTTCAAGAACCCATGCACCAATATTGATAATAAGTCCGCTCTCTTCGGCTATAGGGATAAACTCATCGGGTCCAACAGAGCCAAATTCTTTAGAATTCCAGCGCAATAGTGCTTCTGCACCCATAAGTTTACCACTTGAAAACTCTACGATTGGCTGATAATGTATCTCAAACTCTCTGTTTTCTATCGCATCACGCAATCCATTTTCTATCCCAAGGCGTCGCTTGACCCACTCATCCATTTTATGCTGATAAAATGTACTCATGTTTTTACCAGCTTTTTTTGATTGATACATCGCAATATCTGCGTGTTTTAGAAGGTCATGTTCATCCTCTTTTTTATTATCGATAAGTGCGATACCGATACTTGAAGATATATTGAGTTTATACCCCTCAATCTCAAATGGTTTTCGCAAAGCTTGATGTACTTTTTGTGCGATATATTCGGCATTGGTAGCAGATTTATTTTCATCCGTGCCCAAGTCAGGTAAAAGCATGACAAATTCGTCCCCGCCAATTCTTGCAACCGTATCTTCAATCCTGATAATATTTTTGAGTCTCATGGCTGTTTCTTTGAGAAGTTTATCTCCTATGGCATGACCGAGAGAATCGTTAATATTTTTAAAATTGTCCAAATCAAGAAAAAGAAGTCCAAAGCGGACTTCATGCCTTTGATAACGGATAATTTCATATTTGATGCGTTCAAGCAGCGCTGCACGGTTTGGAATATTTGTCAATTGGTCATGGCTTGCTTGATACTCATATTTGAGCTGCGTGAGCATTCTTTGTGTAATATCTGAGATGATACCGATACCACCGATAATGTTATGGTTTGCATCCTTGAGCGCAGAAGTGCTCATAGAGATCCAAAGATCTTTTTGCTTGTATTTTGTCCTATACTCTCCCTCATAAAAACCCTCAATATCATTTAAAGGACTCTCAAGCGAAGGCAAAAGACTATTATCAGGAAGCGTATGCAAATCCAAACCTATCAAAAAGTCGTGTGGTGCTTCCAAAAAATCTACAAGTTCCTGATTTGCTTCACGAATAATCAAATCATTGTCATAAATAACGATACCCAAAGGAGCTTGTTTAAACATCTTTCCAAAACGCTCTTCTGAACGTAAAAGTTTTTCTCTCTCCTCTTCATACATCTCTCTGGAATTGATAATATCAAAGTAGTGCTCATGGAACTGTCCTGCGATTTTGTAGATTAAGAATAAATAGAGTATTACAAGTGCTGTGATAATATTGTATTCAAACCCACCCTGCATCGCTAGCCTTACAATAAGCGGAACAATTAATAAAAAAAGAAAAATGTTTACAGCTTTATTTAATGAAGAGAGACTGCTGATACCCCCAGCACTAAGACCTGCGACAATGATAATAAGTATTGCTTGATATAAAATATTTCCTTCTAAAAAGAAGAAAAATGACGCATATCCCCACAAAAAAGAGGAGAATATAAGTGGAAAATAAAAAATATATCTCCACTCTTCGAGAGAAAAATTTTCTTGATAATTTTTATAATACCATGAAGATAAAAAACGAAAAGAAGAGACACCGATCAGAAGTAAAAGCCAAGTAAAAAGCTCTGTATTTTCTATTTTTCCGTACATTACAGCACTCAAGGCAAATGCATTGACGACTATAGCTACCGAGGAGAGTCGTAAATGTCCTATCGCTCTTTTGAGTAACTCTTCATAATTCGATGGTTTTGATTTCAATATTTTTGCCTATCCAAATTTGAGTTTTCTAAGCGCATCTTCTTCATTTTCCTGACGCATCAAAGATTCTCCCACCAAAAAGGCATCCACTCCAGCTTTGCTCAAATCTTCTAGCTGTCCATGTTCATAAATTCCACTTTCTGCGACAATAATTTTACCATTTGGAATAAGTGGAATAAGCTCATAAGAGAGATTCATATTCATCTCAAACGTCTGCAGGTTTCTATGATTGATACCGATGATATCACTCCCTGCATAGATAGCCTTTAGCAAATCCGACTTATCGTGTACCTCAACCAAAGCTTCCATCCCAAGATGTCTCGTATAAGCAAGTAGCTCTGTAAGTTCTCCCTTGCTTAGAGCTGCAGCAATAAGAAGGATAAAATCTGCACCGTGTACTACAGCTTCTAGAATCTGATATTTCGAGACTATAAAGTCTTTGCGTAAAAGCGGGATACTCACATAACGGCGAATACCGCCAAGATAATCAAGTGAACCCTGAAAAAAGTGAGGTTCAGTCAAAATAGAGATAGCACTAGCACCCCCGCGCTCATAACTTTGCGCTATGGCAAGCGGATCAAAATTTTCACGGATAACACCTTTAGAAGGAGAAGCTTTTTTCACCTCTGCGATGATTCTGTAAGGGTCTTGTTCCGTAGCCTTAAGATAAGGGATAACATCTCTAGGCGCTCTTGCATTAAACGCAAGAGAACGACCGAGCCAATCAAATGAGAACTCTTTTTCACGTTGTACTAAATCTTCTTTTGTTTTTTTGATTATCTCGTCTAAAATCATTTATTTACTACCTTTTTCATTTTTAAACATTGTTCTATAGCATGGATATGCTCAAGCACTTCGGGATTATCTCCGCCTTCGAGATTTTTCACCCGTTTCATGATTCTATCCGCCTCTTTACACTCACCTAGTTTATAATGCCCCCATGCGAGAGAATCAAGAAAATAAGAAGAGTTAGGCTCATGAACAAGTGCTTGTTGGATATAGTGCATCCCTGCGTTTACATCTATATCGTGATCTATAAGAATATACCCCAGATAATTCAGATATGTCGCATCACTTTTTTGCTTCAGTACACTTTTGAGATTTTCTATCACCTCGTTGAGCATCACTGTATCATTTTTATTTTCACTGCTTTCGTATTTATAGATAGCGCTTCTGCCAAGATAACTTGCTTCGCCGGTTTGTTTGTATAACTTACCTGCTACGTGAGCAGCTTTTTCATACTTTTTCATATTTGCATAAAGTTGCAGAAGTGTATCATCATCACTTTGAGAACTCTCTAAAAATGCGATAAATTGTGTAGTCTCTTTTTTGTAAAGGTAGATTTGAACAATCTTTTTGGCAAGTTCTGTGTCTTTTTTTATATCATAGAGCCTGAGATATACCGATAAAAGAGCATCAAAGTTGTTTTCATGGCTATAAAATCCTGCAAGTCTTAAACAAATAAGCTCTGAACATCCATGCATATGACTATGTGTTTCAAGGCGCAAAATCGCATCCTCTTTTTTTTGGAGATTTACATAAAGTATAAGAGAAATTCTATCAAGTATCTTTTCATCATAATTTTTGAGATAAATACTCTCAAGAGCCTCTACTGCAGAGATATACTCTTGAAGTTGTATATAAACATCACTCAGCAAAAGTACATCATTTGCATCTTGAGTTTTTGTAAAAAGCTCCAATGCCAAAGGTTTTGCTTCACCAAAACGTCTCATTCCTAAAAGTCCGACAATTTTCATGCGGGTTAGTACATCATCATAGACGCCACCCTGCGCAAGTTCATTGACTCGTTTAATGACTTTTTCAAACGCAGGTATCGTCAAATCATTTTGCAAAGAACGGTAGAGATACTCTCTTTTTTGTGTATTTTCATAAAGCAGACTAAAGATTTCCGAAGCAGACTGAAAATCTTGCAACTGTTCTGCGCGTAGTGCAAAAAGTATATACGAGTCTTCGTTTTCATACACTTTATGATTTGATTTGACGACCTGCTCTTTTGCTTGGACTTGCGGTATTTTATAAACACAAGCGCTCATGACAAAAAGTAAAAATATCGGGGTAAAAAACTTATACATTGACTATCCCTGGGCATTCAAGTTTAAGCTCATCCACGCGTGTTTTAAAATAGTCCCAAAAAGGAAAAGTTCTGCACTGTAGCGGTCTCGCCTCATAGATTTTACATCCATTTGTGACTCTATCATAAAAGATACACTCATGTGAGTCATTGTAAACTTGCTCTTTTATAGAATATTTGTATCCTTTTTTGAAAAGATACTCATCCGCAAAACTTTTGATATTCCTATCAAACAGTGCCGCAATCTTCTCTATCTCAGTCATCGTAACATAAATATAACCACTCTCACCGGTGCAACATTTGCCCTGACACGTCTCACAAGCAGATGGTTGAAAATGGTATGGATAACCCTCTTGGCTTATTAAATCTGACATTTTATACTCTGTGTTGCAGCTTTTTTATAAACTTCTTGAGCCTGTGCTGAAAATTCATCACCATCAAAACTGATAAATGGCTCCCAAATCTTCATCAAAGATTTGGAGCCGTTTCTTGCATGTACCATCACTAACGAAGCCCCTCTATCTATTTTTGGGTGTACAAACTGCACATCTACTGCTTTGAGTTTTGCTTTTTCCAGCTCTGCACATATCACGCCAAACTGTGAAGCGTCATAACAAAATATAAAGTGAGACTGAGGTTTGAGCACTCTTGAAACCTTCTTAAAAAAATCACGAAGCGGTAAGTTAACATTATACCTCGCATAAAACAACATTTCATCTTCACTCTTAGTGACTCCATCATGATAAAAAGGCGGATTGGAGATGATATAGTCGTATTTTACATTTTCATCAAGTTCCAAAAAGTCTCGCTCATAGAGCGTATAAGCTATTGTATTAACTCTTGCGTTTGTTGTCGCATAATGCACAAACGCAGCCTGTTTTTCAACCGCTTCAAGTTCTACTTTTGGGTTATCTCTTGCTACCAAAAGACCGACAATGCCGCATCCAGCACCAACATCGAGCACCTTGCCTTTAGGCTCAAAAGAGTTGATAAAGTCGTATAAAAAAAGAGAGTCACTGTTGTAACAATAGCCACTTTGGGGCTGATAAAGTAGCATGAAGCGTGAGACCTTTGAAATCATTTTAGATATAATTTCGTAATTATATCTCAAAGGCATTAAATGATTATTATCCCAGCCAGACTTGCATCTACAAGATTTCCACAAAAAGTTTTAGCAGACATTGGTGGTCTGCCAATGGTTGTACGAACTGCCAAAAGAGTCGCTCATGTAGATAGAGTCGTAGTAGCGGCAGATGATGAGCAAATCATCAATATTTGTAAAGAGCACGGCATCGAAGCGATGCTCACTTCTACTACACATAAAAGCGGTACAGACAGAATCCATGAATGCGCAACACTTTTAAATCTTGATGACAACGAAATCATTATCAACGTTCAAGCAGATGAACCTTTTATCGAACCAGAAGTTGTCGAAGTGCTCATGTATAAACTCAAAGAACTTCAAACCAAAGAAGAACCCTTTATCATGGGAAGCTGTTACAATACTATAAACGCAGAGTCCGCAGAAGATCCAAATTTAGTCAAAGTTGTACTTGACAATGAAAATAATGCTATCTATTTTTCACGCGCTAAAATCCCTTACAACCGTAGTGGAAGAGCAAATTATTTTGGACATATCGGCATCTACGGCTTCAGCAAAAAAAGCTTAAAAGAGTTTTGTAATCTCAGTGATGCGCCGATAGAAGATATTGAAGGTCTTGAACAACTCAGGGCTGTTTATCATCAAAAAAAGATAACGATGCTCAAAGTTGCCAGCACCGGTTTTGGGATAGATACACCAGAGGATCTTAAACGTGCCATAGAGATTTTTCTCTAAGAT
>MIBW01000007.1:0-880 GCA_001829625.1 Sulfurimonas sp. GWF2_37_8 | reverse complement strand
TTCAAATTATTTACATTACAATCCTGATACTGGACTAGTTTATGCTTTAGCATCAACGAACCTTGCGTTTTAATATCGATATTAGGAGGATGGATTATGGAAAGTTATAGAGATCTTTATATCAAACTTGAAATCTTTTTCTTCAAATGGAAAAAGAGTAGACTAAAAGTCTAAAAGTTCAAGGGCTTTTATGCTCTTGAACTTTATCTTTTTACTTAATTGTTACTTCTACTTTATACATCATTTTTCCAAAAATAAAATTTCTTAGACAAATGTAACTTGAATGGTTTAAGAGTAAAAGCAAGAAGAATAAAAGTTTTGTGAGAAAATTTGAAAAAAAGATAAAGACCCCTAAAAAGGGACTTTAAAGAAGAAATGTAAAAATTAGATGTTGTCGCGGATACCTAAATCTGCTACTAATTTGATATATGCATCTTTGTTTGTTCTTTTGAAGTATTTCATAAGACGACGACGTTGACCAACGAGTTTAAGTAGTCCTAATCTTGATGCATGATCTTTTTTGAAGATTTTAAGGTGTTCAGTCAATTCTGCGATTCTTGTTGTTAAAAGAGCAATTTGTACTTCACTTGAACCTGTATCGTTTTCTTTACGACCGTATTTTGCAACTATTTCTTGTTTTTTAGCCTGATCTAAAGCCATAATAGCCTCCTGATGGGTATAATAATCTAACATTTACATAAATAAATATATAAAGTTGAAGCGGAATTATACATAAATAATCCTTTATTTTTATTGATTCGTATCTAATTGATGGCATGATAATATACTTGCAAAGATGAATTACTTTTATGAAAAAGTGAAAAAATCTCCTGCTTTTTGAAAATCTTATATCAACGAATACGCTTATGAAAAGTTTAAG
>MIBW01000006.1 GCA_001829625.1 Sulfurimonas sp. GWF2_37_8 | reverse complement strand
TAAGGATGCGGACCTGCAACGGTTCCTATGATATAAAAAGTATCTCTTGCGTTTGTGACCCAGTGACGGATAGCATCATTCATTGCGTCTTTGAGGGTTTTGCTTCCGCTCTCTACAGCATGGACTTTAGCTCCTAAGAGTTTCATGCGAAAAACATTAAGCTCTTGACGAGCCACATCTTTTGCACCCATAAATATTTCACATTCAAGTCCAAGCAGGGCTGCAATGGTTGCAGTCGCTACACCATGCTGTCCTGCACCCGTTTCAGCAATGACTTTGGAATATCCAAGACGTTTTGCCATAAGACCCTGCGCGATAACATTGTTGACTTTATGCGCACCTGTATGGTTCAAATCTTCACGTTTGAGATAGATTTTTGCCCCAAGTTCTTTGGAAATATTACTTGCAAAATACAAAGGGGAAGGGCGACCTACGTAATCTTTGAGATAGTAGTCCACCTCTTGCCAAAAGTTTTTGTCAAAACGTATAGCTTCGTACTCTTCTTCAAGTTTGAGAAGTGAAGGCATCAGTGTTTCAGGCACATATCTGCCGCCAAAGATGCCGAAATGTCCGTTTGTATCTGGATCGAATTTTGATTTGCTAGGTATATACATCAGTGAACCTCGATAAGTGAATAGACCTCAGTCTGTTCTTGTAATTTTTTTTGTCCCTCTAAAAAAGAGAGTGCCATGATAAAACATGCTTCAACACACAAAGCGCCTGTTTTGTTGATAAGTGTAGCTGCTGCGTTTGCTGTCCCGCCTGTTGCTATGAGGTCATCGATAAGAAGCACTCTTGCGTTTTTGATATCTCTAAAAGCATCAAGATGTATTTCCACTTCATCGAGACCGTACTCAAGCGTATATTTTTCACTGATAGTTGTATAAGGAAGTTTCCCTTTTTTTCTGATAGGGACAAAACCTACGCTGAGCATCTGCGCAAGAGCTGCTCCAAAGATAAAACCTCTTGCATCTATACCCGCGATAAAATCAAGATTGTATGATTTGTATCTTTGATAGAGATGGTTCATAAGTACACCATACGCTTCTTTATCATTTAGAAGGGTTGTGATATCTTTAAAAATAATACCTGGTTTTGGAAAATCTTTGATATCACGGATAGCATTTTCTATGATTTTTCTCTCTGTCTTACTTAATGTCATTTGTATCTCCTTCTTAGAGTAATGCGTCTATTCTACTCTCAAGGGCTTTTATCTTGCCATTGAGACGATCTGTCTCTTGTCTATGTTTTGAGTTTCTTTGTTTGAGCACTTTGAGTTCATTTCTAAGTTTTGCAAGTTCTTCGCTTAAGATATCAACATTTCCTAGTGCTCTTTGGAGTTGTATTTGATATTTTCGTATGAGTATCTCCGCTTCTTGAAGTGTGAGTTTCATGAGATCATTGCCTCTTTGCTCTTTGTTTGTGATACTTTTAAAATAATACATTTTTACAAAAAGATAAACAGATAACATGGAGAGTATTGTTAATAGTGACCATTCCCAAAACATAGTCATCTTCCTTAGTTTATTTCTATTTTTTCAACTCTGCCGCAGTGACGACCACCTTCAAAACTTCCAGCGAGCCATGCATCGATGATTGATTCTGCTACGCCTTTACCGACAATACGCTCACCAAAACATAAAATATTTGCATCATTGTGTCCGCGTGCAACGCTTGCTGTATATGCGTCATGACAAAGTGCGGCGCGGATACCAATATGACGGTTTGCAGCGATACTCATACCTATACCTGAGCCGCAGATAAGTACACCTTGTGCGCTTGCATCTTCTAAAACACTCATAGCAACTTTATGTGCATAATCAGGATAGTCAACTCTATCTTTTGAAAACGGTCCCAAATCAACAACCTCGTGACCTTTTTGTTGTAAAAGTTCGACTGTATAATCTTTTAAGTCGATTCCTGCATGATCTGTAGCGATATAAAATTTCATTTTGTTCCTTTTGTTCATGATGTTAAAAGTTGTAATATCGTGCGCACAGGCATAAGCAACAGATAATCTTTGAGTGGTGTCATTAATACGACAAGTACAATGACAATGCCAAAACGTTCATATTTATAAAAAAACTCTGCGACTGCGTTTATCTTGTGTTTGAGCGCAAGATGCATCAAAAAATGAGCCCCGTCAAACTGTGGAATAGGCAGAAGGTTAAAAACACCCAATACGACGTTGATAATAAGTAACTGGTAAATAAAAAGATATAAAAAGATATATCCCAACCCATCGGCTGCAGTCGGCGTGCTCATGGCAACTAAAAAGATAGATGCAAAAACAGCGAGGGTAAAGTTATAAACAATTCCTGCCAAATCTACCTGCATCGCGCCATTATAGCCCGCATTTCGTATAACAGTTGCGGTGTTTATCGGTACAGGTTTCGCCCAACCAAATAAAAATCCGCTCTCAGCACCCAAAAGCATCGGCAAAAAATACATAGTAGCAGGAACGATAATAGTCCCAACCAAATCCACATGAATAAGCGGGTTGATAGAGAGTCTTCCTGCGTTTTTTGCTGTAAAGTCGCCATACATATAAGCAACCCAGCCATGCATAATCTCATGTCCAATAATGGCAACTGCAAGAGCCAAAACAGCTACGACAATCTTGAGTATATCAATAGATTCCATGGTCATCTTTTTGTGTTTTGAGTCTCTCTTCTTTTGCCAAATCTAAATGCGTCGGCATTTCAAGATCTGTTGGTGTTTTCCCTATTCTATCCCATCTAATTTCCCAGTCTTCACCGATAGAGAAGTAGATAAACCAAGGTGTTCCTTCGATGTTGTCGTAAGGAACTGCACCCCAAAAACGGCTGTCATTGGAGTGGTCACGGTTGTCACCCATCATAAAATACTCATCTTCTTGAATCTTGATAGGAGAAAAATAAAATAAAGGCATAGGATACATACCATTGTTGATGATTTTTTCATCGTGGTGGATGCCTGGATGTTCCTTCATATAGGGATTTTTAACCCAAACTTTTTCTGCGATAGTTACAGTCTCATACCCTTTAAAGTTTTCCAAAATCCACTCATTTCCTTCTTTATGGTGTAGATAAAGGTCTTTGTTGTCCACAAAAAGTTCATCTCCAGGAAGGGCTACACAGCGTTTTACAAAGTGCTGTTTTGGGTTATGCGGGTAGCGAAAGATGACGATATCGCCGCGTTTTGGTTTGTCTCCATCTATCAAACGCAGCTTATCACTCCAAGGCATGATAGAGAGTTCAAGAAAAGGAATATGCGGCATAGAGATACCATAAGCAAATTTTTTAGCAAAAAGATGATCCCCGATAAGAAGAGAATCTTTCATAGAACCAGAAGGAATCCTAAAAGCTTGTGCGATGAAAAATATAACAAAAAGAACGATAATAATCGTTCCTGTCCAGGAGTTTGAAAATTTATAGGCTTTGTGTAGGGCTTTTTTCATTTAGTTTTTTTCTTTGTAGTTTATTTGTGCCGCTTGGAGTGTGTTACTAAGGAGCATAGCAATAGTCATAGGACCGACACCACCTGGCACTGGAGTGATGTAAGAGCATTTTGCACTTACATTTTCATAGTCCACATCACCGACAAGTTTCCCGTTATCGGCTCGGTTGATACCGATATCGATGATAATAGTACCTTCTTTTACCATATCTTCTTTGATAAGATTGATAACACCCACACCGACTAAAATGATATCTGCGTTTAAAGTATGCTTTTTTAAATTATCTGTAAAAATATGGCAGATTTCAACCGTTGCATTTGCGTTTAGTAGCAAGGCAGCCATAGGTTTTCCTACAATGTTTGAAGCACCAACAACGCAGCAATTTTTGCCTTTTACATCAATTTTATATTCTGCTAAAAGCTCCATTACACCGAGCGGCGTACATGGAACGAAGCCATTAAGACCAGTTGCAAGTCTTCCAACATTGTAGGGATGAAAACCATCAACATCTTTACTTGGGTCAACAAGTTCCAATATCTTTGTTGTGTCTATCTGTTTAGGCAGAGGAAGTTGGATGAGAATACCGTCGATATTTGGATTTTTATTCATCATAACAATAGTATTTTCAATCGCCTCTTGGGAGATATCCTCTGGCATTTCATGCGTTACAGAATAAAATCCTACACGATCACATGCTTTTTTTTTCATATTGACATAAGCCGCACTGGCTGGGTCTTGCCCGACTAAAACAACAGCCAAACCAGGAACAGATCCTGTTCTACTTTTGAGTTCTTTTACGCCAATCCCAACACCTATTTCTATCTTTTGTGAGAGTGCTTTTCCATCAAGAAGTGTCATTTAAACCCCATAAATAATATTTCTATTATAATACCGTCAAAATAATAAAAGGTCGCTTTGAGATGAAATATATACTTTTTTTAGTTGTACCGCTTTTTATCTATGCAAAGAGTAGCTTTATAACGCAAGAAGAGTATGCGGCGCAGCTCTATAAAAACCCGCGAGGTATAGGATGTCAGCATTGTCACGGAGAAAAAGGAGAGGGCAGAATCGTAGCAAAATATATCCATAAAAAGGTAGAAAAAAGTTTTGCTGGTTCTGCGATAAATAATCTCGAATATGCTGCGTTTTACAAGGCGCTAAATAGCAGAATAGATAGTATGCCACGTTATTTTTTAACCCCAAAAGAGATTAGTGCACTCTATTTTTATCTCAATGAAGATAAGTTAAAAAAAGCACAAGAAGCAGTAGAAATTAAAAAAGCATATGAAACAAAGAAAGTTAACGAAACAATGCAAGTAGAAAAAGTTGTAGAAGAAACAAAGGAAGTTAACGAAACAATCGATATTAATGCGTTATTTAAAGAAGCAACAGAGGCAAAATATGCAAAATAATTTTTTTGAAAAAATAGAAGAAGCTTACGTAAATAGAGATCTAAAGGCTCTTGATGCACTGGCTACACCAAAAGTAAGAAGCATCAATAGCAAAAATGATTTTTCATCGGTGCTCATGCTCTCATGTAATAATATTAAACACCTCTTAAAGATAGAAAGCCTCGAAGCGGATTGTATTATGCTCAATCTTGAAGACGGTGTTAGTAAAGAAGAAAAACCTTTTGCACTTGTACTGTGTGCTATATTTTTATCTTTACATCAAAAATCAGACAAAAAATTCGTTGTGCGTGTGAATGCACTTGATGCAGGTGGTTATGAAGAGATTACTTATCTCAATCAGTTTATGCCTGATGCCATCAGAGTCCCGAAAATACGAAGCGTGCAAGAAGTAAAAAATGTCTTAGCACTTTTACATGAAGATACACAATTGCATCTCTCAATAGAGACTGCCGAAGCTTGGCATCAGCTCTCCTCACTTGCTTTAAATAAGAAAGTTACAACTTTTTATCTCGGCATTTTGGACCTTTTTGCAGATATAAAACTTTCGCATCATCTTATAGAACGTCACAATCCTATGATGCTTTATATGCTTTCGCACTTTTTGATTACTTGTAAATCAATGGGTGTAAAACCTGTTTCATTTGTTTATCAGGAGTTTACAAATCTTGTAGAGTTTGGTAAATGGCTCTCTTTGGAAAAAAAAATGGGATATGATGCAAAAGGGTGTATATCACCTAAGCAAGTGGAGATGGTCAATCTGATGTTTGTCAATGAAGAAGCACAAATCAATAGAGCAAAAATCATCATTAAACTCTTTGAGATGCATCAAGAGATGGGTGTAAGCGGTTTTGTAGATGAAGAGTATGGTTTTATTGATGAACCGATTTATAAAGGTGCTTTGGCATTGTTGGAAGAGCTTTAGCACTCAAACGGACTTGCTAGTTTGGGTATGTAATAATAAACTCGAAAACTTATTTTTCGTACCTTAAGGGGTTGTAATATTAATTTAGTAAGCGGCTAAGTTGTAAAAAACATTATATCGGATAAGAATCTTCTCTTTGGGTCTTGGATACCTGCTGTATGCATACTCGATAGTCTCTTTTGTCGTATCGTCAAGCACATAATAACCCGTTTTTTTGATAAATCTAAAGTCGGTCATATCTCCGTTTGGATGCAGATAAAACTCAATGATATTTGTTTTGTTGATATTGAAGTTTTCTTTGATATTAACACGCGCTACACGAGTAAGGACTTGTTGCGTTATGCGTCTCATAACTTCCTGATTGTCTATGAGATATTGCTGCTGTCCTGGAGTCATTTCGCTAAATTCATCTCCGTAGAGCTCTTGAATGTTTTGGGATATGTTACCGCCTGAAGCCGTTTTTGTCTCTTTTTTCGGTTCTTCTTGCGCGGATTTATCCTGAGAAAGGATATCAAATAGAGAATCTTCTTTATTTTTTTCTTTTTTTGGTGTCTCTTTTTTTGGCTTCATCTCTTCGAGTGGAATATAAGGTTTCTCAGGTGGAAGAAGTTCTACTTTTGGCTGTTCTATAGGCTTTTCTTTGCTTGGTTTTAGTTCTTTGTTGAGTTTTGGTTGCTTTGCTTGCTGTTTTGGTTCATAGTGTAGAGGTATTTGTTGTGTGATTTCTTTGAGCTGAGAACCTTTTGGCATCGGCAGAGCGATAGGTATTGATTCTTGTTTTGGTTGTTCTTTTACGAGTCCTGATTCTTTGTGCTTCTTTGGCATCTCTTTGAGAGATATTTTTATTTTTATTTCTTCTTCTTTTGGTGGCTCTTTTTTCATGTTTGCAACACTTATTCCCAAAATCCAAAAAAGAAGCAGTAAGACAAAATGGATAAGGAGTGCAACAAAAAGTGCGAAGGAGGATCTGCTCAAGTATTTTCCAAAGTATATATTTTCGGAATTATAGCCAATAAAAATTAATCCTACTTCGCTATAATAACAAAAATATTTACAAGGTTTAAGAATGAGTACAGAAGCGTCAATAAAAGCATTTGAAGAAGCACAAAGTTTAATTCCTGGTGGAGTAAATTCTCCTGTAAGAGCATTTAAAAGCGTTGGCGGAACGCCTCTTTTTATCGCAGAAGGTGAGGGTGCGTATTTAACAGACATTGATGGTAATAAATATGTAGATTTTGTGCAAAGTTGGGGTCCGCTTATATTTGGACACAGAGATGAAAGCATAGAAAACGCAGTCATAAACGCAGTAAAACATGGTTTGAGTTTTGGTGCTCCGACTGAGGCTGAAACGCAGTTAGCAAAACTTGTTATTTCGTTTTTTGACTCTATTGAAAAAGTGCGTTTTGTAAGCAGCGGGACAGAAGCGGTTATGAGCGCTATTCGTTTGGCTCGCGGATTTACAGGGCGTGATGACATTGTGAAGTTTACAGGATGCTATCATGGACACAGCGACGCGCTTTTGGTTCAAGCCGGAAGCGGTGCGGCAACATTTGGAAACCCAAGTTCTCCCGGTGTTCCTGCCGACTTTACAAAACACACACTTTTAGCTGAGTATAACAACATTGAGAGTGTTAAAAAATGTTTTGCAGATTCACAAGATATTGCCTGTGTTATTATTGAGCCGATTGCCGGAAATAT
>MIBW01000005.1:1241-43344 GCA_001829625.1 Sulfurimonas sp. GWF2_37_8 | reverse complement strand
TTGTTGCGGGATATTGAAGTTCAGAGACTCCAAGCCCTGCTCGCGCAAAGAACAAATGAACTCAGTGATAAAGAAAAGGCACTAGAACTTACCACGCAAGAGATTATTAATCTCAACAGCGTTTTACTCTCTCAATCAATGCATATAGATGATCTAAACGCAACAATTTTAGCTCTCTCAGGTGAACTTGCAAACAAAGAAAATGTACTTCTAGAAAATCAAAGCAAATATGACATTCTTATCGCGAAACTCCAAGAGCAAAAAGCAAAGATTAAAAGTCTCACAGGTATAAAAATAAAAGTCATAGCCGAGCTCAAACAAAACTTAGGCAAAAATATACAGATTGACCCTATAAGCGGTTCATTGAGGCTCTCTTCAAATATTCTCTTTGATAAAGGAAGTGCAGAACTTAAGGAGTCATCTAAAAATGAGCTTAAAAAAGTATTTATTAACTATGTAGGTGCACTCACTTCCAATAAAAATATAAAAAATCAGCTTGATAAAATCATCATCGAAGGACATACAGATAGTGATGGAACCTATCTCTACAACCTCGACCTTTCTCAAAAAAGAGCTTACGCCGTTATGCGTTATCTATTGACGCTTGATTTTACTGAAAACAATAATCTCAAACCACTTTTACTTGCAAGCGGAAGAGCAGATCAAGATACAATCAAAGATAAAAAAGCTCAAGAAGATAAAGAACTCTCACGAAGAATAGAGATAAAATTTACCCTTAAAAACGATGATGCTCTTCATGAAATAGAGAGGATTTTGGACTATGAATAAATTTGAGCCTAGCTTTCTTCATCTAGCCTCAAGTTATCTTGAAAATAAACTGCATGAGCAAACAAAAAAGAAGAAACCTCAAGCTTTTAAGCTTGAACAAGGGAAAAGAGAGAGTGGCTTTTTAAGATTTATCTACTCGTTTTTTAAATCCTAAACTAACGCAGTGTGATTGTATATCCTGTGTTAGTATTTGCAAGAGTGTATCTATAATATCCGTCAAGCTCGATAACAACACGATAATAACCAGAGTGATTTCCTACTCTAATTTTTGAAAAAATATTTTGTGAAATTTCTTTTGTGTAAGCTTTAATATTTGCATCTCTTTTAAAATCAAGGACTATTCTGTGTGGATGCGAAAGTAAAAAGTTTCTCATAAGCTCATCTTTCGTATTTACTTGAAGGCTTTTTCCTGATGTATAAAAGTCGGCGTATGCTATAGAAGCAATCTTTTCAAGCCCTTGTTTGTTTTTTATCTCTTTAGCTTGTTTTACTTCCTCTCTCTTTTCACTCTTTATCTCTTGAGTATTTGAAGAGGGGTAGCTTTGTGTGACAAAGATTGGTAAATGCCAGTCGATTGTATTTTCTACTTCGATAGTTTTACTCTCAGTTGAACCATCAAGATTTTTATATTTTACACTAACACTCTCAAGAACTCTTGCTTTAGATGGGAGAGAAATACTTGCGCGCTGCAAGGCAGGAAGATTTTTCACATCATTGGATGTAAAAGGGAGTTCTTTTTCTCCCTCAGTTGGAAAAAAAGGGTTTTCTCTTGCGACAAGAGCTGATAAAAGTAGAAATATTGCTATTAAAACTTTCATCTTTTACGCTCCTAGGGCAATTTAGTTGATGGTTATTATAGCGAGTTATTGAGCAGAAATCTCTTTAAGCTCAAAATACTCCCGCTGCAGTTCTGCGTTTTCATTTTTTAGTCTGTCAACTTCACCTTGAAGATAGGTTTCATAATCCTGAAGCCCAAAAAGAACTTCAAGTGAGTTAGTTCCATAAAGAAGCATTCCCAAATAAACACCAAAGCCAATGACCATAAAAAACATAAGCAAAAACTTTGCTAACGGTACTCCAAGGTAACGTTGCGTCAAACTTTGCGAATTGTCTATAGTGTCATAAAGCTCTTCATTATCCATAGAAGTGACTTAGTGTTTGAAAAGTGTAGAGCCTAAATATTCACTATAAACAACTTCGTTCTCAATCTCTAAAAGACGGTTGTATTTAGCAGTTCGCTCACCACGTGCAGTTGATCCAGTTTTGATCTCGCCACAGTTTAAGGCAACTGCAAAATCAGCAATAAATGCATCTTCACTCTCACCTGAACGGTGGCTCATAACACATTTGTAACCATTTCTTTGTGCTAAACGCACAGTAAGCATCGTCTCAGAAACTGAACCTATTTGGTTTGGTTTGATAAGAATAGAGTTCGCGATACCTTTTTGTATGCCTTCACTTAAAATACTTGCATTTGTAACAAACAAATCATCTCCTACGAGTTGTACTTTGTTTCCAAGTTTTTCAGTAAGAATTTTCCAACCAGCCCAGTCATCTTCACTCAAGCCGTCTTCGATAGATACAATCGGGTATTTTGTGCAAAGGTCAACATAATAGTCAACAAGTTCAGCAGAACTTACTGTTCTATTTTCAGAATCAAGCTTATACCCACCTTCGCATACAAGTTCTGAAGCAGCAACGTCGAGTGCGATTGCCATTTGCTCTCCCGCTTTGTAACCAGCTTTTTCTATAGCTTCCATTATAATTTGGATAGGTTCTTCATTTGAGCTAAGATCTGGCGCAAAACCACCCTCATCACCAAGTGCCGTATTGTGTTTTTTCGCTTTTAAAATCGCTTTAAGGTTATGATACACTTCAGCAGATGCTTGAAGTGATGTTGCAAAATCCTCAAAACCAATAGGCATAATCATATATTCCTGAAAGTCAACAGAGTTGTCAGCATGGCTTCCGCCATTGATAATATTGAGCATAGGAGTTGGCATAACCATAGCGTTTGCTCCACCTAAGTAACGGTAAAGTGGTACACCAAGACTTTGTGCTGCAGCACGAGCAACTGCCATAGAAACACCAAGAACTGCGTTTGCACCAAGGTTGCCATAGTTTTCAGTTCCATCAAGCTCTTTCATTGTCGCGTCAATAACTGCCTGATTAAAAGGAGATAAACCTATAAGGGCATCTGATATTTGAGAATTTACGTTTTCAACTGCTTGTAACACTCCCTTACCCATATAACGGCTTCCGCCATCACGCAACTCAAGCGCTTCGCGTTTACCTGTACTTGCACCTGAAGGAACGATTGCACTGGCTACTGTTCCATCACTCAGTACAACTGTTGCTTTTACTGTTGGATTTCCACGTGAATCCATTACTTCTATCGCACTCACATTATCTATAAACATATATTCACCTCTTTTTTTAAAATTATTCGTCAAACTCTTCTATATCTGAAGTTTCCATCGTCATTAGTGTACTCATTCCCATAGCAGCTTTTATTTTTTCTTCTATTTCGCGAGCAAGTTCTGGCTCTTCTTTGAACTTTGCTTTAACGTTTTCACGTCCTTGACCGAGTTTTGTCTCTCCATAAGAGAACCATGCTCCACTTTTATCTATGATGTCAAGCTTCACGCCATAATCAACAAGTTCACCCTCTTTAGAGATGCCCTCTCCGAACATTATATCAAACTCAGCCTGACGAAATGGAGGAGCAACTTTATTTTTTATAACTTTTGCTTTAACACGATTACCAATATTACTTTCGCCCTGTTTAAGTGCTGCTATACGACGGACATCTATACGAACAGAGGCATAAAACTTGAGGGCATTTCCGCCTGTTGTTGTCTCTGGAGAACCATAACCCATCATTCCAATTTTCATACGAATTTGGTTGATGAAAATCACTGTACAATTCATTTTGTGTAAAACACCCGTAAGTTTACGAAGAGCTTTTGACATAAGTCTGGCTTGAACTCCAACATTTTGGTCGGACATTTCGCCTTCTATTTCAGATTTTGGTGTAAGCGCAGCAACAGAGTCGATAACTATTAAATCAATTGCACCACTTCTAGCAATTGTTTCAACAATGTCTAAAGCCTGCTCGCCATAATCTGGTTGTGAGACAAGAAGATTGTCAATGTCAACACCCAGATTTTTAGCATAAATAACATCCAAAGCATGTTCCGCATCTATAAATGCACAAACGCCACCGGCTTTTTGACACTCTGCAGTTATTTGAAGGGCTAAAGTTGTTTTACCAGAACTCTCAGGTCCATAAATCTCAACAACACGACCCTGAGGTACTCCGCCTATTCCAAGTGCTAGGTCAAGCCCAAGAGAACCTGTGCTTATCGCTTTAATAGGCTCGAACTCTTTATCGCCTAGTCTCATCAAAGCGCCTTTACCAAACGCTTTATCGATTTGTTTCATTGCTAAGTCTAATGATTTTTGTTTGTTTGCATCCATCTTGGGCTCACTTATTATTAAATTTAGACTCATTATATGGCAATTTTAAATAATTTCAAAAAATATTTCAATTTGTCATATTTATTTCTTTTTTACACCGAACTATCAGCGTAAATTGAGTGAAATTTTATCCTTATTTGGTTAAAATCTACTTTAGAAAACCTCTTAAAATAGAAATGGATTAAACTTGAAAAAAACACTTATTGCCCACTCGCCGGATGCAGACGATATCTTTATGTACTATGCAATTAAGTTTGGCTGGGTCAATATGAAAAATGTACAATTTGATAACATTGCTAAAGATATCCAAACACTCAACGAAGATGCGCTGCGTGGCGTTTACGATATCGTTGCTATCAGTTTTGCGCTCTATCCACACATCAAAGAAGAATATGCTCCGCTACGAACCGCTGTGAGTTTTGGCGAAGGATATGGCCCAAAACTCATCAAGAAAAAAGAGACTAAACTCAAACGCAACTTCAAAGTCGCACTCAGCGGAAAACACACCACAAACGCCATGCTTTTTCGTATCGCTTATCCTGATGCACGCATCACTTATATGAACTTTTTAGAGATAGAACAAGCCGTACTTGATGGTATTGTTGACGCTGGTGTTTTGATACATGAGAGTATTTTGACTTATGCAGATGCACTTGAGGTTGAGAGAGAAATGTGGGATATCTGGCAAGAGCTTGCTGGAGATGAACTTCCTCTTCCACTTGGTGGTATGGCTATCCGTCGTTCTTTACCACTGAACAAAGCCATAGAATACGAAGTAACACTCACTAAAGCTGTCTCTGTTGCAAGAAAACATAAAGAACGTCTCTCAAAGATGCTTCTTGAGCGTAATCTTGTCCGCATAAATGCGCCTACTTTAGATAAATATCTCGAACTCTATGCCAATGATGACTCAATATCTTTAAGCCCTATCCAATACAAAGCCATCAATAAACTCTTTGAAATTGGCTATGCTCATGGGTTTTATGATACTATGACTACAATAGAAGATTATCTCATTCCTATAGAATATAAAGAACTCAGGAACTCATAAAATGGAAGCAAAACTCATAGCACTTGGTGTTGAAACATTTAAAATAGCCCTTCTGCTCTCACTCCCAGGACTTTTAACAGGTATGTTTATCGGTTTGGCTGTAAGTATTTTTCAAGCAACTACGCAGATCAATGAGATGACGCTTTCTTTTATCCCAAAAATAATCAGTGTCATCATCGTTATCGTTCTTACTATGCCATGGATGCTCAACTCCATGACAGACTTCTCTGTTAATATTTTCAATATGATTCCAACATTTGTAGAATAATGCAAACAAAAGAGATAGATTTTTCAAAATACTCTTCTATCAGAGTTGGGCAAACTTTAGAAGTTATGCTTTTAGAGGATTGTATCTTTTATGATAAAGAGTCTTATATCATTGGCTCATGTAATAACATCCTTATTGGAGAACAGCCTCCAAAACTCCTAACATTAAGCAAAAAATATGATTACATCAAAATACAAGATAACTTCCTTGTCGTTGGAGCAGCGACTCCATCAGGCAAAGTCGCCTCTTTTTGCAAAAAAAACAATATAGCAAATCTTGAATTTCTCTCTCATCTTCCTGGCAAAATGGGCGGTCTTGTGTATATGAATGCAGGACTCAAAGAGTACGAAATATTCAATCAACTCATCTCTATCCAAATCTGTTCAGGCACAAAACGCAAGTCTGAGATAGATTTTGGATACAGATACACAAATATAGATGAGCCTATCCTTGAAGTCACACTTGCTCTTAATTATGGTTTTGATAACGCAAAAGTAGCCATGTTTAAAAAAATGCGTACAAACCAACCAACCACATCAAGTGCAGGAAGCTGTTTTAAAAATCCTGTTGGTGATTTTGCAGGAAGACTTATCGAATCCGTAGGTCTCAAAGGGCTACGAGTCGGAGATATGGAGTTTAGCAAAGAACATGCAAACTTTCTTGTAAATCACAATAATGGCGCATTTAAGGATGCTATCTATCTTATCCAAGAGGCACAAAAAAGGGTTTATGAAACTTTTGGTATTTGGCTTGTTTGTGAGATTGCTGTACTTGATAGAAGATATATGGGGCGTGATTCGCCTCTGCTTGAGGCAAATCGTTTAAAAACGCAGCATCAGACCTGCATAAAGACCTGAATATTCTATATTGATCGCAGACTTTACATCTGTACTTGAGATATCTATCTTTTGTGTTCTATACCCCATTTCAAGTGCTGGTTGCACTACAGGGAAAAAATCTAAAGTGTAATCAATTTTTGCACGCATATCCGAGATAGTCGAACCATCATATGTGACATATTTTACATCCGCTTCAAGACCGATATTTGTCGCAGGAATCTCTACACGTGCGCGTAAGTAGCCCATAGGAATAACAATCGTAACAGAATCGCTATAGTTTTGACTTGCAAGTGCACCAATAGTAACGCCCTGCGCCGCATAGTCCAAACTGACAACTTTCGCATCAAGCCCGATATCAAGCGTGGTCCATCCCGTGTTGTCAAGGATATTATAATAAGGGATGATGTCGAACTGTTTCATCTTGAGTGAAGTTGGGGTATCTATAGGAGCTGTAAACTCTTCAAAACTTCCGGTTGCTTTACCTGTACTCTCAAGATTCACATACTCAAGTCTAATATTTGGTAAAACAGGTATCGGATGTTTGATAAGCATCCATGCATAGTTGCTGTTTTCTTCTTTTTCATTGACCCCATCACTTCCTGTTCCCCCATTGTCACTGTAAGTGATATCACCTTTTGGTGTTTGTTGCCATACACCAGCGCCCATTTCTACTCTGCTCATGTCGGCATTTGCAAATGTTGCTACAAGCGCTACGGATATACAAGATTGTACGATTTTCTTCATGATTTTCTCCAAAAATAAATTGAGTAAATTATAGCAAAGAGAATCTAGATGTTGCTTAATGTTAGAAAAAATTGATTGTTTTAGGGCAAAAGCCCTAATAAAAGAAAAGGGGAGAAAAATGGATAAGCTACAGAAGCCTAAAAACACTCAAGCGCTAAGGGGATAACTCTTGAGTATATGAAACTTTTTAAAAAAATTATTTTACAGCGTCAAGAGCTGCATCGTAATTTGGCTCTTCAGTGATTTCAGGAACGATCTCTTTGTATGTTACGATTCCTTCTTCATTTACTGCGAAGATTGCTCTACAAGTTACACCAGCAAGTACAGAACCACCAAGTAATACACCATACGCGTTAGCAAAATCTTTATTTCTGAAGTCTGAACATACAGTTAAGTTCTCAATACCTTCAGCTTGGCAGAAACGTCCAGCAGCAAATGGCAAATCTAAAGAAACGATTGTTGGTTTTACCCCGTTCATCGCAGCAGCTTTTGCATTGAAGTTACGAGTTTCAGCAGCACATACGCCTGTATCCAAAGAAGGAACAACGATAATAAGTTGTTTTACACCTTGTGCACCACCAACTACTACATCACCTAAACCAGCTGAATTTACAACTGTAACTTCTGGAGCTTTATCTCCAACATTTACTTGATTTCCTAAAAGTTCTACGTCTGTACCTTTGAATTTTGTAGTTGCCATTTTGGCTCCTTATTTTTGATTTATTTATGCCGGAAGTATATTTTAAATCGGATAATTCTTGTCTTATTTATAAAAAGAGTGTTACCATGAAAGCAAGATTTAAGTTTATATGTTACTTCTTGGAGTAATCTTCAAACTCTCTAAAGTAGAAAACATCCTCTCTTCATACATCGCAACAGCCACGCGTCCTATCATCGCCGCATTGTCAGAGCAGTAGTGAAGTTCGCTCAAAAGAAGCTTGGCTTTGTAGGGTTTGAGGAGTTCTTCTATTTGCTCTCGTAGATACAAGTTTGCACTTGCTCCGCCGACTATAGCAAAAGTTTGAGGCGGAACTTCTTTAAAATATTTTTTGAGTTTTTGCGTGAGGTGCGTCGTTGCGATATGTTCAAAAGAAGCCGCGATATCTTTATAATCCTCTGTATCACTCTCTGCAACAGCCAATCTTACTGCGTTTTTAAGCCCAGAATAGGAAAACGCAAATTTAGATGAATGTAGTAGTGGGATAGTAAAATTGTATCTTTTTCTCTGCGCGCCTTTTGCTAGTTCTTGTATCAAAGGTCCGCCAGGATATCCCAAATCCATCATTTTTGCTACTTTATCAAAACTCTCTCCAAAACTATCATCCATACTTTTTGCGACTGTTTTGATGTCGTGCAAATTTTTGACTTCCATCACCTGAGTGTGTCCGCCTGAGACTAAAAGTACCGTGAGAGGAAACGCAACCTCTTTTTCTATAAAAAGTGAATAGATATGCCCAATAAGATGATTCACTCCGATAAGCGGTATCTTTAGTGCCACAGCAATAGCTTTTGCCATCGTCACACCCTCTATCAGTGTTACAGCCAATCCAGGAGAAGAAGTTACAGCTACGGCTTTTAGATCCTGAAAATAAGGCGCACACTCTTCTAAAATACGAGGAAGTGCTTCTGCATGGAGTCTTGCTGCAAGTTCAGGTACAACACCCCCATAAACGCTATGCTCCAACTCTTGCGATATCTTTTTATGAAAAAGAAGTTTTTTTGTAGCTATCTCTGTAATGGCTATAGCACTATCGTCGCATGAGCTCTCTATGCTGAGTATCATACTCTCGTCCTTACATAACTTCTCACTTCTTTATCTATAATAAAAACATCTGCGACATTTTTTGGAGCTGCGTCAAACTTTTCATATGCTGTTATAATATGCTTGCTAATGTCCATAAAACCTATTTTTTTCTCTATAAAAAGTTCTATCGCCGCTTCATTAGCTGCGTTTACTACTACGCCTCTTTGAGGATTTTTCAAAAGCTCCTCTTTTATCTGCCATACAGGATACCGCTCATGTGTTATTTCTCGAAACTCCAAAGAGCCGATTTTGAGCAAATCGACATGAGCGAGGATATTTACATCCATCTTTTGATTTAAAGCATACGCGATGGGGAGTTGCATACTTGCGTGTGCAAAGTGTGCTGTCGTAGAGCCGTCTTTAAAATCTATGAGTGCGTGAATAAGGGATTTTGTCTCGATGATAGCGTCGTATTGACCTTCGCCAAAAAGCCATCTAGCTTCAAGGAGTTCAAACATTTTATTGACCATCGTTGCCGAATCTATAGTGATTTTTTGCCCCATCGACCAATTTGGATGTTTTTGTGTATCAGCTAAACTTGCGTTTTGAAGTTTTTTGATATCCCAATCACGAAAAGCACCGCCGCTTGCCGTAATAATCATCTTACTTATGGGTCTCTCTTGTAAAAGATACCAAAGCCCGAAATGTTCACTGTCTATAGGCTGGATTTTTGAAGTGTCGATGAAAGCACCGCAAGCAACCAAAGACTCTTTGTTTGCAAGCGCGACTCTTTTGCCACTCTCTAATGCCGCTAAAGTCGGGCGCAGACCTAAAAAACCAACAAGTGCGTTGACAACAAGCACACTGGAAGAGTCTTTGATAACGGCAACAATGGCATCTTGGCCCGCGTAAACGCAGTCATGATTTACTTTTACTCTATCCTCTTCATCAGACACTATTACGATACTAGGATGGTGCTCTTCTATTTGCTGATTTAAAAGTTCTATGTTTTTACCACACACCAAAACTTCGACATTCATGCCGAACTTTTTGGCAACAGCTAAGGTATTGACCCCTATAGAACCTGTAGAACCAAGAAGTATCAAACTATACTAAGCCTCTAAGAAGCACAAGCATCACGATTGATGCAAAAAGATAGCCGTCAATCCTATCAAGCATACCGCCATGACCTGGAAAAATTGTTCCACTGTCTTTTACGTTTGCGCTGCGTTTGAGTGAACTCTCAAACAAGTCGCCAAAGATAGAAGCCAAAGAGACTACAAAAGAGATAATGATTGCAGCGGTAAAACTAAAGCTATAAAGCCCAATAAGTGTTCCGCCCAAAGTTGCAACGATAATACCGCCTACAACGCCTTCCATTGTTTTATTCGGACTTGTCTGTGAGAACTTTGTCGCACCGATAGTTTTGCCTACTGCGTAAGCTCCCACATCAGTCAGTGCGACGATGACAAGCAGCCACAAAAGCGAAAGAATATGATACTCCTGATACATCGTAAACATAAAAAGCATTCCCGCCGTAGGGTAGATAAAAGGGAAGAAATTTCTCCATTCCAAATCTTTATTATATGCTATGGCACTGGCGTAGGCTATACCCGCAAGAACAAAAAGATCATCGCCATACGGATAGATACCCGCAAGTAACCAAACTCCGATAGCATAAACAAATGCTCTGTCATTTTTGACATCAAAGAGCGCCATAGCTTCTTTAAACGCGACAAGATAAACAGCTCCAAAAACAAGCCACATCAAGTAAAAATTATCGATAAATCCCACAACAAGAACAACAGCCAAAAGCGCCAATCCTGTTATGATTCTCTCTCTATGATCATTAAAAATACTCATAAAACTCTCCCCTTATTTCTCAAAAACACGATTGTATCTTATCATACTTTAATATCCAATATATGATATGCCGCCGCTGGTTCTTCTTCGTCCTTTTCTTCATCTTCTTTAGGACTTCTCTGATTCTCTGCGTCCGCTTCATCTTTTTGATGTTCACGATCAGGATCTACCTCTTGATTTTCTTCTGCTGGACGCACTTCTATCACTTTTTCATCTTTTTCATTTGCTGCCGCTTGCGCTACCATATTTTGAAAATCCACACGGTTATTATGAGTATTTTGCAGGGCCGTCGCATTGGCGGTCATCTGGTTGACAAATATTGTATTTCCAATCGATCCGATTGCCACGATATGCTCCTTATACTAATGTATCGCTTATGAAGTTCTATTATCTATCTCTATCGTTTTATATTTGTTATAGAGCACATTTGCACCGCTTTGGATATTCACTTCACGTCTTGGAGTATAATCGACCAAAAACTTGTCTTTTTGAATTGTCGTAAACTCTACACAAAGTCTTGCAGCAGCCTCAATGACACTCATGGGAACATTTTGTTTGTCAGTTGTGATAAGCACATGAGTTGATGGTCGCTCTTTGAGATGCAACCAAACATCTTTTGCTTTTGCGTTTTGAAGCAGCTGTACATTGCCGTTTTCATTTTTTCCAAGTTGGACTTTGTAGCCTTCAATCAAAAAACTCTCTATTGAGTCATTTTGTTTGATTCTTTTATTTTGTACTCTTTTGGGGAACAATAGTTCTATTTTTGCTACATCTTTAGCTTCTTCAACAACATGAATAAAGAGTTTGATGTGTTCTATTTTTGCTTCAAGAGAGCTTTTTTCTATATGCATATGCAGGGCTTTTTGTTTTGCTTTTTTGCTTTTAGTAAAAAGTGCGTTGGAGATTTGCGACACACTTGCATAGGATTTTTCAAGTTCTATCTCTACTTCATTTCCATCATAATCCTGAAGTTTCAATAAACGCGTATATGGTTTGATTGCGTGCATATTTGCCAGTACGAGATTGCCTTGATGTTGGGCATTTTCTGCCTCTTGCAAAAGCGTTTTTTCATCATCAAGCCTTGATAAAAGTTTTTCAAGCTTTTTGAGTTTTTTTTGTAAAAACGCGACTTTTTGTCTCTTTGCGGAGGCTAGTTTTTGAAGCTGCTCATGCGCATGTTGTTCGTACAAAAAAGCTTCGACATCTTCAAGTGGATACTCTTTTGCTTCAAATGGAGCCGTAGGAATATCTAAGAGTTTTTGCCCCACGCGTACCTCACGAAAGGAAGAGAAAAGATCAACGTGACGCAGGGCTTCTAGGACAATATTTTGCTCATCAAGGATGATAATATTTGTATATTTTCCCGTCATTTCTATCTGCAAATAGCTGAGTTCTTCCTTGTATGCAGAAGCTACTGAAGTTTTAAAACGCAACACTTTATCATCATTTAAAAGTCCGATTTCAAGGATGTTAGCGCGGTTAAATCGTTTTGCCAAAACAACATCAAAAGGAGCATTATAAACTTTAGAACGCGGATAACTCTGCGTTTTGAAGATATTGGCATTGGAGCGTTGCATATCAAAATAGAATGCATCATCTTTATCAAAAACGACTTTGAGAATAGTGTCTGAGACTCTAAAGATTGCAGAAATCTTTGAGAACTTCTGCAAGTAGGTGTTTATTTGTTTTAAGTGTGATAGTTTCATCCTGAGATTGTATCACAGATGAGGCTCTTTCATTGAAACGACAACCTCAAATTTTAATACATCTCTATTTTTTGCACAAGTGCTTCATTGTCAAGTCCATGGAGCAAGCGCGTCTCAAAATTCTCAAAACTCTCTCCCGCTTCGCGCTCATATTTGTACATGAGCATAATCTTTTTTACTGTATATTTTGCTTGACTCAGAGGCAGGGCTTTATATATTATTCTAGCTTCCTGCGCTTCTTTAGAAGCCTTGCCGCCAAGAAGAATATGGACTCCAAAACAGGTATCTCCATTTGCATCTTTTGCCTTACAGCCCTCAAAACCGATATCTGCGATACCATGGATACCACAGCCTTTTGGACAAGCGGACCAGTACATACGTACTTTTGCATCTTCAAGCGGTACTTCTTGATGTAAAAACTCTGCCATCTCAATGGCATCAGGTTTGTTTGGAATCACCCCAAACGAACAGGTCGCAGTTCCTGCACAAGCTATTTGATGAACAAAATATGGGTTTTGATAAGTAGCATATTTTTGATAAATCGCACTCTTTTTTATCATTTCTATCTTTGTATTATAAGCCACAATATAAAAACTTTGTTCTATAGATAAGCGCAAGATACCATCGTATTTTAGGGAAACTTTTGCCGCTTCAAGCAGATCGCTGCCGCTAAAAATTCCTGAAGGAATTGTAAATAATAGTGCTGATTTATCCTCTTTGAGTCTAAAAATTCCATCTTGAGGAATTTGATGCTCATGTGCAAGCAGAAGCTCTCCTGAACTCTCCAGCTTCGCTTTTGTTGTCTGGATGATGGCTTGGGCAAATATTTCCATTCCTACCTCTTCTATGAGAAAATGGAGACGATTTTTGTTACGGTTATCACGAAAACCAAACTCTTTAAACAAAGAGATAAGCGATAAAAACACCTCTTTAACATTTTGAGGTTTCACAAAAAGTCCGCTATCTTGGGCTTGCATACCGACTCTTCCACCAAGATAGAGGTTAAAACCCAGTATATCGCCTTTTTTTGCCAAAATAAAACAACAATCATGTCCAAAAATATTACAATCATTTGTCTGCGTACCCAAAATTGCCGCGTTAAACTTACGAGGCAAAGCCCCTATCCACTCCTCTTTTTTTAAAAAAATCCCTTGCATCTCCTCTATAATCGGCATACAATGGATAAGGCTATCTTCACTCAATCCATCGTAAGAAGAGGTGACAATGTTTCTAAAGTTGTCCACTCCTGTTTGAAAAGTCGTAATACCAACGGCATCCAAACTCACAATAACCTTATAAAGATTTTCAAACTTGATAAAACGCAGCTCTATCTGCTGTCTTGTCGTTATATCTATATAATCATTGCCGTATTCTTGTGATATGCGCCCAATGGCTCTAGCTTGTTCAATACTAAGTTGCCCTGCTGGAACACGCACTCGTATCATAAACTCACCCTCGTCTTTGTCAAAAAGTCCGAAACATTTTAAGAAATATTTACTATCCTCATCTTTGAGATTTTCATATCCCTCTTCACAAATTTTTTTGAGATTTTCATAGACAAAAAGAGGAGTTTTGAGCTCTTTCATCTGCTCGATTTTGTTTACTTTTTTATTATGTGCGGCATACGCCTCATGCAATTTTTGCATCTGCTATCTCCTCTTTCATCTCATAACTTGGAAGTATTTTTGCCAAATTTACCACCTCTCCAAAGACAATAATTCCAGGTCTTGGAGCATCTTTCGCTGCGTTTGGTAAATCTTTGAGTGTTGTGATAATACGTGTCTGGTTTGCTCGTGAAGCATTAGAGATAATAGCCGTAGGCATATCTGCATTCACTCCCGCTTCAAGTGCCGCTGCTACAATCTCCTCTGCGCGTGAGAGTCCCATCAGTACGATAGTTGTATGGTTTTTCATCTTGAGTAAATCAATCCACTGGAGATTGATACTGTTGCCTGCAAGGTGTGCGGAGACAATAGAAAGATTTGTTGCATATCCGCGCGCTGTCGGCGCGATACCTGCACTCAAAGGTCCAGCGATTGCCGAAGAGATACCAGGAATAACATCTACACAAATGCCTTTTTCGATAAGTGCTTGCGCCTCTTCTGCCCCACGCCCAAAGATATATGGATCACCTGCTTTGAGACGCGCTACTTCCAAACCTTTTACAGCATACTCAATAAGCATTTCATTTATTCGTTCTTGTTTGACGCTGTGTGCGCCTTTTTGTTTGCCTACTGATATCTTCATCGTATCTTTTGGAATAATATCTATGATTGCATCACTTATCAGATGGTCGATAAAAACCACATCTGCGTTTTGGATGGTTTTATAAGCTTTGAGGGTCAAAAGCTCCACATCACCTGTACCGCAGCCAACAAGTGTCACATGTCCCAAAGTAGTATATGTTTGCATCTTCTCTCCCTTTATGTTTTTGTTTACTGAGAAAATAAAAAAGATTCTGAATCAAGTTCAGAATAACAAAAAACCATAGCACTCTAAAAGAGGGTTATCCTATTCATCATCTTTTGCAAATTTCTCATATAAAAAGCTTAAAATTGCTTCACGACATCGGATATATTCAGGATTTTGCTGTAGCTCTACTCTGTTTCGCGGTCGAGGAAGATTGACTTCAAGTATCTCACCTATTGTTGCTTGAGGTCCATTTGTCATCATGATAACTCTATCGCTCAAAAGTACCGCTTCGTCGATATCATGTGTGATGATGACGACCGTATTTTGCACTTTTTGCTGGATACGCATAAGATGCTCTTGAAGATTTGCACGCGTGAGGCTATCAAGCGCACCAAAAGGTTCATCCATAAGCAGAACTTTCGGTGTGATAGAGAGTGCTCTGGCTATCCCTACACGCTGTTTCATACCTCCGCTTATCTCCCCTGGAAGTTTATCTTTTGCATGGTCAAGATTTACCATACTGATATAGTGTTCGACTCTTTGGCGTAGCTCATGTGCGCCTAGTTGGGGCATCACTTTTTTTACCGCCATCTCGATATTTTGATACACACTCAGCCATGGAAGCAAAGAGTGATTTTGAAACACCACTGCGCGTTCAGGTCCAGGACCTTGAATATGGTGATTTTCTAAAATTATCGCTCCGCTTGTTTGTGCATCCAGACCAGATATCATGTTGAGAAGCGTGCTTTTACCACATCCGCTATGACCTATAATAGAGATGATTTCATTCTCTTTTATCTCTAAGTTGACATCCGTGACCGCTACATAATCTTCTTTTCCTGAGATAGGAAATCGTTTCTCGATTCCTTCTAAACTTAAAAACTTGCTCATTATGCTCTCCCTCTTTTCGTATAATCAAAATAATCCGCGATTTTTCCCATAATAAGGTCTAAAAGATACCCGATAAGACCAACTACAATAATCCCTATAATAATGTGATGGTAGTTAAGATTGTTGTACGCATCCCAAATCCAAAAACCGATACCGATACCGCCCGTAAGCATCTCAGCAGCGACGATAACCAACCATGCAATACCCAAAGAGAGGCGCATACCTGTAAATATATACGGTACAGAAACTGGCAAAATAATCTGAATCACTTTTTCCATAGATGTAAAACGCAGCACTTTAGCCACATTCATATAGTCTTCACTGACACTCTTCACACCCAAAGCTGTATTGATGATAATCGGCCAGATAGAGGTGATAAAGATAGTAGCAATCGCCGTCATATTGATATCCTGAAAGATAAACAAAAGCAGAGGCAACCACGCTAGCGGTGAAACAGGCTTGAATATCTGAATAAAAGGGTTGAGCGCATAGAACGCATTTTTACTCATCCCCACAAAAAGACCAAGCGGCACACCAACGATAATAGCCAAAACAAAACCAGCGAATACGCGTTTGAGTGATTCGATAAGTTGCCAAAAGATTCCTTTGTCATCTTGATTGTTCACATAAAAAGGATTACTAAGCACTCCCGTGAGTTCATCACCCGCACTCGTTACACCGCCAAACGCAGCGATATAAGTATCACTCGGGGTCGGGAACTCATTGACAAGCGATGCGATACCGCTCCACACTTGCAATACAAACACCAATACCACTAAGGGCAAAAATATTTTTTTGACTAATTCTTTGTTCATCTTTTTTTCCTTTTATTTACAGCATTAAACTCATAGATAGCAAGTTTTGTTTCTGGCTACCAATCAACTTAATAAACGCAAAAAGTGCTGCGCTATACTCGCAGTGACAAAATTGTGTCACTGCGTTTAGCTTGTTATGAGACTATTTTTTTGTCACATATTTCGGATCGGCACAGCCTGCTGGACCATATGGACATACATACTCTGGCTGCTGCGTTTTGACGCTCCATTTGTTGACTTTTAGCATCTCTGCTTTACTCACTTTTGGATTTGTTACTTCAAAACTGTAGATATACTCCACCGCTTCATTTGGATCATACACTTTGCCATCCATAAACATATTGTATTTGTCCACACCATCTTTTTTCCATGGGCTTGGAGGCAGTGTGTAACCCACTTCTTTTGCCGCTATCTCAAACAAATCCGGTCTATAAACAGACTCGATAACCGCTTTCATATCAACAGCTTTATCGATCTGTCCCCATCTGTACATCTGCGTAATAAACCACATGCCGTGTGAGTAAAACGGATAAGCTGCATAGTAGTTTGCAAAAACATTAAACATAGGATTTGCTTCTGATTTTTCTCCTTTGAGATACTGAAAAGTGCCTATCATGGATTTTTCCAAAACATCTACAGGTGCGTTTACATAGTTCTTTTGACTCAAAATCTTTGCCGCTTCTTTACGGTTTTCCCATGAAGTATCCAACCACATTTGCGCTTCGAGGATAGCTTTCATCACGGCTTTTGTAGTCTGAGGATTTTTATCTATAAAGTCCGCTCGCGTTTGGAGAACTTTTTCAGGATTGTTGTTCCAGATATCGTAGTTTGTAACGAGAGTTGAGCCTTTTTCTTTCATAACGATACGCTCATTCCATGGCTCACCAACACAATACCCTTCGATATTTCCTGCGATAAGATTTGAAGGCATGGTCGGTGGTGGAAAAGGTTTGATAGTTGCGTCTGCATCAGGCTGGATTCCTGAACTTGCCATCCAGTAACGAAGCTCATAGTTATGCGTAGAAACAGGGTGTACCATACCAAAACTCAGAGGTTGGTATGCAGCGCCTTCCGCCTTATGTTTTGCGTCGATATATTTTTTGAGTGACTCCGAACCAAGCGGTCGTTTTTTCTCATCCATGCCATACTTTTTCATATTTTCTATGATGTTGTTTCCAAATGTGATGCCATTTCCGTTGAAGTCAAGTGACAAAACAGCCTGAAGATTTGCCTCTCCATTGATACCCAAAGTAGCTGCTATCGGCATCCCTGCAAGTGCGTGCGCAAAGTCATACTCTCCGCTAATCACTTTTTGCTGGATACCCGGCCAACCGCCACCTTCTTTGACAACATGAACAGTTAAGCCATGTTTTTTAAAGAAACCTTTTTCCTCAGCGATAATGATAGGCGCACAATCCGTAAGTGCTATAAAGCCTATATTTAACTCTTTTTTTTCCAACTCCGCAAGTAGTGATGTTGCAACAAGTGACAATCCCAAACCAATTTTTACTAGTCTGCTCAACATGTAATCTCCTTAAATTTTCATAAACTCATCTTTCTGGCAAAATTATATCAGAGCTATGAACGGGAAATAATCAATAAATTGCTTAATTTTTATACAAGTTAATCTTATTTTTACATTAATCTTCAATGTATAATTCATTTACAGAAAAAAATGGAGTGTATAAAATGATCAGATCTGTGTGTGGCTATTGTGGTGTTGGTTGTGGGATAGAGTTTGATAAAGAGAAACTTATCGGAGAAGTAACCTACCCATCCAATGAAGGCAAACTTTGCTCAAAAGGGGTATCTGAACTTATAAGTATCGAAACAAGCTCAAGACTGCTACGTCCTCATATGCGTTCTACTATAGAAGAGCCATTTGTTATCAGCTCATGGGAAGAGAGTATAAACGCAATCGCCAAAAAGATACAACAAACCCCAAAAGAGAAAATCGGTTTTTATCTCTCAGGACAACTACTCACAGAAGACTACTATATAGCCAACAAACTCGGTAAAGGTTTTATCGGCACAAACAATGTCGATACAAACAGCCGCACCTGTATGTCCAGTGCCGTTGTCGCTTACAAAAAATCTTTGGGAGCGGATTTTGTACCAGTTCGCATGAACGATATCTTCAAGTCCGACTTGCTTATCTTAGCAGGAGCAAATACCGCTGAAGCACATGTCGTCTTTCACAACCAGATAAAAAGAGCCAAAAAACAAGGACTTAAAGTCGTAGTTATCGACCCGCGTTTTACAGAAACAGCCAAATCTGCCGACTTGTATCTACCACTTAAAGTCGGAAGTGACATCGACTTTTTTAACCTCATCTCCAAACGCCTCATCGATGAAGAGCTTTATGACAAAGAGTTTGTTCAGACACATATCAATAACTTTGAACTCCTCAAAAACAAGTTTAAAAGAGTTCCCTTGACAAAAATGCTCAAACGCACAGGTCTCAGCGCAGAGCAATTTGATGCATTTTTCACACTTTACAAAGAGAGCAAAAACATCATCACAGCATGGACGATGGGACTCAACCAATCCGTACAAGGTGTAGATAAAAACCTCGCGCTTATCAATACCCATCTTCTTAGCGGCAAGATATTTAAAGAAGGCAATGGTCCACTTAGTCTCACAGGTCAGCCAAACGCAATGGGCGGGCGCGAAGTTGGCGGACTCTCTACGATGCTTGCAGTGCATTTGGGTTTTGACAAAAAAAGTGTAGAACTTGTCTCAGAGTTTTGGAAAACAGACAAGATAGATAATAAGCCTGGACTCACTGCCACACAGATGCTCGATGCTAAACTCGATCTGCTCATCATCTGCCACACAGACCCTATCTATCATCTGCCAAACAGAAACAAAGTCGAAGCGCTCATGAAGAAAATCCCGATGGTTGTAGAGATAAACGCATATACCAATTCAGAGAGTTCAAAATTTGCCCATATCCGCCTTCCAGCCGCACCGTGGGGAGAAAAAGAGGGAACACAGACAAATCTCGATAGAACCATCACCAAACAAGAAAAACTCACACGCACATCTATAGAGTGTAAACCCGACTGGGAAATCTTTATGCTTTTAGCTCACGCACTGGGCTTCAAAGAGACCTTTAACTATAAAAACCCTCAGGAAATATTTGAAGAGTATCAGGAGATGACCAAACTAAACGCCTATATGGATATCCATAAAACTTCTTATGAATCTCTCAAAAAACAGCCTTTTATCTGGGGAGAAAATATCAAGCACTTTTTGACACCCGACAAAAAAGGCAATCTCTTTTTTGTAGAAAATAAACTTCTTAGTGAAAAAACAAGCCTAGAGTATCCTTTTATCCTTCTCACGGGACGCACCCGTGACCAATGGCACTCTGGGACAAAAACAAACCTTCCTGCTACGCTTTTAAAATACAAAGAGCTGAACTTTTGTGAGATACACCCAAAAGATGCCGAAGCACTGAACATCAAAGAGGGTGATGAGATACGCATCTCCTCCATCCGTGGGACACTCCTCTCAAAAGCGCTTATCACGGAGAGTATCAACGAAAAAAATATCTTTATCCCCATAAGTAACCGTGAAATAAACTACCTCACCAACGACCTTTTAGACAAAGAATCTCTTGAACCAGACTACAACCATAGCGCGGTGAGGGTTGAAATATTTTGATAGCCAAAAATAGGTGTAGCATTTTTTTCGCTATAATTCGCAAAATTTTTACGAAAGAGAACAATGAAACTGCCTAAAGGTTTTGGTAAAAACTATTTTACCCTAAACGCAATCACCGCAACTGTTGGGCAAATAACCATAAACGCAACCGCTGTACGTGTGCAAAGTTTTCATACACTCACCTACAAATCTGAAGAACTCGAAGCAGAAGAAGAGATCGAAGAACTCGCCATTCTCTGCCCACTAGAGTTCTCTCTCAAACCTTGCCATTGCAACTGTTATTTTTTCAAAAAAACACGCAAAACCCTCAAGCTTTATTTCACCCAAAAACTTTTTTTTAACTACTTTAAAAGTCTCAACAACGCCATTTCACCACCATACCGTCACTCCAAACGCAACAAGCCGTCATTCCGTACTTGATACGGAATCTCAGTGTGTCAAAAAAAATTATTAGGAAAATTAAACTATGAAAAAAACAATACAATTATCACTTATCTCAGTCGCTCTTTTGAGCCAACTTCAGGCGAATGAAAAAATAACACTTGAACCCCTTGTAGTGACATCTACTGCCATCATAACAGATGAGCTCAAATCAACCGACGCCATAGAAATTTACACACAAAAAGATATAGAAAACGCTCATGTGCAAAATGTGTATGAGTTTTTAAATACACAAACTTCTCTCACAACCATGCCAAGCTACGGAAATCCATTTACCCAACTCATTGACATACATGGATATGGAACAAGCAACGGCAATCAAAATATCGTTATAACTCTCAACGGTCGAAAACTCAACAACATAGACAATGTACCGCAACTTCTTGCAACCATTACGCCGACATCGATAGAGCGAATAGAAATTATCAAATCAAGCGCTATTGTACTCCGAGGTGACGGGGCAAACGCAGGAGTAATCAATATCATTACAAAGAAAAACAGTGATGGCGTACTCACTTTTTATGCGGGTAACTATAAAACGTATGACGGTTCTTTTTATCTTGGGCACAGCGAAGAGAAATTTTCTATAGCTACATATGGAGAAACAAGAAGACACGGTGGCATAAAAAATATAGATGCCGATGGCAATCTGGATAAAAATTCTCTCACAACAGGAGGGATAGATATCTCGTATGCACCAACGGACAAACTCGAACTTAGAGCTGGAGCAAATTTTGCAAGAACAGATGTTTTATACGGCGGAGTTATGTCCTTGAAACAGTATGAAGAGAATCCTGCTCAATTTGCTGGCTATACCTCCAATCAAGTATTTGACACGAATCTCCTAAACGCAGGTATCACATATACCATCACAGACGAACTTAGTTTGAAATTAGATGCAAACAATGAAAGAAAAAAAAGTGACTATATCCCTTCCTATTCTGGTCCGTCTCACTATACATACAACTCTCTCAAAACTTCTTTGGATTACATCACGGAAGCACTTTCACTTAGTGTAGGGTATGATGGCTTCAATGGAGAGAGAAAAACATCCTCAAATACTACGACAAAAAATAACTCCGCTGCGTTTGCGATGAGTGAGTTTTACTTAGGTCAAAACACTTTTAAAGCTGGTTACCGCTATGAAAAAGTTCACTATAACTACAAAGACGATACAAGTGATTTGGCACAAGACAACTCTCTTCAAGGAGCTGAACTAGGCTACAACTACACACTCGATAAAGAAAAATCTCTTTTTATCAACTATGCTCATGCGTATCAAGCACCGAACATAGACTCTTTTTTTATTGCGGATTACTCTGCTTGGCCAGTTATCACCACAGGCTTCAGTGATTTTATAGAACCTATGAAAACGGATAGCTACACACTTGGATTCAACTATTTCCTGCCACAAAACAAATTTAAAGTTTCTGCATATTACATAGACCTCAAAGATGAAATCTATCTCTATAAAGCTTATGTGGGTGACTTTGGAACAAATACGAACATAGACAAGTCACACAAATATGGTGTGGATATTTATGACAAATGGCTTATTACGGATGCTTATAATGTAGTGTTGCACTATAACTATGTTCAAGCCATAATCGATAATGAAAAAGAAGGAACAGATGATTATGCTGGCAATAAACTTCCAGGGGTAAGTGACCATAGCATCAAAGCAACACTGAGCTATCTTCCTACACGATACACAACACTCGCGCTCGCGCAGACTTACCGTTCAGAAGCATATGCAGCAGATGACTTTGCAAACAATTTTGCTCAAACGCAAGATGCATACAATACAACAGATATCTCTGCTACTTACGCAAAAGAGAACTATGAATATTTCGCTAAAATCAACAACCTGTTCGACCAAAGCAATGGATTATGGATTAGAGATAACGCCATCTATCCTGTAAATTTTTCAAGAACTGTTTTAGCAGGATTGAAACTAAAGTTCTAGATTACTCTCAACCCTATTTCTCCCGCCTGCTTTGGCTTTATAGAGAAGCTCATCAGCTTCTTTGTAGAGATCTTCGCATTTTTTTACATCTTTTGCATCTCTTACAACAAGACCCAAAGATGCTGTGAGGTATGGGCAGACGGAAGAAGTTTTGTGTTGGATCTGCATGGATTCGATTTTTTCTCGTATCTCATTGACAAATTTTTGAGCTGTTGTCGCATCAACTCCTTTAAATAAGATTCCAAACTCTTCACCGCCAAGTCTAAAAGAGTAATCATCCGCCCTTTGCATAGAGTCACGTAGCACCTGTGCAATCTTCTTCAAAGCCTCATCGCCACCTATATGCCCATAAGTATCGTTATACTGCTTAAAATAATCAATATCCAAAATCGCAAAACAAATTGTCGTATTATCGCGTTTTGCGCTATTGATAAGCCTTGAAAACATCTCATTGAAATAGCGTCTGTTGTAGAGTGATGTCAGTGCGTCTGTGATACTCATCTCTTCGAGTTTTTTTTCTATGATTTTACGGCTTTGTATCTCTTTGGCAAGTCTTCTGTTGACAAAAAGCACCAGCGATAAAATGATACTAAACACAAGCAAAATGCCACCAAACCATCGTAAAATGAGGGTGTAGTTTGCTGCTTCATCGTAGTTTACAGAGACCCAGTTGTTTAAAATCCTCTGTTTTTGCTCTTGTGATATCTGTGCTATAACCTTATCAAAAATATCTTTGAGCAGCGGTTCATCATTGCGCATCCCTATAGCAAGATTCCAGGTTTCATCAAATTTGCCCGCTATTTTAAGCTGCCCGATATACTCTTTTTGGATATGGTATCCCGTAGTCGCCAAAGTATCTACAAAACCAAAAAGCTCTTTGTTATAAACCTTTTCAAGTCCATCATGTATATTTTCTACATCTACGATATTGATATCGGGATATTTTTGTAACAGTATCTCTTTAAAAGCGTACCCTTTGACAATACCTATCCTTCTCCCTTTGACTTTAGAGATATCCTCCACAAAAAGTTCACTAAAGTCTGTGACGATAACCAAAGGCACTTTGAGATAAGGCTGCGTAAAATTCAGATATTTTTTCCTCTCCTCTGTTGCCATGAGCAGGGAGAAAAAGTCACATTTTCTCTCTTTGCCAAACGCAAGAGACTCACTCCATGTTTGCGTAGGAACCATCTCGATAGGGGTTTGGATAAGTTTTTCGATTATCTCTATATACTCTGCACTCATGCCAATGTGCTCACCATTGAAATTTTGCTCAAAAGGCATCCAACTAGGATCAATACAAAGCTTCAGCACTTTTTTATCTCTTAGATAGGCTTTTTCTTCTTTGCTAAGGAGATTTTTACTTGTTTGAGATTTTTCGGTTGGGTTAAAAATATACTCTTCTATAGGGACACTATTTTCTATAAGTCCGTATTTTGCGAACATATCCAGAGTGTATTGCACCCTCCCCATATCAAGCGTACCTATTGGAATAGCTTTGTGCTGTATCATCTGCTCAAGCGCGTCAGCTTCATAACGCAGATGTTCAAGAGATTTTTCTTTGGCGTACTTCGCTTGTATCAAAGCAACGATTTCATCCTTATGCTCAAGTGCATAAAGCCACCCTTTGAGACTTGCTTCTTTAAACTTTTGTACCCTCTGAGGATGTTCCTGCGCCTCTTTTGTACTTGTAAAAAGCATATCGCCATAAAGGTCAAAACCGTAGTTGGCAGGATTTATAAGGTTGATATCCACACCCATTTGCTTCATATAAAATGGTTCGTTACTCACATATACAGCATAAGCATCTGTTTTTTTCTCTGCTAAATATGTATGTGTCGTCTCTTCTTTGATGCGCGATAAAAAAGGTTCAATTTTGAGACTCTTAAACATCCCAAGGATACCAAATCCATCAACATCTTTTCTATAAAAAATCACATTTTTGTTCTCTAACTTATAAGGGCTGTCTAGTCCGCTCTCTTTGAGTGTCATAAGCATATTTGGGGAGTGTTGGAAAATCGGGGCGACAACCACTATCGGTTCATTTTTCGCTTTATACAAAAATAAAATGGCATCGGCGATACTGTAGTCCACTTCACCATTTATCACCTGCGCGATATTATTTTTTCCTAAATCCCGCTCGCGTATCTCTACATCAAGCCCGACTTCTTTGTAAAAACCCTTCTCAAGCGCTGCATAATACCCTGCAAACTGAAACTGGTGTAACCATTTGAGCTGTAAAACAACTTTTTCTTGTGCGAAAAGAGATGCCCACATAACCAATAAAAATAAAATAAATTTCATAGATTTTTTCCTCTCTATATATATGCATCTTACTCTTCTTATAATTTAACTTGAGTTAAAACAGTTCACATTTTATGTTATGCTACGAAAAACAATAAAGTGAACCCCTATGCAACTCCTATCAAAAGACGCTCCTCTGGAAATCTCTCTGACAAAAATGCACGCAGTTCTTGAAGCAGTCGGGTGTGAAGTGATTTTTGCAGAGGAAAAACATCCGCTTACAAACTGTTTTTCTGTCAACTTAGCCTCCAAAGAAGCCCCACGACACATCTACTCAAACGGCAAAGGAACACTCTCTGAAGCTTCAAGGGCAAGTGCGCTTGGTGAATATATCGAACGCCTGCAGACGAACAATTTTTTTATAGATTTTCATCTTCCAGAGCGCAAATATTATCCTGATGCCGTTGCGTTTGGCTTTGATGAGCAATACCTTTGCGATGAATTACGCGCTTTTTACGACCCAAACGCAGAGCTCATGCATGAGGATTTTGTGGACTTTAACAGCGACTATGAGGAGAAAATAGTCGCTTTGCCTTTTATCAAACAATCCGACAAAACGCAGGTGTATTTCCCGCTCAATATCCTCTCCAATCTTTATGTGAGTAATGGACTAGCAACGGGAAATACCCCGCAAGAGGCGCAAGTGCAGGCTTTAAGTGAAATTTATGAGCGTTATGCAAAAATAGAGATTATCAAAAATGGCTACGCACTTCCAAATTTTCCACCTGAGTTGATAGCATCATTTACAAAACTCTCATGCGATATCCAAACCCTGCGTTCTCTAGGCTATATCGTAGAAGTGCTTGATGCCTCTTTGGGCGGCAGATTTCCCGTCACAGCCATCTCCCTTATCAATCCAAAAAACGCAACACTATTCGTCTCATTTGGTGCGCATCCTATCCTTGAAGTCTCTTTAGAGAGAACGATGACGGAGCTTATGCAAGGACGCGGACTTGAAAATCTTGAGAGTTTTGAGACTCCTACTTTTGATCTCTCACTTGTCGCAGATAACTTCAACCTTGAGTCACATTTTATCGACTCCAACGGCAAACTCGGGTTTCATTTTTTGAGTGCAAAAAAAAGTTTTGAGCTTGCGCCATGGAGCTACAAAGGCACTTGCACAGCGGATGAGCATACGTTCTTATTTGAAATTGCCAAAAATCTTGGCAGAGAGATTTATCTTCGTGAATATAACTATCTAGGTTTCTACTCTTGCCAAATAATAGTGCCAAACATGAGCGAAATTTACCCCGTAGAAGACCTCATCTATAACAACAAAAACACCCCGAAACGCATCCGTGATATGGTGTTAAACTTCACAAAATACGACCCTGAGGATATCCTCACAGAGATAGAGACACTTGAAGAGTCTCTAAATATGGAAAAATATCTCGGCGTGATATTTGAGCACAACTTCACCATGCTAGAGTTTAAGGCGCAGATACATATGCTTTGCGGCAACAATGACGAGGTGCGAGAACTACTCGAATTTACTAAACATCCTCTGGCTCATGTAGTGCTTGAGCTACTGCGTATGGATGAAGCAGATCTTCTTTTTGAAGATTTTGAAGAGGGTTTACACGCACTCTTTAGCAAAGAAAAAGTAGATAAAGCCCTCTCTTTCATTGACGGAGAAGCGTTTCTTATCGATGTCTCACTGCATCAAGAGTACAAAAATATGTTGCTCATGTATGACAGACTAGAGATAAAAAAGAGTGCCATTTGAAGTCAAATCTCAAACTCAATATCCGTGAGTTTTTGAAGTACAAATTTTATAATTCACTTTTTGTAGGCATCAGCGTAGGAAGCATCTTTGCACTTTACGCGCCACTTGAGCCACGTGTCTATAGTCTCGGCGGTATCGCTCTTGCGTTTGGGATGTTACTTATCGCCAAATTCTATTACAAAATCATGAATATCGAATATTTTTTCAAAATATCGCTTTTTGTCGAGTTGATTTTACTCGCTGTTATCGGCTATTTTTTACTAGCCTCCTACAGCTACACAAGTGCCTTTGTTTTTTATTGCGGGTATCAGCTCGCTTTTACTTTTGGCTCTTACCTTGTGCGTGCGGAGACGCTTTTTTTACGCAAAACGCAGCCCATTACCTTTGTCGATGTTGTCAAACAAAAAGGCTATCTTGCAGGAATGTTTATCGCATGGGGGTTTTACGAATCTTTGGAGCTTTTCTTTGGCATCACAGACAAACAGATACAAGTTTATGAGATCCATTATTTTCTTTTTTGTATGGAACTTTTTATCATCTTTTATCTTCTCAAATCTTTTAAAAGAACAAAATGATTTCAAGTGAAATCTTGACAAGTTCTTGATAAGTATGCTGTTATAATTGCTCTCTTTAAGAGAAAAGGATGAGCAGTATGATTGATAATGTATGGGTTGTGATTGGCGAAATTGTTGTCATTTTTGGCTTAATAATCGCTATTTTAATTAGATTGGCTGCAACGATAAATAAATGAGTTTTCTTAAATATAAGCACTATCTCATTCCTCTTTTTTTACAAGTAGTCATCACCTTTTTTGGTATTCTTTTTATGGATTTGTTGGGCATGATTAATATTGCGTTGATGCATCTTATACCTATCTTAGTCATTGCACTAGAAGGCGATATGAAAGCGACAATGATTGTTTCAACTATCTCTGTGGTTTTATTTGATTTACTCTATGTTCCTCCGACTTATAGTTTTACCGTACATGATTTGCTGTATGTTTGGAGTTTTATTCTTTTTTATGTGGCTGGCTATATTATTACCGCTCAAGCGATGCGACTTCGCGTTACGGCTATTAAAGACATTCTACTCAACACCTTGTCACATGACCTCAAAACACCTTTGGCTTCTATACTTGGGAACACCTCTATTTTGCTGAAAAAACAGACTCTTTTAGACTCAGACAGAGAAGAAATAGTGCATCAAATCAAACAATCCGGACAACAGATGAATCGTTTGATTTCTACCTTACTCGACAGTGCAAGAATCCAAAATTCCAAAACATTTTTATACTATCAATGGTGTGATATGCAAGACATTATAGGTATTGCTCTTCAAGAGTTTGATCTCGATGCGACAAAAATCCAAATCAACATCGACCCTAATATTCCTCTATACTGGGGAGACGAAGCTTTGCTAACACGACTGATTGTAAATTTAGTTGACAATGCTATGAAATATTCTTCTTCATCAAATACAAAAATTCTCATTAGCGTTGTTTTACTCCCATCAAGTATATGTATAACAGTTTTCAACCAAAGTTCGCCGCTTTCTAAAGATGATTTGTATAATATGTTTGAACGCTTTTATCGTCTTGATACAACAGCCGATATCAAAGGAAGTGGCATCGGATTAGCGATTTGCAAAGAAATCGTACAGGCACATCATGGAAAAATTCAAGCTTTTAACGATAAGGACGGGATTTCTATCAAAACAATTTTTCCTATTGAGAAGTCCCACAATATGGTCTATCAGGAACAATCATGAAAACAAAAGATTTAATTCTTATTGTGGAAGATGATCCAGGAATTAGTAAAATGCTTCAATTTACTTTGACTCAGGATGGATACGGATGTGTCATAGCTGAAAATCTTAAAAGTGCCTATCGTCTATTTCAAGTAAATAATCCCGATATCATACTTCTGGATCTCGGGCTTCCTGATGGAGACGGCAAAACGCTTATTAAAAATGTGCGCTCTCAAGCGATGACTCCTATTATCGTCATCTCAGCCCGACATGCCGAACAAGAGATTGTTGCAGCTCTTGATACGGGTGCAGACGACTATGTGCTCAAACCATTTTCAGGCATAGAACTCTCTGCGCGGATTCGTTCCGCACAGCGTCGTTTGCTTGGAATTATTCCATCGCAACAGCATATTGTTTGCGGGGAGCTTGTTCTACAAATTGAAACTCTTATCGTTTCAAAAAATGAGACTATTTTGAAGCTCACGCCTACTGAATTTAATTTACTCAAATACTTTATGCTCCATCCAAATCAGGTTGTAACACATTCACGTATTCTTAAAGAAGTTTGGGGTGTCGGTTATCAGCATGAGATGCATTATTTGCGTACATTTGTAAATTCCCTACGAAAAAAAATCGAAAATGACCCTTCCCGACCGCAATATATCATCACACAAATGGGTGTCGGTTATCGATTTTACTGCCAAAATGATTCTATCTCAAAGGAATAGTCATACATACATTAGAACTCAGACTTATCGTTTATAGCTTTATAGGACTTATATTTGTTGGAACATTTGCACTTATGCTGCCCTTTTCCCACCATGGAGAGCTGCGTTTTATCGACGCATTTTTTACCTCCACTTCTGCGGTCTGCGTCACAGGATTGATTGTTAAAGATACGCCTATTGATTTTACATCCACAGGACAGCTTATTATTATGTTACTCATTCAAATAGGCGGGCTTGGTTATATGACTGCTGTAACTTTTTTAGCCGTTATGCGACATAAAAAAATTGCTCATAGAGATCGCCTCATCCTTCAAGAGTCCTTGAATTATCCTGGTATAGATGGAATTGTAAGATTTTTAAAAATTGTCTTTAGTTCTATTTTTATTATTGAGGCATTAGGAATAATTATCCTTACATTCCGATTTTGGATGGATATGCCCATTGAAAAAGCTCTCTGGTATGGTATCTTCCATTCAATTTCTGCTTTTAACAATGCAGGTTTTTCTCTCTTTAGCGACAATATGATGGGATATCAAAAAGATTTTATTATCAACTTTACCATTCCAATTTTAATAATTCTCGGTGGTTTGGGATACTTAGTGCTCATTGAACTCTACCATTTCAAAACAAAAGAGATAGTACGTCTCTCCACACATACAAAAATTGTATTGGTTATGACAGTTTTCCTGATTTTGGCAGGCATGATACTGCTGCTATCACTTGAGTGGAACAATGCGTTTAAAGATTTATCGCTAGATGAAAAATTATTAGCGGCATGGTTTGCTTCGGTAAATTATCGGACTGCGGGATTTAATTCGATTGATCTCTCCACTCTAAGCGATGCTAACCTCTTCTTTTCTACATTTTTTATGATGATTGGGGGTGCACCGGGCGGTACTGCAGGTGGGATTAAAATCACGGCGTTCGCACTAGCTATGATTGGGCTTTGGTACACACTAAGAGGCGATACGCATGTTCATATTTTTCGCAGATCAATAGCACCTTATCAAATCAACAAAGCATATGCGATTATCTTTATCGCTTCTGTTTATGTTGTAGCATCAACTATTTTACTAAGTGAACTTGAGAGTTTGCCTTTTTTACGGATTCTTTTTGAGGCTTGTTCCGCTTTTGGAACGGTCGGGCTCTCTACTGGTAATGGCGGAAGTTTGAGTTACAGTGCGCTTTTTAGTGATTGGGGAAAAGTAAATATCATTTTACTTATGTTTATGGGGCGGATTGGTGTTTTTGCGTTTACCGTACTTATTGTGGGAAAAGCGGTTCAAAGCCGTATTAAATATGCAGAGGGGAAAATTGTATTATGAATAGTTTTGCAGTTATAGGTTTAGGAAAGTTTGGGTTTCATGTTGCAAAAGGATTAGCACAACAGGGCATTAGTGTGATTGCGGTAGATCAAAACGAGGAACAGATACGAGAAATCAATGAATTTGTTCAAGATGCCATCGTTCTTGATTCAACCGATATACGGGCACTTCGAGAAGCAGGTATTGCCAATGTAAATACTGCTGTTGTAAGTATCGGTGAAAATATCGAAGCAAGTATTTTAACAGTAATGGCACTCAAAGAACTAGGCGTTGCAACCGTTGTAGCCAAAGCTATCACTACAATACACGGTCAAATACTTGCCAAACTAGGTGCCGCGAAAGTGATCTACCCAGAGATGGAATCGGCTAAAAAACTTGTCAAGGGTATGCTTGAAAATATGCATTATGAGACCATCGACCTCTCCATCACAATGAAAATTGCCAAATTAAGCATTCCTTCTTTTTGGATAGGAGTTTCCGTCCTTTCTCCTATTTTTGAGTCCGAATTTAAAGTCAAACCGATAGCTTATAAACATCAAGGAGTATGGTACACCTCTTTTGAGAAGAACGATTTGATCGAAACAGGAGATATTTTAGTTGTAATTGGCGACAATGAACATATAGAAGCATTGAGCAAAAAAATATAAAGTCACTTCACAAAAGATGTGTACATTTTTTGCTTTAGATAGGAATAAGCCACCAAAGTAAAACGATAAGGCGCTCATGATGACATACAAAGAGTGGTTTGACTCCCACAGTATAAAACATACAACTATAGTTGCGAAGCTCCATGAGCGGGGAATGAATAAAAAACAAATCATTGATTATTTTGATTTTGACAACATGGTGCTCCATGAGAGAGAGTTTTGTCTTTTATATCAAGAGGACAAAAAATGCCATGATGTAGAAACTCTCAACTGCTACCTCTGCGCCTGCCCTCACTTTAGATTTGATGACAACTCTACAACAAACATAGAAGAGAAAACCGAATACAGTTTTTGTGCCATAAACGCAAAAGAAGGCAAAAAATTTATTTCTCAAAACGCCCTCCATCAAGACTGCACCGCCTGCTTAGTACCTCACAGCGAAGAGTTTATCAGCAAATGTTTTGATATAGAGTGGCAGAAGATAATGGATAAATGTTTCCACAATATTCAAATACAGTAATGACTAAAGAGATGACATGAGTGCAATACCTGACAAAAGAAGAACTTATTAAAATAGAGTTTTGAGGAGTATTTTATAGATTAAAAAACAAAAATTGACAAAAACTTCGCTATACTCAACACTTATTTAAATGAATACTTTTATGTTTATATAATTTTTGATTTTGTAAATTGTCAAAAGCATAAATTTACTTACAGAAAAATAAGCTATATTAGCTGATTTAGGACAATAAAATGGCGAAAATTCAAGGATTTAGTGTTAAAAATTTTGGAACCTTAAAAGACATTACAATGGGTAAATTGTGGAATACTCAAGGGAAAGAAGAATTAACACCTTTAACTGCAGTTATAGGTAAGAATGGTGTTGGTAAAAGCACTTTATTTGACGTTTTTGGATTTTTATCGGATTGTTTGAAGTTTGGAGTAGAAGAAGCTTGTGATATGAATGGTCGGGGCGGTTTTCACAAAATGAGATCTCAAGGTTCAAATGAACCAATAGAGTTTCACGTGTACTATAGAGAAGATTATAAGTCAAGACCTATTACATATGAACTTTCTATTGATTTGGATGATTATGAACGTCCATATGTAAAATCAGAGCGCTTACGCCAAAGACGTGCAGGGCAAGATAGGGGTCGTCCTTTTTCTTTTTTATTGCTTAATGAAGGGCGTGGAGCTGTATGGAAGGGAGAGTTAGAAGGTTTAAAAATCACAAATGATGATTTTGAAACACCAATAGAAAACTTATTGGCAAGTTTTTCACAAGTAGAAAGTACGACAACGGAATTAGTGGAGCTTTCCGATAAAAGAAGATTAGGAATAGCTATTTTAGGAACTTTGACGGAACACCCGAGAATTTCCTCTTTTAGGGAATTTATTGAAAATTGGTATTTAAGTTATTTTACGCCTGATGCTGCTAGAAGTCTTCCCTTGTCCGGACCACAAAAACATCTAAATATGCATGGGGATAATTTAGGAAATGTTGTCCAATATATGGAAAGAGAACATAAAACAAAATTTCAAAATATACTTAATAAAATTGCCAATAAAATACCAGGTATTGAGCATATTGATACAGAAAGAACAAATGATGGAAGATTGTTATTAAGGTTTAATAATAAAGGATTTCAAGATCCTTTTTATGCACAAAAAATGTCAGATGGAACATTAAAAGTTTTTGCTTATTTGTTACTGCTAGAAGATCCTAGTCCACCGCAGTTTCTCTGTATTGAAGAGCCAGAGAATGGTTTATACCACAAGCTACTTGAAACTCTTGCCAGTGAGTTCCGTCAACATGCAACAGGGAAAAAAGGAGGCTCACAAATATTTGTCACTACACATCAACCGTATTTTGTAGATGCTCTGCAACCAAACGAAGTATGGATTTTAGATAAAAATGATAATGGATTTTCTAATATAAGAAGAGCAAGTGATGATGGTTTATTGGTAAATTTGGTTGCAGAAGGTATCCCTCTTGGTTCACTATGGTATAGTGATTATTTGGACTTAAAAGTTACATAAATGTTTTTTGAGATACTAATAGAAGATCAATCTGGCGAAATAATGTTGCAAGAGTTATTGCCTAAAATGATTTCTTCAGATGACACATTTAAAATACATAAATACAAAGGCGTAGGGCATATACCGAAAGATTTAAATCAAACCATTGACCCTAGTAAAAGAGTGTTATTAAATCAATTGCCAAGATTGTTAGCAGGATTTGGACGAACACATGCTAGTTATGGAGAAACATATCAAGCAGTGGTTATAGTCATAGTTGATTTAGATTCAAAATGTTTAATAGACTTTAAACAAGAATTAGTAGTTATTTTAGAGAACTGTACTCAAAAGCCGAATACCTTGTTTTGCCTTGCAATTGAAGAGGGTGAAGCATGGTTGCTGGGTGATACCAATGCTATAAAAGATGCTTATCCCTCTGCTAAATCAGATATTTTAACAACCTACACAAATGACAGTATTTGTGGAACTTGGGAAACTCTTGCAAATGCAATCTATCCGAAAGGTTCTTCAGCCTTAAAAAAACATCCTTATAGTGTCATAGGAGCAGAAAAATGCAATTGGGCGAGTAAGATCACTCCACGGATGGATATTAACAACAATAAATCTCCAAGTTTTAACTATTTTTATAAAAAAATAAAAGGGTTGGTTTCAATCAATAACTGATGTTATGCACCCCCTAAAGCTACAAAAACAAGCGAAGCGCTTTTTGCAAAGCGAAAAAGTTTCTTTAAAAAACCTCACAGTAACAACACTCCGTCACTGCGAGCGTAGCGCGGCAGTCTCTTGCGTTTTGCAAAATTCTTTTGTATCTTAACAACTAAAAGAGTTATCCATTATCTCAGTAAAAGCTCCAGTGAGTACACTTTTTGCTTTAGAAAAAAAGAACTTTCTACTAAAGCGTTATCACAAGGAGTCGTGAAGTTTGAGATCACTTAGTATTTTTGGCACAAGCAATGATGAGGGCAAGTCCAGTATTGCGTTTGCACTCACCTATATCCTTCACAAACGCGGCTACAATGTCGCTCCTTTTAAGGCGCAAAGCACCTCCAAAAATTCACAGGTAAGTGATGATGGCGCAGAGATGGCGATACCACAGTGCTTTGCCGCAGAAGCGATAGGTATCAAAAGTTCATTTTTGATGAATCCTGTCCTTCTCAAAGTAGAATCCCCCACAAAAACCGATCTTATCATTCATGGTAAAAGCAGTGGCAAAAAGGATATCTGGAGTTGCTACAAAGATACGCAGATGCTCAAACCTTTTGTCAAAGATGCTTTTGTCAAACTCTCAAAAAAGTATGAATGTATCGTAGCAGAGGGAGCGGGAAACCCTGTTGAGCAAAGTTTTATGAAACGAGACCTCTCTAACATCTATATCGCGCAAGAGTTTAAAACGAAGATTATTCTCGTAACGGGGGTAGAAGACGGCTCACTTTTTTCCTCTATCTATGGCGTTTATAAACTCTTGCCAAAAAAACTCAGACAAGATGTTATCGGTGTTATCGTGGATAAATTTCAAAATGATATCGCTGAGTTTGACGAGGGCGTGCAGATCATCGAACAGCTTTTTGGTATGCGTGTACTGGGTGTCATACCTCACAAAGAGCTTAATCTTGGCTTTGACACGATAGAGTCGATGCTCGCTTCTCCTCAAAATACCAAAGAGAGTATCATCACCGTGGGTGTTATAAAACTGCCAAACATCAGCAATATTACGGACTTTGAACCGCTTTTGGCAGATAAAGAGATAGAGCTGCGTTTTATCAACAACCTACATGAAGCTTCTTTGTGTGACTTGCTTATCTTGCCTGGGAGCAAGATGGTTGTGGATGATTTAGAGTGGCTTATCGAAAACGGTTTCAAAAATATCCTCACATCCAAAGAACAAAAACTCGTAGCCATCAGCGGTGGTTATGAGATGCTTCATGAGCAGATACTCGATCCAAACAACGTCGAATCAGCGTATAAAAAAATACAAGGTCTCGGTCGCATAAACGCAGAGGTCATTTTTGGCAAAAAAACTATCACTAAAAAAGGACTCTACTCTCTTTTTGGGTACAAAATTCAAGGCTACGAGATACATAATGCCATCATTAAAGAGCTTTTTGTCAAAAAAAGAAATCTTTATGCAACGATAGTCCATGGGATATTTGACAATAATAGATTTCGTACAAAACTCTTTCGCAGTATCAATCCAAACTATAAAGGTTATGATTTTGCAGAGTATAAACAAAAAATCATCGATGAGTTTGCTTCACATATAGAAAAAAGTGTTACTATTGAGACAATAGAAAAGGAGTTAAAATGAAACAAATTAGTATTATCGCGGCACTGCTGCTTGCCATGTTTATGTTTTCGGGATTTTGGTCGGGTCAAAGTCCAGAGAAACTCCGAAGTGAACGCAAAGAAGCAAGTCAGGAAACTCTTTGGCTTTTGTATAAATACGCTCCTGAGGCAAAAGAGATGATTGCAAGGTCTTATGGTTATGCCACTTTTAGCAACCTCGGTATCAACGCATTATTCTTCTCTGCAGAAGGCGGCAAAGGTCTTGCCAAAGTAAACGGCAGTGGCAAAACCATTTATATGAATATGGCTTCTGGCGGTCTTGGATTTGGTCTGGGTGTCAAAGATTTTCGTATCATCTTTCTTTTTGAAGATAAAAAAGCATTTGATTACTTCATAGAACAAGGCTGGGAAGCAAACGCACAAGCTGATGCCGCGGCAAAAGCAGGCGCAGACGGTGGAGCGCTAAACGCAGCCGTGACGGTCGCTCCTGGTGTACGTATCTACAAACTTACCCAAAACGGTTTGGCACTTCAGGCGACGATACAAGGGACAAAATACTGGGCAGATTCGGACTTAAATTAAAAATTATTTTATGCTAGATAGTGAAAAAATAGAAGCTGAAAAATATTTCTTTAGGATTTAAATTAACGAAATATTCAACTCTGCATCATCGTGAATCTGACCTAAAATCCAGGTTTGACAAAAACTCTCTTCTAGTTCAGTGCTATAATTGCTCATGCAGATTCTTTTAGCCATTTTTTATTTTTTTTATTTTGGTATTGTTGGGATATATATTATATTTATGCCTAAAGTGCTCATGATGGTGGGTTATAGCGGCAGTGAGATAGGTATTATCTTCGCAGCTGCACCTTTAGTGCGTTTTTTGCTTCCTTTTGCGTTTACGAAAGGTTTGGAGCTGAACTTCCAAAGATTTAACGCTGCACTTGCCATCATGTTTCTAAGTTCTGTTGCGTTTTATCTCATGCTCTATAACTTTTGGGGACTTTTTTTCTCCAATGTCATGCTGAGCGTAGGGATGAGTTTGATACTTCCTTATGTTGAAGTCATCGCTCTTGAGGTAGTCAAAAAAGAGGGATATGGAAAGGTACGCCTTTATGGCTCTATAGGATTCGTTTTCGTAGCACTTTTGCTAGTTAAGTTCCTCACTTCACCACAAATCGCACTCTACTATATGATGAGTTTTGTCTTTTTGACTGCACTCTTGGCCTTTTTTATAGCCAAAGATGTCCATAAAAACGCTCAGAAAAGAGAGACACTTCCCAACGATATTGCCGTCATTAGTGATTATAAATTGTGGGTAGCTCTTATGCTCATGCAGGTGAGTTTTGGTGCGTTTTACAACTTCTTTACTATCTATGAGACAGATCACGGTCTCACTTTGGATATGACTATCTATCTCTGGACTTTTGGTGTTTTAGTAGAGATTTTGATGCTTTTTTTTCAAGGTCGTTTGCTGCGTTTTAATCTTGTTTTGTTGTTGCAGATTACCACATTATCCGCGGTTGTACGATGGTTTTTGGTCTATCTCTATCCGACAAACCTTGAAGTTCTCTTTTTTACCCAGTCACTTCATGCCCTGAGTTTTGCCCTTTTTTACTCTGCTTCTATAAGTTATCTACACCAGATTTATGCCAATAAAGTTCTCGCGCAGCAGTTCTTTTCAGGAGTTACCTATGGTTTTGGCGGACTTTTGGGCGCGCTTGGTTTTGGATATTTGTATGATTATTTTCCCCAGAGTATCTTTTTGGTGGCTGCGTTTGTGGCTTTTGTGGCTTTTGTTTTTATCACGCTATGGAGTAGAAGCGGTGTAAACCGCTTTAATAAGGAGTAAATTCTCCTCGCTTAATAATCCATAATAAGATTGGCAGTAAGTGTCGTATCGGCTTTTTCTTTGTCCCCTGGAAGATTGACATAATCCACTTTATAGCTCATACCTGCTGAGAAAAGTGTAGAGAGTTTCGTTGAGAGACCTGTTTTGGAGTAGATAAAGAAGTTCCCCTGATCTTTGAATGAACTTCTATAACTGAGTTCCTGTCCAAATTTGAGGTTTTCTAAAAGTTGTCTCTCATAAACGCCTCTAAGTCTGTAAGCGGCGTAACTTTCAGTATAGCTTGGAGTTGAAGTAACTGTCGCAGTATTGTCTGGATTTGGATATTCGATAATATCACCCGCACCGTCGTAGTTTACAGTCGCGATAGCGTCTTTTGCATAGAGTAAGTTTCCATCTAAGGTGAGATTATGGATATCATCTTTAAAAACAAGGTATTTCGCACCTGGTCCGGTGTATATTTGGTAGTCAAAACGCGAGAATTTGTCATCTTTATATCCCGCAAGATAATTGAGTGAAAGCTCATGTGTGAGCACATAATCATAGTTGAGTTCCGCTACAAATTTATTTTTGGATTCTACTCCTTTGTTTTTTGCGTACTGCCCATCTATAGAAGCGATTGCTGCGTGTCTGCCCCAATTTTTTTCTGCTTTTGCATCAAGGTTGAGGGTAGTTGTATCGGTATTTCCGTCTGTTTTATTGAACCCTAATTCAGAGTGACTGATAAATGCGTCCATCTTTTCAGCAGCCATGAGAAATGATGCTGTAGCTAAAGAGAGTAGTAAGATTTTTTTCATTTTTTTTCCTTTGTAAGTTTTATTTTTGATGTACATCTATTTGAGGGTAAGGAATCGATATCCCTCTCTCATCAAATGTAAGTTTTACTTTTTCTGTGATATCAAAATAGACATCCCAATAATCATCCGTCTTTACCCATGAGCGAACCGTGAAGTTGACGCTATTCTCAGCCAGTTCGCTCACAGCAACAAAAGGTGCAGGCTCTAGAAGTACACGAGCATCTGCCATGACTATCTCCATGAGCGTCTCTTTTGCGAGTTTGAGGTCATCCCCATAGCCTATGCCAAAAGTGTGATCCACACGGCGCTGCGTTTGGGAGGAGTAGTTTGTGATATTGCCACTGATGATAGCAGAGTTTGGGATGATGATAGCTCTATTATCCGCAGGAGTTATCGTTGTAGAGAAAAGAGAAATTTTTATCACTTTTCCTGTTGCTCCAGCTGCATCAATGGTATCTCCAATCCCAAAAGGGCGAAAGACGATGATAAGCACTGCTGCACCGATGTTGGAGAGTGCATCTTTGAGTGCAAGACCCACAGCCAAAGAAGCAGCACCAAGAACAGCGATAAAAGAGGTTGTGTTGACACCCAAAGCATTGAGTGACGCCATAATGACCATAAGCAAAAGTAAGAAGTAGATAAGGCTTGAAGCAAACTCTAAGAGCGTTTCATCAACATTTGCTTTGTGCATAAATGTGCTGATGACCTTCGTCACTCTTTTTATAACCCATTTACCGATAATAAAGATAAGCAAAGCACCTAAAAGTTTGAGTCCATATTCGCTCGTATATGCAAGAGCAAGATCAGAATACTTGTTTACAGTAGTAGCCGCAACTTGAGCAACTTCTTGCGTTTGGGCTATCGCATCCATACAAATCCTTTTTTTGGTGGAATTATAGCCATAAAATGTAACATCAGTTAAATCAAATCTGCTTCAAATTGTAAAGCGTATCGAGGTGACGGCTTATCGCATGGTAAGTATTTGCATGAACAGAGGGTACTTTATAGAGAAGTTGTCTATATTTGAGATAGTTTTTCCAGGCACGTTTACTTGGCTCATATCGACCGCGTTTGATAAGCTCAAAAGAGACACTGGCATTGATAAATCCTTTGAGAAGATACACCTGCGCATCATCTTCAAAACGCCGTGGAAACCATAGGACTTCAAGTGCTTCATGCGCGTCGTAGTAACGTTTTTCATGCAAGCAAAGGCTGAACTCTGCCAAAAGTTTGTCATGTTTAGAGTACATCTTCTTCCATCAGCATCATATTCTTTCTCCAATAACCTCTACCGCCTTTGAGGGAAATACAGTGCATCATTGGAAACTTTTGTTTATACTCTCCTAAGCGGTCAAGAGAGGACTTTCCGCTGTCGCAATAAAAGACAAAAACACTACCGTGGGGATAATTTTTTAACTCAAAAGGATTGTAAGTATGCGTGTCTGCTTTTTCTATCGGGGAGAGGATTGTGTCGATGAGAACAACCGCCACTCCTTCTTTTTCAAGTTTGACCTTGTTCTGTAGATACTCTTTTTGGGTCCATTCGTTTGGGTAGTTCAATTTTCAAACCTCTTATAATGTGAAAAGAATTATATAAGAGGAAGCTTGAGGAGCAGGTTAAGCTTTTTTGGAAGTGACCAAAACCAGTAAAGCACTAAGAAAAGCACCTAAAAAAACTATGGTGTAACCCGTTGGCAAATCATAATAGTAAGAAGCAACAATAGCCGCAATGCTAAAGCTCCAGCCAAAGATAAAACTGCCTAAAAGAGGGCGTTTGAGATGGAGTGAAGTCGCCATAAGTGCAGGTGCTATAAGTAAAACAAACACTACTAACACACCTGCTAACGCGACGGAAGAGGTGACCGTGAGTGCGAGCAGAGAGAAAAACGCAAGCTCTTTGACAAAACCTGTAAGTCTTGGGTAAACCTTCCAAAGTGCTAACGAGATAAGGGCGTAAATGAGGGCACTTTTGAGTACTTCATCAAGAGGTGTAAAAAGTATGTCACTTGCTAAAAGAGACTTGAAATGCTCCATTCCCTCAGCAGAATTTGCCAAAACCATCATGATGCCGCTAGCACCTAAAACGTACAAAATACCTATAAAAGCTTCGAGTTTGAGTTCTCTTTGTGAGGCAAAAGCAATGAGAAACGCACTTAAAAGCGCAAAACTCAGGGTTAAGATGTAGAAATACTCATGATGAAAATAGCCCAGACTAATAGATGAACCCAGCGCCGCAAACTGTGCAATGGCTAGGTCGGTAAAGATAATGCCGCGTTTAAGAATGCCCATACCAAAGTAGGAATGCAGCATAACTAAGATGACGACTAGAAGTATCGGAACGAGTAAAATGTCCATCATTTGATTGCTCCCGTGAGATAATCAAACAAAGATTTTAAATCTTCTATGCTCTCTAGCGCACCTACATCGTGGGGCATAATGACTATCGGGAGGCCTGTCTTTTCACCGATAAACGCAGCTGTTTTTGTGGAGTGGTAAACATCATGCAAAACGCAGCACGGGTTTTCTTTTTTGATGAGTTCTATAAGCGCTAAAGTGTGGCGAGAACTTGGCGGAATCCCAGGAAGCGGTTCGATTGTGCCGATGCTCTCTAGCCCGTATGTCATATTAAAATACGCCAAGTTGTCGTGAAACTGGATAACTTTTTTGCCTTTTTTTTCAGCCATTTTTGTTTTCCAAATCGCTATATTTTTACTCCATTCTTCAGTAAACGCAGCATAATTGGCTTCATAAATTGTTTTGTGCTCTTGGTCGATTGAGATGAGAAACTCCTCAATTGTTTTGGCTAAAATCAAAATATTTTCAGGAGCAAGGTGAAAATGGGGATTGCCATCAGGATGCACGTCACCACCGCTTCTGTCCACATTTGTTGGTTTTAAAATGAGCTCTACATGGTGCGAAAGATTTAAAAATGTTGGAGCGTTAGGCTGCGTTTTTGGATTTGCCGCACGGTTTATAAGCGGAGGCAACCAGCCGATTTCAAGCTGCGCACCGTTCATGATAAGTGCATCGGCGTTTCTCATTTTGGCAATGAGTGAAGGACGCGGCACTACAAAGTGAGGATCCCAGTTTCCTTTTGCAAGTACAACGGTCTCAATGTGTTCCCCGCCAATACTTTTGGTAATTGCGCCAATAAAAGGATAACTCACGGCAATATTTAAGTGCGCATAAAGTGAGAATGGAAGTAAAAAAAGAAAGTAAAATTTGTTCATAAAGTGTCCTTTTTTTGTATAAGAATAACTGTATTTACCCACGGAGACCCGAGAACCGAAGTTCAGGGTGACGAAAAACCCGTCATTCCAAACACACTCCCGTCATTCCGCACTTGATGCGGAATCTCCGTGCGTCAAAAGAGATGACCGCCGTGCGTTTTTACTAAAAACTATGGGCTCCGTGTGCACCGATAGAGATATTTGCTTGTAGCATAATCGTGTCTACTTGTTGGCGTTCATCATCTGCGTTGAAAAGTGCATTGTTTCTGTCGTACTGCAATCTAAATCTTGCAAATTCGCTTGTGTGGTACTCAACCATAGCCGAGTATTTGTCTAAGTTTTGTGGTGCAAACGCAGGTAAGCCCGCACTTTTTTCAATGTCGTTTTGATAAATAGTATCATATCTCACACCAGTTTTCCAGTTTTTGTCATAAGCATAAACAAGTTGTGTGTAAAGTCCGCTTTGTTTTTTTGTGAGCGCAACAGGTGTGGCAAGAAGTGTTGTATCGTCGATGCTGTACTGCGTTCCGTCCATATTTCTACTGAGCCATTCACTTTGCCAAGTCAAAGAGCTGTATGAATCAAAAAAGTGTTTCACAACTAAGTCCGCTCCATAAAGTATGCTGTCTCCGCTAAATGCGTGTGCTCCCGTTTCATCTTGGGTATGGTCAAGGCGTGAGCTTCCTTTTGCGTAAGAGAGGCCGCCTAAAATGGTTGTGTCTCCTATATCAACAGAAGTTTTTGCATAGG
>MIBW01000005.1:0-1206 GCA_001829625.1 Sulfurimonas sp. GWF2_37_8 | reverse complement strand
TCTACATGTGGGTTTGCTGCGTTTAAGTCATCTAGGTGAATGCTTTTGTTCCCAAGCATCTGCTCATTGTCCCCTTGAAGCACTTCTGCTCCTACCATGAAGTAAGTCTCAATCGGGGCTGTCCACTGGATTTGCGCGCCTGTTTCGTTGATGCCGTGCATACCTAAAAATGTTTCGTAAACTAAAGGCATATCGTTAAAACTCCATGCGTGGTGGTGTTGCTCATTTAAGTAACCGAAGTTTGAGTTAAATTTTCCGCCTTTTGCACGAAGACCGTTTCCAAGAGCCGTAGAGGTAAAGAAAAGTTCTTCTATTTCAACACCGTTTGGTGAGTAGTGAAAAACGCCGTCCATGGTAAAAAACGGGTCAACTGAGCTTGAGAGAACGAGTTCCGCATAGTTGAGGTTAAAGCCGTTGTTTGCATTGTAAACGGCATGAGACGTGTCTCCGTGAGAGTGTGAACCAAGAAGCCCGTGTGCTACGCCTGGAACTTCAAGTCCGACAACTTCATCATCGCTCACACTTCTGCTCACATACGAAGCATCCATAACCAAAGAGATGTCAGGGATAAACTTTGACTGCTCAAAAGTTCTTTTTTCTACAGGAAGCACATCTGCTGCTCCAAACGCAAGAGTTGCGCATAGTGCGCTTGATAGTAATATTTTTTTTGTCATTTTTTTTTCCTCAATAAATAGGTATAAATTTTTTTATGTTTGTAAAGTTGTTTAATTTTAGAGTTTAGGAGAAAAAAGGCGGGGCATTGGCGTTGTTTGTAGTTTTTTTACTAAACGCAGTAAAGATTTGGGTTTGTGGAGAAATTGCTTCAAAGTGGTAAAGCGGAGCTTCTTTATAGTCAACACTAATATCCGCAGCAACAGAGTGACTATCAAGGATACAGATTTGGCATGAGGAGTTATCGTGATTTTCAATATGTTTTATCTCATGCAATGCAGTGACAATCGTAGCGATGATAAAAAGTATTGACAAAAAGAGTCTGCGTTTCATGAGCGAAATTTTAGCTAAAGATAATTTAAGGGATAATTACTTTTTTTTATTAAAATTTGACTTTTTGTGATGCAGAGCAGTTCTAAAAAAGAGACTGCTGCGCTTGCAATGACGCAACAATCTAACTTTTGAACTCTTCTATGGATATTTTGAGTGCTTTGGCGACTCGAACAAGTCGTTGCAAATCTATTTCTATACTCT
>MIBW01000004.1:9475-10365 GCA_001829625.1 Sulfurimonas sp. GWF2_37_8 | reverse complement strand
GGATTCTATCTTTCATCTCATTCGGTTTTGTGCCCGCAAACAGATCAAACAAGGCAAGTGTTTTTTTGTCTGCGCTCAATGGTTCAAACGCATCGTTCGCCGCTTGACTTATAAAATCATCGGGACTTTTAAAATTTTCTTTCATCGCTTCATACTTACTAAGCAGCTTTACGGCTTCTGTTATGTTCGGTACAAGATCCCCTTCTTTACCTTTCAGAGCAAAAACATCTCCAAGTCCTTTTGTTATTCCTTCACATGCTGCATTGCTAATCTTTTCAAAGTGTGCGCTCGAATCTCCTAAAACTGATTGTGTGAGTAACTGTTTTACTTTATCTTTATGAGAAGCATTCAACTTTCCGCTATTCAAATCATAAAATAAATGCTGCTCATTCTCCGGAATGATATTTCTTTTTATAAGTTCTTTCACCAATTGCGGGCCAACATCTTCAAGATAATCGCTTATGCTTGCATAATCACCTTTAGCATTGCTGAACATATCGGCAATCTTATTGAACGTTGCATCATCAATCCGCGTTGCCATCCCTTTTGCAGTTTCTCGTTCTTCAAGTGCAAGTTTCTGATCCTGGTTGCTAATAGCCCCAAGTCGTTGTGCTTCTTCGTTGCTTACATTTGTTCTTCTAACTAATACCGGGTTTTTCATCTTCCCAATTTCATCAGCATCAAATCCTAACCGTTTTGCGTTAGCAACTAAATCATTCTTGTACTTACCCTGCCCTAGCTCATAATGTTTAATCAAACCTATTGCCCGTCCGTTACCGGCAATTACATTATAATCTTGGTTTACTATCGGTGCGCCGTTCTGTGCTGTTTTATCATCGCCAACAAAATCAAAATTAGGATTGTTGGCAATCTTTTCTATCTGGGCTTTC
>MIBW01000004.1:8488-9425 GCA_001829625.1 Sulfurimonas sp. GWF2_37_8 | reverse complement strand
CTGTGCGCTGCCAATCATGTAATTTGGATTCGCTTCGCCTCCGGCAGAATTACTTGGTACAAGTTCATTGGCTTCTACTATCTCATAATATCCGCTTGCTGTATCTTTATCATCCATCCCAAAATAAATTTTTGTCGCCGGAAGATTACTTATAATTCCTTTACTTTCTCTTGTCGGTTCAAAAATATTCTTACCGTTTATAGTTTTCAGCTCGTCAAATGTTTTGCTTTCTTCCTTCCCGTCATTATCATAGAAAATTTTATCCTTTGTTATGTCGATAATCGGGTAAGAATCATTACCAAGTTTTAATTCACTTGTCGGGCCGTCGATTTCCGTGGGACCATCAAATGTTTTTACCAACTTAAATTTTCTTCCTTCAACCTCAACTTCTTTCTTAGCTCTAAGTACGTTCTCGGTTAATTTATATCCGCGCTCTTCTAGTTGGGACTTAAAACCTTTATACTCTTTGCCACTTAATTTTTCTTTTAATGCTTTTTGCCGCTCATCATTTTCTTGCTTTATTTTTTCAGCCGTTTGCTTTGCTTGCTGTGCCTTGCCCCATCTACCGCCGTATTGCTTACGGTTAAATCTCGCTAGCTGTTCTTCGGTATATTCTGGTTTAATATTAATCTTATCCGTCTTCCCGCTTATCGTTACTCCACCGTAAGGATCCACATTTTTGGTTACGACTTCTCCGGCTTTCTCTTTCTCATACTCCGCTTGTTTAGAATTCTTATAATCGCTATGCGCTAAGAAGAACCCGGTTTCTTTCGTTTTCTGATCTTCAAGTGAATAGCCGTCTTCAGTTATGTTCCTAACAAAATATTTTTTACCCTCATAATTAAGCGGATAATCTTTCTGTCCGTTAATTAAAAATTCTGTTTCCGCCGTTTCCGGATTATACTTCCAAGTAATATTGTCCGTTTCAGTATCACCT
>MIBW01000004.1:7173-8466 GCA_001829625.1 Sulfurimonas sp. GWF2_37_8 | reverse complement strand
TTTATAAGATACGAAACGCTCTATTGGAAGATAGATTTATCGTCTATTTTCAGCCTATTGTAGATACAAAAACGCAAGAAATAGCCAAATACGAAGCGCTTATACGCATGAAAGAAAGTGATGGAAGTATTCTCTCTCCTTATCTCTTTTTAGAACAGGCAAAACGCTCAAACCAGTATATAGAAATCACCAAAAAGGTAATTGAGCAGACGCTCATGCATATAAGTGAAAGAAAAATCCGCTGCAGTATCAACTTAACCATCGAAGATATAGAGTCAGAAAATTTACAAAGTTTTCTTTTTGAGCATCTGCAAAATTTTGACGAATGCAATAAAATAACCTTTGAGCTTGTAGAGTCTGAGGGAATTAATAATTTTGAAGATGTCAATGAGTTTATCCAAAAAATAAAATCCTTTGGTTGTTCTATCGCTATCGATGATTTTGGAACTGGGTACAGCAATTTTGAATATCTATTAAAACTCCAAGCAGACACTATCAAAATAGATGGTTCACTTATCAAAAATATCGACAAAGACCAAGATAAATATGATATCGTTCAAACCATTGTGAGTTTTGCAAAAATCAAAAAATTAAAAGTAATTGCAGAGTTTGTAAGTTCTAAAGAGATTTACGAAAAGATTAAAATGCTCGATATTGACAAGTGCCAAGGGTATTATTTTGGTGAACCAAAACCTTTTGATGCGATTATTACATGCCATGGCATGTAGTAACGTTTTAAGCTGATGACTATTTTTGAAATTTCTCATAAGTATATTGCACCATCGGTGTGTCGTTGCTATTTCCCCACTCTTTCATAGACGCGTCATAAAGACGAACTTTTTCATAACCTAAGAGTGCATGTAGGATAAAATAGTTGAACGAGGTCTCCAGCCCACCCGTACAATAAACGATAACTTCACTCTTTTTATCTAGTCCATACCCTTCTTGAAAAAGTTTTTCAAGCTTCGCTTTTTCTTTTATTTTATAAGCGTTATCTACTGAAAAATTCCAAGAGTAGCTCATAGCACCCGCGATGTGCCCATCTCTTGCAACGGTAGCAGTTGGTGTGATACCAAGATAATTAGCGGCAGGTCTTGCATCAATCATTGGAACTTTGTGCAGATGTTGCATAACATAACTTTTATCAGCCACAAGCTCACTATTTATTTTGGCAATATAGTTTGATTTGCTAACTGCAGAAACTTTATCAGTAAGGGGATGTCCCGATGCCTCATATGAAGCCATACCACCATCTAAAAGCGCAATATTTTTAATACCATAATAGTTAAGTGC
>MIBW01000004.1:6074-7164 GCA_001829625.1 Sulfurimonas sp. GWF2_37_8 | reverse complement strand
ATAACTTGTTTTTAATAAATCTTTTGGCGTACCGATAGGCGCATAAAGAACAACTTCACTCTTTTCATCGATACCTAGATTTTGTAAAAGAGTCTGTATCTCACTTTGTGAGCGCACCACAAGTAAACTACCACTAGCAACTCTAAATTTATCAATATCTGTATGTTGCGCCGAAGGAATATGTTCTAGTAGATAATCTTCTTCACTTGAGACATGAATCAGACGAAGATTTTTGTTGGATAAATTTTCATGGAGCCAAGAAGCCGAAACGATAGGCTCTATCGCAAATAGTGAAACGCCAAAAAACAGAAGTGAAAAAAGTATTTTTTTCATAGTGCACCTTTAATAAAATTTGCTGTATTGTAGGAGAAAAGGCTTAACTCAAAATATTACTAAAAGATAATCTTTTTCCTTCATGTTTATTTAATCAAAATTTCTGAGAGTTTTTGTTGCATATCATGAGCACTTAAAGGTTTGCAATAGTAATAACCCTGAATATTTACACAGCCATTTTGCAGAAGAAAATCTCTTTGTTCAAGTGTTTCAACCCCTTCTGCTATGACTCCGAGTTTTAAGTTTTCAGAGAGACCGATAATCGTTTTTGTTATAGCGCAGTCATCCTTATCAAATGGTATCCCATCTACAAATGATTTATCTATTTTGAGTTTATGCACGGGAAATTTTTTGAGGTATGATAGAGAAGAGTAGCCTGTCCCAAAATCATCTATGGCAATACTTATCCCAAGTGCTGCTATTTCTTGAAGTTTTTGTATCGATTTTTCAGGGTCCTTCATGATGTGTCCCTCAGTTATCTCAAGTTCTAAACGCGATGTATCAAAGTCGATAGATTTTATAAAATTTTGAAGACTCGGCAGAAAAGTATCACTTTGAAGCATAACTGTAGAGAGATTAAGTGCAAGTTTTCCTCTATAAACGCCACTTTGATGCCAACTTTTCACTTGTTGCATGGCAAGTTTCATAACATATCTATCTATATCCACTATGACACCTATCTCTTCGGCGATAGGTATAAAATCCAGCGGAGATATAAGGCCTTTTGTGGGGTGTATCCAGCGCACTAAAGCCTCCA
>MIBW01000004.1:1356-6068 GCA_001829625.1 Sulfurimonas sp. GWF2_37_8 | reverse complement strand
TGATAGTATCATAGCGCGCATCATATTGTGCTTGATAATAAACAATAAACTCCTCATTTTCTATCGCTCTGCGTAACTCCGTCTCCATCTGTACCCGTTTTACAGCTTTTTGCGTCATCTCTTGCGTATAATAATGGTAGGTATTTTTACCGCTCTCTTTGGATTTATACATCGCTGCATCGGCATATTTGAGGAGATCTTCAACACTCTCTCCATCATTTGGATAGATACTTATCCCGATACTTAGTGTCACATAAAGCTGCTGCGTTTGGATCTCAATAACCTTTTGCGTTACTTGCAAAATATTTTCAACAATATCTATGATGGTATCATCATCTACGATATGACTGAGTATAAGGGTAAATTCATCTCCTCCTAGACGCGCTAGTGTATCACTTTCTCTAATCCTTCCCTGTAAACGCTGAGCGATAGCCTGCAAAACTTTATCCCCTGCATCATGTCCGAGCGAATCATTTATCTGCTTGAAGTTGTCCAAATCAATAAATAACAACGCCATTTTTGTCTCATTGCGTTTGTTTTGTTTGATAGCCTGATGCAGTCTGTCCAAAAAAAGTGTTCGGTTTGGAAGTTTTGTCAGTTGGTCATGATGCGCTTGGTAATCAAGCATCTCCTGAATTTCGTTGCGTTTTTTTATCTCAAGAGAGAGACTGAGGTTGTTTGCGATACTCATACAAAACTTTTGCTCATCCATATCCCAATGATGCAGGAAAGCAGTTACTTCATAGCAGATAACACCCAAAAGCTCAGAATCCTGAACAAGAGGTATCTCAAGCATGGAGTAGATATCATGTGCTTCAAGATAAGTGCTTGTAAACTCTGAACTCCTCGGATCATTTCTTGCATCATCTATAACAACTATTTTACTTGTGTTTATCGTCTGAAAATAGTTTGGATAGAGCTGTTTTTCCAAGCTCATGCCACTTGTGTGCGTATCATCTTTGAGAGAGTAAAGATCTTGACACACAAGTTTGTCTTTGTATTCGTCAAATATCCAGATACTGACTCGTGCGACATCAAGAGTTTTTGCAGAGAGTTCTGTAGCCTCTTTAAGAGAAAATGCACTCTCTTTTAGGTCTATTTGCGACCAATCCTCAAGTGCCTTTTTATAGCGTTCATTTTTTAGAATTTTTTTCTGTTCATCTTCTGTCTGTTTTTGTACGCTTATTTTATTTGAGATATTTTGTGCAACTTTGTAGAGGACGTTGGAGAGTTCAGCCAAATCAATGGGTTTAATAATATAATAATTAACCCCGAGTTTGATGGCTTCGAGTAAAAAATCTTTTTCATGATGTGCGCTTACAAAAATAACAACCTGCTCTTCATGAAAAGTTTTCATCTTTTTTGCCATCTCTACACCCGATAAACGCGGCATATTTATATCTGTGATAACTATATCAAAAACTTTTGTTTGCAGAGACTCTTCATAAAGAAGCAAACCTTCTTCACCATTTTTTGCCACATAAACTTTATCAAAATAGTTTCTCAAAAGAGCTGTTGTTGTTTCGCGCACATCTGCTTCATCTTCAACATAAAGAAGAGAGAGCTCTTTTGTATATTTATAGACTTCATTAAACTGCATCGCTACACCCCGTATCAGGTAAAAACTCCACTATGAAACAAGCTCCTGCTTCGCCGTTATACACACTCAGCACTCCATTGCAGTGCTCATGAATAATAATCTTTGACATATAAAGTCCCAATCCTGTACCATTTTTATCTTTTGTTGAAAAATAAGGGTCAAATACTTTAAAAATTATACTCTCATCTATTCCGCCTGCATTATCTTCAATAGATACAGATTGGTTGCCCACTCTATTTTTTTTGATAGTGATGTAGATACGGGGTTTTTCTATCTGTTTTTCCATAATAGCATCTATACTGTTTTTGATGATATTTAAAAATACCTGCGTTATTTCACTGTCGTAATTGCAGAGCTCATAAAGCGTATTATCATAGTTTTTGACAACAACGATATCATTGGTACGTATGAGGTGTGCACTTAAATTGAGTGTTTTATTTATCAAATCTTCAAGTTTGAAAACACTTTTGTGTTTATCAGATTTGAAAAAGTTTCTAAAGTCATCTATAGTTTTGGAGAGATAGTGTACAAATGTGTTTATCTTATGTAAGCTCTCCATAGTATAAGCTTCCATAGCGTCACGCCCTTTTGCATCTTCAAGATCAAACAAACGTCTTTGAAAAAGTTTTATCTCTATGTCCGCTGCTGTTGCAGCGATAGCACTCAGTGGCTGTCGCCACTGGTGTGCTATCATAGATATCATCTCTCCCATCTGCGCTAAACGCGACTGCTTGAGCATCTGCTCATCTTTTTCTTTGAGTTGTGCGAGTTTTTTCTCCATCACCTCTTCTATCTTGATAATATGTTCATTGACAACCTGCGACAGAAGCGCTATTTCATCTTTACTTTTTATCTCTATCTGGCTTGAGCTATTTTTATGGCGGTCTAGATAGCTAAAAAAATTGAGCAGACCTGTTTGAAAATGAAGAATAATAGAGGAGATAGAACGTGAAATCATACTGCCAAATATAAGACCAAAAACAATAGCCATAAATGTAACAACTGCCAAAATGCGAAGAACATTTTCACTTTTTTCCTCAATTTTATGCAGATTGTTTTGTGCAATTTCCAAAGTTTTAGCTATAACAATCTCACCGAGTTCTCTTGTTTTTGGGAGGATAAGTGAAACATGCTCTTTGTTATATTCCACCCATCGAAACATTGCTCCCTCATACTTCAAAGCCGCATCATAAAACGCAGTGATTCGCTCATGTTCAAACTCTTGATTTGAAATAGCTTTGAGATGCTTAAGTTCTTGCATCATAAATGCATAGTCTTTTGTGAACTGCGCATATATAACCTCGTCAGGATTAAAAAGATAACGCTTTTCATCCGCTCTGAGCACATAAGTATATTGCCAGATATTGGAGCCTGTATTGATTTTTTGCATTGTTACTTTGGAAAGTTCTTTGGCAACATCTTCACGTTTTGCTTCAACATATTTTTGTATTTCAAACGTGATAATATCACCAGATTCTTGAAGATTTTTACGTTCAATATCAAGCTCAGTTAAAAGATAAACACCTCTTTTATAGTACGCGTCATATTCAGCTATAGACTCTTTGAGTTTTGCGACAATCCCCGTCATTGTATTTTTTGTCTCATCCAAAAGAGCCAAGGTTTTGTGTATGTTATCTATAGAGTTACCTGCGTTTATAAAAGCCTGATTGGCGTTTTTGTGGTTGGTTACAGAACCATTGGAGTTGAGAAGATAGTTTTTTTCTTCTAAGATAGCTCTATAAGTATCGCGTTCGATAGTGTTGGCCTTGATAAGCTCATTGAGCTGCGTTTGGATAATACTAAAGCCGCTATATGAAACCAAAGAGAGTGTTATGGCGACAACTACACTCAAAGAGACAAGGGCATAAGTTCTTGATTTGATGGAAAAATTGTTTAAAAAGTTCATTTTTTACCGCTTCTAAGATAAATTGTGATGATTCTATCACATAAATTATTTATCCAAACTTATCAAGCTTTTAGTATAAATTCTATTTTTTCTTGCCCGATACGGTAGAGTGCAAAATCATATTTGAGCGGGTCTTTCGCGTCAAAAGTTTTGAGTGTTTGGGTAAGTTCTATCGCGGCTTGCAGATCATAACGCTTGCGTGTGAGAAGCCCTAAACGCAACCCTACTTTATAAGTGTGCGTATCTAGCGGCATGATGAGGTCTGCTTTGTTTACTCCACTCCAAAGTCCCATGTCGATATTGTCATAGCGCACCATCCAGCGTAAAAACATCATCCAGCGTTTGAGTGCTCCGGCACCTTTTGTTTTTGTGGTAACTTGTGAGAGCAAAAAAGTATATCCCTGCGTTTGATGCGGATAGAAGCTACTGAGCATCTTTATCGTTGCATTTATGCCGTCGATAACACTATGATGTTTTGCATACGCTGCTACGAAAACAGCTTCAAGAGTTGTCTGCTTTTGAAGTCGTTTGAGCGCTATAAAAAGGGCTATGATATCTTCACCTTTTTGAAATCTATAATAATGCCCTGCAAGTGCCGCGTTTATCGCTGTATCACTCTGTCCTAAAAGTGAAAAATCAAGAGAATCTAGAAATTTCACAATCTGTTTGACATTTCCATAAGCAAAAAGTGCACAGATAAGGGATATCGCAGGATCATGGTAGCGTTTTGCGACAAGGATAGGGTCAAGTCTTTCAAGACTTATTTCATCTGCATTATTACGTTTTGCCACCTCTACATCAAGAAGTTTTTTCAAAGAGTGCATCATGAGCGGCTAGTGAAGATGGTAGAGTTTTTTTCTTTCACTTGAGCCTGCGATATTGAGCTGTTTGCGGTATTTGGCGATAGTGCGTCTGACCATAGTGACCTTAAATTTCTCCTGTATCATTTCAAGAAGTTTCATATCACTCAGAGGTTTTTTACGGTTTTCTTGTTTGACAACTCCGCTAAGAAACTCTTTGATAGCTGCGTTTGACACATCTTCATCTATAGCCGTCGTAAAAAACTCTTTCATCGAAAAAATACCTCTATCGCAAGCTATATATTTGTTAGCGATAGCGCGTGAGATAGTCGAAGGATTGTGTCCAAATTCATCGGCAAGTGTTTTGAGTGTGAGTGGCATGATAGCGCCGCCTGTAAAAAACGCG
>MIBW01000004.1:0-1341 GCA_001829625.1 Sulfurimonas sp. GWF2_37_8 | reverse complement strand
TTTGTAGAGTGTTGCTTTACGCATATCAAGCGCATCAACAAGACTTTTTGCTTCTTTTATTTTTTGACTCACATACTCATGCTCTACGCCGTAGTTGGTATTGATATGTATGCTTGGATAATAAGAGTCATTGAGCTGTACTTCAATGCCCTCTTCATCATTAAAATATATCATCAAATCTGCGATGATTTGCGCGGATTCTTCCTGAAAGTCTATAGCTGGAGGATTTCTAAATTTACCGACAACATGCATTACTTCAGCAAACTCATCTTTGTCTGCATAGTCGTGAATATCTTGAAGGTTGTTTATCACTTCAAGTGCTAACAGATACGCTTTGTCACTTATCTCAGAATTATCAAGCTGAAATAAAAAAGATTCTGCAAGATCTTTGGCAGCAATGCCAACAGGTTCTACAAAAGCAAAACGCAGCCTTACTTTTTCAAATTCTGCTTCGCTGATGTTTTTTTTATCACAAAATGTCTGCGTTTCTCCCTCATAGTAGCCATTTTCATCCAGATTTGCCACGACAAACGCAGCTATCTCCTGTGAGAGCGGTGTCGGAAAAAGTGGCGCTTCTAGTTGTTCGTCCAAAATATCATACAATGTTCTACATTGAACTGTAAGCGCTTCTATCTGTTCTGTTCTTGAATTACTAACAGCACCTAAGAGGACTTTTTTTGGGATTCTCTTTTCAAACTCCTCTTCGTAACCCGAAGAAAGTTCGATTAATGGATTTGATTCGACAAAAGGTGCCATCGCTTCTTTCAAATCACCAAGACTTGAATGAAGTATCGGTAGCCAATTACGAAGAGTATTGGAGAGTTTGTGTTTATTCTCAATACTCTGAGTTTGTCGTAATGCCGCCATAACTTAGAGTTTAAAACTCTCGCCTAGATAGTGTGTACGGACATCTGCGTTTTGTCCTATCTCTGCACTTGTACCACTTGCAAGCAGTGCGCCTGCTTTGATAACATAAGCTCTATCACAGACATCAAGCGTCTCACGGACATTGTGGTCAGTTATCAAAACACCGATATCATAAGAGACAAGCTGTTTGATAACACTTTGAATATCCATCACGGCAATAGGATCAACGCCCGCAAAAGGCTCATCGAGAAGTAAAAATTTTGGAGCGTTAACAAGTGCGCGTGCGATCTCAACACGACGACGTTCTCCACCACTGAGACTGACACCTTTACGATAACGGATAGGTTCGATATTGAACATATCAAGCAGTTCTAGGATGCGTTTTTGCTGTTTTGCTTTGTCTTTGATACCTACCTGCGCTGCAACCATAAGGTTATCTTCTACGCTGAGATCTTTAAAGATAGAGGCTTCTTG
>MIBW01000003.1:8223-12255 GCA_001829625.1 Sulfurimonas sp. GWF2_37_8 | reverse complement strand
TGGGATGGTCCGGCTGCGTTTTCTGTAACAGATGGGCGTTATATCGGTTGTGTTCTTGATAGAAATGGTCTTCGTCCTTCAAAATATATCATCACAAAAGATGATAATCTTCTCATCGCAAGCGAATATGGTGTTGTAGATATTCCTGAAGAAAACATCAAAGAAAGAGGACGATTACAGTCTGGTGAGATGCTCGGACTCGACCTAAAATATGGAAAAATTCTTAAAAACAATGAGATAGATGATTATCTCAAAAGCTCAAACCCATATATGAAATGGCTCAATGAACATATGGTCTATCTTCAAGAGCATATTGAAGAGCAATACATTACTACTTGTGATTTTAATAAAGAGAATTTTATACAAAGACAAAGATTCTTTAATATTACACAAGAAGTGGTTGAACAAGTCATAGAACCAATGTATAAAGAAGGAAAAGAAGCTGTTGGCTCGATGGGTGATGATACTCCTTTAGCTGCGTTTTCACAAAAACAGCGTTCATTTACAGATTTTTTCAAACAAAAATTTGCACAAGTTACAAATCCGCCAATAGACCCTATTCGTGAAAATGTTGTCATGAGTTTAAATACGGGTTTTGGTGAAATTCATAACATTTTAGATGAAGTGCCAACACATGCGCACCGTTTGAAATCGATTTCTCCAATAATGACAAGTGAAAAACTGGAAGTTTTAAAATCATTTGGTGATAAAAAATCACCTCGTTATCAAGCCTATTATCAAAACTCTACATTTTCAACTGCATACAGTGGAGAGTTGAAAAATGCTCTTGATATTTTGGTTGAAAATGTTTTAAACGCTGTCAAAGATAATGGAACAAGAATCGTTATACTTGATGATAGAGACTTCAGTAAAACAAATAAAATTATCCCAATGGCTATGGCAGTGGGACGTTTAAATTTCGCTCTTTTAAAAGCAAAAATGCGACATTTAGTCTCTATGATAGCGGTTACGGGTGAGATTATAGATTCTCATGGTGCGGCTATTCTTATTGGATACGGTGCAAGTGCTGTTTATCCAAATCTACTTTTTGCAACAGTCGTAGATCAAATAGAAAAATCAAATACTGTGAAAATGAGCACTCATGAAGCTATTAAGTCAGTACATAGTGCTCTAAACGCAGGCTTACTTAAAATAATGTCTAAAATGGGTATTGCAACTATTGCTTCTTATAGAAACGCAGGTTTATTTGATATTTTAGGGCTCTCACATGAAATCGTTGCAGAGTGTTTTGAGACTTCAAAAAGTGCTTTAAGTGGGCTTACATATAGTGACATTGATGAAAGAATCTCAAAAAATCATACAGATGCTTTTGGAGACAATGGATTTAATAAAATTTTTCCATTAAATATTGGTGGTTTTTATAAATTTTACAATGATCAAGAACACCATGATTTTGGACCTGCTGTTATTCATGCTATTCATGCACTCTCTGCAAGTGGCAAAAAAGAGGATTATGATAGACTCAATAGTGTTGTAAACAAACGTGGTCTTAAATTTATCCGTGACTTTTTTGAACTTAAATCAGATAGAAAGTCTATCAATATTTCTGAAGTAGAACCAAAAGAAGCAATCTTTAAAAGATTTGCATCCGCTGCAATGAGTCTTGGTTCTATCTCTCCTGAGGCTCATGAAACACTTGCGATTGCTATGAACCGCATAGGTGCTCAGTCTAACTCAGGTGAAGGTGGTGAAGATTCAGCACGTTTTGATACAGAGAGAAACTCGAAAATCAAACAAGTTGCATCAGGACGTTTTGGAGTAACTCCTGCGTATCTTAGAAGTGCCGAAGAGATCCAAATTAAAGTAGCTCAAGGTGCAAAACCAGGTGAAGGCGGACAGCTTCCAGGGCACAAAGTTTCCCCTCTTATCGGAAAATTGCGTCATACAGTTCCAGGAGTTACACTTATATCACCTCCACCACACCATGATATTTACTCTATTGAGGATTTGGCACAGCTCATTTTTGATATGAAACAGGTCAATCCTAAAGCTAAAGTGGCGGTAAAACTTGTTTCAACTATTGGTGTTGGTACGATTGCTGCGGGTGTTGCAAAAGCGTATGCAGATAAGATTATCATCTCCGGCGGTGATGGCGGTACGGGCGCTGCACCTCTTACTTCTATTAAGTTTGCAGGAAATCCATGGGAACTTGGTCTTAGTGAAGCGCACAACGCACTCAAAGCAAATGATCTAAGAAGACTCGTACAACTACAAACAGATGGCGGTCTCAAAACTGGTTTAGATGTTGTAAAAGCGGCACTTTTAGGAGCTGAATCATATGCGTTTGGTACAGGTGTTTTAACTATTGTTGGTTGTAAAATGCTTCGTATTTGTCACGTAAACAAATGTTCTGTAGGTATTGCAACACAAAATGAGAAATTGCGTCAAGAGTTCTTTAAGGGGCATGTAGATCAAGTTATCAACTACTTTACACTTTTAGCTGAAGACGTACGTTCTATTATGGCTGAACTCGGATATGCAACAATGGAAGAGATGATTGGTCGTGTTGATTTACTTAAAGTTGTCGATGACAAATTTGCTCAAAAATTTGACTTTTCTTCAGTTTTACATGAAGAAGAAGGTTTTAACACTTGTCAACAGTCAAGTAATCCTCCTTTTGATGATAATGCATTTGAATATGATGTACTAAAAGAAGCTATGGGTGCTATCAAACATCCTGAACATCCTATCCGTATCTCAAGAGACATTACTAACCTTCATAGAAGTTTTGGTGCTCTTGTAAGTGGTGAAATAGCGCAATATTATGGTGATGCAGGCCTTAAAGCAGATACTATCAAAATACAGCTCCAAGGTATAGCAGGTCAAGCACTTGGAGCATTTTTGATAAATGGTGTCTCTATTTATCTCAAAGGTGTGGCAAATGACTATATTGGAAAAGGGATGCATGGCGGTAAAATCATTGTAAGTTCTCAAAATGAAGGTGAGAGATTTAGTGCTGGCGGTAATACTTGTCTCTACGGTGCTACAGGTGGTAAACTTTATATTTCAGGTTGCGTTGGTGAGAGATATGCGGTGCGTAATTCAGGAGCTATCTCTATTGTAGAGGGAACGGGTGACAATGCCTGCGAATATATGACAGGCGGTATTGTAGCTATACTGGGTCGTACAGGCATAAATTTTGGTGCGGGTATGACAGGTGGTGTTGCGTTTGTATATGATGAGGATCATAGTTTTGTAGAAAATGTTAATCGTGAGCTTGTGGAGGCTATTCGTATTGATACAGATGAGGGCGCTGATGCTAGACACTTACTCAAAAGATTATTAAAAGATTATGTTGTAGAAACGCAGAGTAAAAAAGGAAAAGAGTTGCTTGAAAACTTTAGAGTAGAAGTGAGAAACTTTTGGCTTGTTCGTCCTAAAAACCTAACAAAACTACCTCTTAACCTAGAGAAGGGAGACTAATATGAGAGAATTTTTAAATACTGAAAGGGTTGAGGCCGAAAAAAGATTGGTTGTTGAGAGGACCAAAGATTTTGGTGAAATTTATGAAATTTTTAACTCTAATGATGCTGCAAGTCAAAGTGATAGATGTATCCAGTGTGGGGATCCATTTTGTTTAAATAAATGTCCTTTACATAACTATATACCGCAGTGGTTAAAATCTGTAGCTGAAAAAGATTTGGAGTTTGCGTTTAAGCTCTCTAATGAACCATCACCGTTTCCTGAAGTGATGGGAAGAGTTTGTCCACATGATAGACTTTGTGAGGGTGATTGTACACTCAATGACGGGCATGGTGCTATTACAATCGGCTCTATTGAAACACATATTACAGAAGAAGGTTTTAGACAAGGTTTTAAACCAAATTTTCCTGGAATTACAACAAATAAGAGAGTAGCAGTTATCGGAAGTGGTCCTGCTGGACTCTCTTGCGCTACATATTTATTGCGTTCAGGTATTGCGGTCACAATGTATGAAAAAAGTGACAGAGCAGGCGGGCTTTTAACATACGGTATCCCAAATTTTAAATTAGACAAAAAAATAGTAGAAAG
>MIBW01000003.1:0-8172 GCA_001829625.1 Sulfurimonas sp. GWF2_37_8 | reverse complement strand
GTGATATCACTTTTGAAGAAATAGCAGATAAACATGATGCAATGTTTATCGGTGTGGGCGCTACAAAAGCTAAGAAAGCTTCGCTCAGTGGAGAAAACGCTGCAAATGTTTATGAAGCGATGGAGTATCTTACTGCAATACAGAAGAAAAATTTTAAAACAAAATATGACAGAAAATTTGATTTTAAAGATTTAAATGTTGTAGTTATTGGTGGAGGGGATACTGCCATGGATTGCCTCAGAACAGCTAAACGTGAAGGCGCTAAAAGTGTAACTTGTCTTTATCGTCGTGATGAATATAATATGCCAGGTAGCAAAAAAGAGTACAAAAACGCAATGGAAGAAGGTGTTGATTTTACTTTTCTTGCGGCTCCAAAAGAGATTATCCTTAATGATAATGGCAAAGCTATCGCCGTAGAGATCGTAAAAACAACTCTTGGTCTAAAAGATGCAAGCGGTCGTCAAAAAATGGAAGAGATCAAAGGGAGTGAAACACGTGTTAAAGCGGATGTTGTTATTATGTCACTAGGATTTGATCCAGCCGTACCTTCTTTCCTAGCAGAAAACGGAATAGAAACAAACTCATGGGGTGGCATTATTATTAATGAAACTACACATGAAACTACCACAGCGGGTATTTATGCTGGAGGTGATTGTTTTAGGGGAGCTGATTTAGTAGTAACGGCTGCACTCGATGGTCGTGAAGCAGCAAGAAGCATTTCGAAAGCATTACTTAAATAATTCTACACACATCATCCACTTTTTGTGGATGATACTCTTTTTTTCTATTAAACACTCAACATCCTCAGTATAAATCTGGTATAATTTCGGTTCATTTAGACCTTGTATAAAGGTTTCAAACATACAGTAAGGAACAATTTTTGAATATATTAAGCCTTTTTTCCCGCAAGCAAGATAATGTACAAGTAGCTACCAAAGAGGCTCCTGCACACTGGATTAAGTGTAAATCTTGTCATGCTTTAATGTTTTACAAAGAAGTAGAAAATCAAAACTATGTATGTCCAAAATGTGGTTTTCACCTTAGAATAGGTGTCAAAGAGAGAATAGAGCTTTTAGCAGACGAAGGCAGCTTTGTCGAGTATGATGCAAATCTTGCACCTATCGATCCACTTAAGTTTGTTGATAGTAAAGCATATGTAAAAAGAGTTGAAGAAGGATTTGCAAAGACAGGAAGAAAATCTTCCGTAGTAAGTGGCTCTATCGTCATGAATGGGGTACGTGCGCAAATAGTTATTTTTGACTTTGGTTTTATGGGTGGTTCACTCGGTTCTGTAGAGGGCGAAAAAATTGTCAGAGCGGTAAATCGTGCTATAGAAAACAAAGAAGGTTTGATTATTTTAAGCGCAAGTGGTGGAGCAAGAATGCAGGAGAGTACTTTTTCTCTTTTGCAAATGAGTAAAACATCTGCAGCTCTTGCTAAACTTGCAAAACATAATCTTTTATACATCTCAGTTTTAACAGATCCAACCATGGGTGGAGTTTCTGCTTCATTTGCAACACTTGGGGATATCATCATAGCAGAACCGGGTGCTCTTGTTGGGTTTGCTGGACAAAGGGTTATTGAACAAACTATAGGCTCAGCTCTTCCTGATGGCTTTCAAAGAGCAGAATTTTTACTTGAGAAAGGTTCTATTGATATGATAGTCAATAGAAACAATCTTAAAAAAACTCTCTCAGATCTTCTAAATTTTTTAAAAGCGTAGTATGAGACTATATGCTCTTTGTGATCAGGATATGCTTGATAGCCGAGGCATATCTCTTGAAGAATATATTGTTATAGCAAAAGATAATGCTGCTGAGATTATTCAATATCGGAATAAACAAGCAGATATAATTTTTATCAAGCAACAACTTATAAAAATAAGAAAAATTTACGATGGATTTTTGATTGTCAATGATAAATATGAACTCGTAGAATATTGTGACGGTGTCCATCTTGGTCAGGAAGATTTACAAAAAATAGATAAAGATATCACTAAGGCTGCTAAAATTATTAGAAGTGTGATAGGTAAAGAGAAGATATTAGGTATTTCTACACACAATAAAGAAGAAGTTTTACAAGCCAATGAGATGGATCTCAATTATATTGGTTTGGGTGCATATAGAGATACTAACACAAAAAAAGATGTTAGTAATATTCTTGGTGATAGACTAGATGGCATCGCGTCTGAGTCGAAGCATTACGTGGCAGCTATCGGTGGGGTAAAAATGAGTGATAATTTTCAAAATGTAACTTACCATGTAATAGGAAGCGGATTATTATAAAATGAAAATAGATATAGTTTCCATAGCAAAAAAAGAAAAAAGTATTTATGACCCTCTTTATAAAGATCTCATGAAAATGATTTCACGTTTTGCAAAAATTGAAGATATAGAACTTTTTCCAAAAGATGTAGCAAAATCACACACTATTTCACCAGAGGCTTCCAAGCAGGCTTATACAAAAGTTTTAGACCCTTATTTAGGGAGTGATTACTCTATTACTTTACACCCTGATGGAAAATTAATCGACAGTTTTGATTTTAGTAAGCTATTAAATGATAGAATGTCAGTTAAATTTTTCATAGGTGGCGCTTATGGATTTGAAGATGCTTTTTTAAAAAAGAGCGATACAGTTATAAGTTTAGGAAATATCACCATGAGCCATAAGATTGCTAAGGCAGTTTTATTGGAGCAGATATATAGAGGATTTTCTATTTTGAGTAACCACCCATATCACAAGTAAGGAAAGAGATTGCAAGCAAGTGAATTAAACTACTTTAAAGAGATTTTAGAGAGCCGCAAAGTTCAGATAATTAAGAACATTTCAGGGGTCAATGAAGAGATTAGACAATTAAATTCATTGGAGTTAAATGACGAGGGTGATTATGCTTCGGCGAATAATAGCTCGATGGTCGAAGGTGCAATAGTACAGCAGCAAGAAAAAGAGTTACGAGAAATTACTGTTGCTCTTGGAAAGATAGCAAGCCGTGATTATGGTATTTGTGAAATGTGTGAAGATGATATAGGTTTTCAGCGTTTAAAGGTTAAGCCGCATGCAGTTTATTGTATCGATTGTAGAGAAATAGCAGAAAAAACAAAATCAAAGGATTAATATGCAGATAAAAAAATATACAATGGCATCACTCATTTTTATCACATTGGTAGGATGGTATGTTTATGCTTATGTAACACAGGAGAGCATTAGTTTAGATTTTTTCGGAATCACTCTTCCTTCTTTATCAGTAGCATTGTGGATTGTTGCTCCACTGGCTATATTTTATATCCTATCACTTTTACATATATTTTTTCATTCTTTTATGGGAACTTTGAAAATGCGAAAATTTGAGAAAGATTATGAAAAAATCATAGACTCAATTATAGATTCTTATTTAGGAAGAGAAGATAGAGTTTATTTGTATAAAACTCCAAGATATAAGCTTTTGGGATCTATTGTACACAATTCGATACTTTTTCCAACTTCAAACTTGAGTCCTGACACAGAGAATGAAAAACTTAATAAAGTCATTAAAATCATTGAAGAGATCAAAGCAGGAGAAGTTGTTGAGCTGAAGCAATACTCTTTAAAGACAAATAATAAACTTGTAACTTTAAATAATAGAAATAAGTATAATAAAGCCCTTTTGAGTGCTGAAAAGATTCTTAGTAAGTCTGAGTTGTATGATGAAGAGTTATGCAGAGATGCTTATATTGATTTTGTAAAAGTTTCTCCTCTTTATGCTATAGAAAAATATAAACAGTTCTTAAGTAAAAAAGCTCTTTTTGAGATTTTAGTACGTGTAAATGCTGTTGAAAATAGATTAGAAATCTCCAATGAGACACTTATCTTTATGTTTAAGTCACTTAATTTTACGTCAAAAGAGTATATTGATATCTCAAAAGCACTCTCTACAGGTTTTTCTCCAGAACAAAGAATTAAACTCTTCGAAACTCTCTCAGAAGAAGATGAAAAGGTTATGGAAGCATACCTCTTTACTCTTTTTGACCTAGAGATGCTAGAGCCAACCGTTGAAATACTGCAAAACTCTCAAAGTGATGAGTTCTTAAAATTTAAAGCATATAGTGCATTAAAAAAATGCAATCAAAAATTTGACATAAGTCTATTTCTCTAGATGATTGAAAAACTTTCTTTTGAAAAGCCTATTTATGTATTGGCTCCTTTAGCTGGATATACAGATTTGCCTTTTAGAAGTGTCGTCAAAAAATTTGGAGCTGATTTGACTGTTAGTGAAATGCTTAGTTCTAATGCACTTGTGCATGGTTCTGAAAAAACTTTCCATATGATAGAAAAATCATCTATAGAAGATCCTTATTCTGTTCAAATTGCTGGCGCAGAAGTGGATGTAATCAAACGCGCTGTTGAAATACTCAACGCGCAGTCTGGGATAGATATTATAGATCTCAACTGTGGTTGTCCAGTTCCTAAAGTAGTTGGACATGGTAGTGGAAGTTCTCTTCTTTTAAATCTTCCTCTTATGGGTGAGATTATCAAAACTATTAAAAGCACCTCCAATAAACAATTAACCAGCGTAAAAATCAGACTTGGATTTGAGAAAAAGAATCACATTGATATTGCCAAAATGGTTGAAGATAGTGGTGCTGATTTTTTAGCAGTTCATGGTAGAACACGCGCAGGAAAGTTTAAATCCGCCGTGGACTATGACGCGATAGCTGAGATTAAAAATGCTATTTCTATACCTGTTATCGCAAATGGTGATATCGACTCCTATGAAAAAGCACAATGGGTTTTAGAACATACTGGTGCTGATGGCGTGATGATAGGAAGAGGAGCGGTTGGTGCACCTTGGATATTTCATCAACTTAGAGCAGGTAATAAATATATAGGCAATAAACTAAAACATGAAATCATTATGGAACATTTTGATAAGATGATAGAATTTTATGGAAACCATGGAGTCCCAATGTTTAGAAAACATACACATACGTATTCTAAGGGTTATAGAGGCGCTTCTATTTTGAGAAATGATATAAATAGCATATCAGATCCGATTAAATTTCGAAAAGTTTTAGATGACTTCTTTCAGACAAGTGAGATGCTTTTCTAATGTTGGATATGAGCACATCTATCCAATCATTGGACGAAAGCGATATCTACGATAACCTCTATCACTACAAATACAATACAAAACATCTTCTCTCTCTTATCCGTAAAAATATAGATAAAGAGGACCCCTCATATTTGAGTTCTTTTCGTTCTTTTGAAGGGGAAGTATTTGAAAATTATGCATATGAAAAGCTTCTACGTTATGTTACTCAAAATGATGCTATTGAAAAGTTTGTTTTGAAAGGTTATCATCAGAATAAGCAAAAAGCACATGCAAATACGCTCTCTATAAGTGAAAAACAGCAGATAGTTTACAGAACAAAAAGCAGAGAGATAAGTGAATTTGATGCTATTATCATTACAAAAAAGAAAGAACTTTATTTTGTTGAGATGACACTTGTAAGGTCTGTCTTAAAATTACGCAAAAGATTACGTAAGAAAAAAGCACTTCTTGAGATTATCTTTCCACAGTATGAGATAAAGTCACTTATAATCCTCAATGATGGTGCTACAGGAACAAAACAGCTCCCATCTTACTGTAAGGTATGGTTAACAAAAGAGTTCTCTGCACAAAGTGTTTTAGACTATATTATCAATACTGATGGAAAACAACTCTCTCCAAAAGACAAATTAAAGTCACCAAAACTGATTGAAGCTAGCTCGCTGAAACTTCATCCATTCCGTTATTACAATACAATGTCTTGGATTACAAAAACTATACGAGCAAACAAAAAATATGTTGTTGATATGAATTTTTTAATGAACTATAAAATTCAGAGATACCATGATTTGTATAATAAATTTTATATCGGTTATATGAATATAGGAGATGTCAAAGAACTGCTTATATTGAGTGAGAGTGAATGTAGTGGTGAACAAATGGTTGTTGTGGCTTTAGAAAAAAAACATAGCGATGAGATAGTGCTTACTTACTATATTCAAAAAACAAGAAAAATTCTCTATCTTTACTCTTTTAATGATGATAATGAAGTCGTTAAAGAGAAAAAAGATCCGTATGGTATCACCGTGACTGAGGTTTATCACATAAGTAAGATGATGGATCCATCTTATCAATTAACTATGGAAAATATAAAACTTATTGAGAAATCACTCAAAGAGAGATTTGAAGCATCCCAATCATAAGGGAATCTAAATGTCTTTTATGATTCGTTTGAGTAGAGCAGAGAAGCTGCTCTCTCTTTATATGCCTGCAATGGTTCTTTTGGCTCATGACTTTGAACGCGTAAAAAATCATCAAGTTCTTGGTGCCTATTTTTGAGAATATTTTCAAAATCATCTTGATTTACGGGTTTGTTATCTGTAAACTTATCCAATAAGAGATTATTTTTCCCCATCAATACTAAATAACTTTGCTCAGCAAACTCAAGTAATACTACATTATTACTGCTGTCTATAGATTTTTGAAAGCGTATGGATACATCATTTAATTCATTATTTTTTATATTGGATTGTGTAGAATTTGTTACAGGTGTCTGAGATATTGGCGTATCATCATCGTGATTATTTGCATTAAATAGCCATGAGCTCTGAGTTTTTGTTTTTGGAGCTGTTAACATTCTTTGTTTGATGAAAAACAGGACAAGAATACCAACTACTAAAACAACGATAACGATATAGTAATTATCACTTAAGGGATCATCTTTTTTTGTAGGTAAGATGGCTAAAGGGTTTTCTTCAACTTCAACTTCTGGAGCTGCTTTTGTTTCAACTGGTAGTGTTGTAAAACGCAGTCTTAATCCATACGCATCCGAAGTTTTGGAAGCCATAAGTTTTACCGAAGAAGCAATTGAAGCTACAATCTGAACATAATCAGACATTTGGGTTATACTAATTTTATAAAGATATTGTGATGTTAGTTTTTTGATTTTAGGAGACTCTACTGTAGCTCCATAAAGTTTAATGATAATACTTGCATCATTGGCGCTTTGTTTGATAACACCCTCGTACGGCGTATCAAATGTAATCATAACATCAGCCCTGTCCGTTCTATCGTAAATATTATAACTGAGTATTTTTGATGCATATATTGAAATAGGCAATAAAAAAATAAGAAGAAGTTTAATCATAATCTCTCTTTTGAAAGGTGGTATAAAACGCCGCTAGAGTCTAGTACTTCATTGATACGAATAGCTAGATTTTTTTCATATACCATAACTTCGCCTTTTCCGAGTATGCGCCCATTTACATAGGACTCCACACTTTCTCCAGCTGGCTTTTTAAGGTCGATGATAGAGCCTTTTTCAAGCTTGAGTATCTCCGCAACACTTAGTTCAGTCTCTCCAAGGTCGGCGATAAATTCGACTTCCATATCCAAAAGTCCAGAATAATTCATCCAAGAGAGTTCTTTTTGCGCATCAAACAGGGGGTCTTCATGACCATATTTATGCTTATATTTATTCTTAGCCATTTAATTCCTTGATAGCTATCATAATCGCATCGTTTTCTACTCGAAGAGTTTGAGAAAAATCAGATTGATAATCAAAAATATCTGTTTTTAAAAAGTGAGGAGTACCAATAGTATATGCATTTACAACATTTTCTGCTGCGATAACCTTCGCACTACCTACGATAAGGTTTGTTACTTCTAAAGTCATATCTATCAAAGTCTCCTCATCGCTCTCATCTTCTTCTAAGAAAAGTTTTGAAACTCTTTGAACAAAACCTGGTTCAGCAGCAATATAAACTCTATATTCTCTGCCTTCAGCGGTGTTTATATCCAAATAAGCAATAAGTGTTCTCTTTTTTGTTTGTGCATCATCAATCGTGTGTGGTAAGCGAATTTGATGCACACAAAAGTTCTCACAAGCTTGAAGGATATTTTTTAACATTTTATCGCCTTTAATTTGAAAAGATTATACTTTATGCAATCTCAAAAGAAAATTAAATACTTGCCCAGAGGGAAGATACAACTACACTAAAGGCGCATTGCTGTAAAATTTCAAAAAAATATTAGGTCGTTTATGTTTGAATTGATTTTTGTTGGTATTCTTGTCGGATTTTTATCTGGTTTTTTTGGGATAGGCGGCGGTACTATTTTGGTGCCTGTGTTGTTAATACTAGGATTTG
>MIBW01000002.1 GCA_001829625.1 Sulfurimonas sp. GWF2_37_8 | reverse complement strand
TGAGCGGATTTGTAAGTTTTATCCTGACTATCCGCGTCTTTGGTGTAAGTCAATTTTTACAAATGCTCAAGTCTGTAAAAAGTCTTTATCTTATTTTTTCAGTCGCTATTTTAGTGACTCTTTTGATGTTTATCAAAACATACATCGCACCCTATATCAACTCATAACCTAAAGGAAACATTTATGCAAATTTACGATTCGGTACAAAAAAATAAAAGAGATTTTAAACCCCAAGAAGAAGGCAAAGTCTCTTTATATGTTTGTGGACCTACCGTGTATGATGATGCGCATTTAGGGCATGCAAAAAGTGCTTTGGTTTTTGACCTGCTTACGCGTGTTTTGCGCGCGAACGGTTATGAAGTAACCTATGCCAGAAACATTACAGATATTGATGATAAAATCATCAAAAAAGCACACGAACAGAACAAAAGTATCAAAGAGATTACAGACTTTTATACTCTTGCGTTTCACAAAGAGATGGATGCGCTAGGGGTTTCTCGTCCCGACATTGAACCAAAAGCGACAGAGTCTCTTACAGCCATGACACAGATGATACAAAAACTTATAGATACAAAACATGCCTATCTCACGGACGAAGGTGATGTTTATTTTGACACCGCGAGTGACGTCGATTACTTGAGCCTTTCAAAACGCGTGCAAAACGAAGAGGAGCGACAAGAGAGAGTTGAGAGTTCTACGCTCAAAAAAAACGCAGCGGATTTTGCACTTTGGAAGAGTGTCAAAGATGGTTCTTTAACTTACGATTCTCCTTTTGGAGCGGGTCGCCCGGGCTGGCATTTGGAGTGCTCGGCTATGATAGAAAAACATCTAGCCAAACCAAACGCAGCCTTTGCAGTTGACATTCACGGCGGTGGAGCAGATTTACTTTTTCCTCACCACGAAAACGAAGCGGCACAAACGCGATGTTCATCAAATCATGCGCTTGCAAACTACTGGATGCACAACGGTTTTGTAAATATAGACGGTGAGAAGATGAGCAAATCTTTGGGAAACAGCTTTTTTCTCAAAGATGCACTCAAAGAGTACGACGGCGAAGTGCTGCGTTTTTACCTTTTAAGTACCCATTACAGAAGTAATTTTAACTTCAATACAGAAGATTTGACTGCCTCCAAAAAACGCCTAGACAAAATTTACAGACTTAAAAAACGTCTCTTTGGCATGGCAGAATCTCATGAGCCGACTGCGTTTAAAGCGGAACTTTTAAAAGCTCTGAGTGATGATTTAAATGTCTCTGCTACACTTGCGCTCATTGATGAGATGATTACTAAAACAAATGAAACGCTCGATACTTCGGGCAAACACAAAGAGCTTAAACAGGGCACAATGGCAAATCTTGCTTACATTGAAGAGCTTTTAGGTTTTGGCGTGAAAAATCCTTTTGAGTATTTTTTGTTTGGCATGGACGAGGCTACAAAAGAAAAAATAGATGCACTCATAATAAAACGCAACGAGGCGAAAAAAGCTAAAGATTTTGAGAGTTCAGACAAACTTCGAGATGAAATTTTGGCCTTTGGCGTAAGTATTATGGACACGCCAAACGGAACTTTTTGGGAAAAAATATAAGGCAGGAGAGATGAGCATTTCACAATTTTTCTCAACACTTTTTTTAACGGTTTCTTCTACGTTTTTAGGTGCAAATACTTTGGCGCAAGTGCCGGAAGCTTCGGGCATTTGTTTTATAAAAGAGGCAGAGGAGCTTATTGTTGTTAATGATGAAGGGTGGATTTACAGACTCTCTATGAAAGGCAAAATTTTAGAAAAAAAGTACTTGGGCAAGTATGATTTGGAAGGTGTTGTCTATGAGCAAACAAGCGACACACTTCTTCTGGCGGTTGAGAATACAAACAGCATTCTCGTTGTTCAAGCAAAAAGTTTTGCCATTCTTAAAGAGGTCAAAATAGATGGATTTTATAATGGTGAGCAGCTTCTCAAAGGGTCCAAAAAAGAAGGAATTGAAGCTATTGCTCTGCATGAAGGCAAAATTTATCTCTCCAATCAATCTCATAAAAAAAACAATTCTTTTGTATTTCAAATAGATACTTTGCAAAACGCAGAGGCAAAAATAGTACAAATTATGCAACATGGTTATGTCGATGTCGCCGGTCTCTGTTTTCATAACGGTTTTTTATATATGACAAGCGATGAAAAAAATCTTCTTATCAAATACGACCTCAAAAACAACAAAACCATCCAAGAGATAAAACTCCCAAAATCGGCACAAGAAGGCATCTGTTTTGACGATAAAAACAATCTTTATATTGCCGATGACGAAGGAAAAATACTCAAATATACCACAAAAAAATTAGGACTGCATGAGTGACAACCAAAGATTTACAAAAACATTTAGAAACAAAGACACAAAACGCAACGGAGGAGTTTGAGCGTCTATTTCACGGACGTGGCGGACTTTATGAGAGCTGGAAACATCTCACCATTGATTCCATTGATACAATTCTCAGCGTTGCGTTTTATGCCGATGATGCGCGTGAAAATGAGCTTGTAACAATGCTTAAAGAGTTTGTAAACGCAGGCAGATACAAAACTTTAGTTCTTCAAAGAAGATACCTCAAAGGCGCACCGAGTGAAGTTTTACTAGGCTCTTTGCCTGAGAACTTATTTATCATTGAAAACGGGATGAAAATCAAACTCAATCTGCTCTCAAACCAAAACAGCGGTTATTTTCCAGACATGAAAAACGGCAGAGAATTTGTCAAAGAAAACGCAAAGGAGAAAAGTGTTTTAAACCTTTTTTCTTATACCTGTGCCTTTTCTGTAGCCGCAAAACTCGGCGGTGCTTACAGTGTTGTGAATGTGGACATGAGTAAAGGCGCACTCTCTAGCGGAAAAGCGAACCACGCCTTAAACGCAATAGAGCCAAGAGGTGTGAGTTATTTGCCTTACAATATTTTAAAATCTTTCTCTACACTTAAACGCAAAGGCCCTTATGAGCTGATAATTATCGACCCGCCAAGTTTCCAGAGAGGCAGTTTTGAAGCGACAAAAGATTACGAAAAAATCATCAAACGGCTTGAAGAGCTTGCAAGTGATGATTGCACCCTGCTTTCATGTCTGAACTCACCTGAACTGAGTAGCAGTTTTATTATTAACATGATGAACGAGTTTGCGCCGAGTTTTGAGTTTGTAAAAAGATTGAAAAATGTTCCTGCGTTTGCAAGTGATGATGAAGAGAGAAGTTTGAAAAATCTAGTTTTTAGAAGAAATATAAAATAAAACTATGCACTTCTTACATCGCATCTTTATCCATCTCTTTCATCACAAGTGCGCGATAGAGTTCATCTTTTGGAACAAGCCCGGCTTCGTAGAGAAACTGTGAAGGCATAAAATTTGTCTTTTTTATCTTGTCATATTTTGCAAAACTCAGATACAGTATATCTTTGGCTCTCGTGACTGCTACATAAAAAAGTCGGCGTTCTTCATCGAGTGAGCCGCCACGCTGCATGAGCTTGCGGTTTGGAAATCTTCCATCCATCAAATCCACCACATAAACTTCTTTATATTCCAAACCTTTAGATGCGTGCACACTTAAAAGATTGACACCTTCGCCTTGTGTCAAGTCTGATGAACCTAATATCATTGCGTTTAAGAAGCGCTCATGTTCATTATAAGGTTTGGAGAGTTCTTCTAACAAAAGTATCTTTCGTGCGATTCGCGTAAGGGATTCTGCTTTTTGTTTCTCATCGATACTTCCATCTTTGAGCATGGCACGTTTACTTGAGAGGGTCTCTGATATATGTTTATAGAGTGTTGATGCTGCTATCTTTTTTACTATGGTACGAGGTTGTTTTATCCCTTTGAGTTCTTTATAAAGCAGATAAAAGTCATATAAAAACGTAGCTCCGTCTTTGGAGAGTTTTGGATGTTTGAGAATAGGATTTTTCATAAACTTATCTTCAAATCCGAGTTTTGCAAATTTTCCAACCGCACCCAATTCGATAAAATCATCAAAAAGCCCTAACTGATGGCTCACTTTTCTCTTCTCAAAAGGATTATGTATAGACTCATCTGGAGCGTAAAGTCCATAAAATATACTTCCATGCCCAAGAGCTTTGAGTGCTATATACATCTCTTTTGCCATCGCACTTCCCATACCTTTTGCGAACTCAAAAAGGTGAATAAAAGCCATCATATCTGCTTCATTAACAAGAAGTGTGTAGAGGTCAAGTACGGCTTTCACCTCTTTGGAGTCAAAAAAACTTGTCCCGCCCTTGCGTTTACACGCTATACCAAGCTCACGCAAACCCACTTCAATACCATCGGCTGAAGAGTTGTTACGAAAGATGACGGCTATCTCCTCACGCGGCGTTTGCGTATCACGTATCTTTGCAGCTATGGCATGGTACTGATCAAAAAGCTCATCATATGCCAACAGTACAGGGGATTTTGACTCCTGATTACGTGTCACTTCGAGCTGTTTTGGGTAGATGCGTTCGTTGTGTTCTATCACTTTGGTTGCAAGTGCGAGGATAGGAAAAGTTGAACGGTAATTTTTTCTCAAAGTATGTACTTTTGCATCTGTGAACTTTTGCGTAAAAGAGCCTATGATAGATATATCCGCCCCGTTAAATGCATAAATACTCTGATCATAATCCCCCACACAAAAAAGTGAAGGTGGCTTCATCGCTTCTATCAATGTGCCTTGAAGTGCATTTGTATCTTGATATTCATCGACAAGTACCTCCTTATAGCCCAGTTCACGACTTGCGCAAAGTTCTCTAAAATTGAGTAAAAGGTCATTAAAATTGACAAAACCGTACTCTTTTTTTAAAGACTCAAACTCATCAACTATGTCGGCGTAAATCATCGCAAATATCTCATGTTCAGGATAGCGTTCTGCTACCCACTCTTCAAAGTTTTTATACAGTTCCGTGTTTTGATAAAAAGAGTAAACATCATAAAGATAGTTGCCGCCATAGGGTGTGAGTTCTGCGTTTATCTGCATAAAAGAGCGTTTTTCAAAAACACTGCGAAAGAGCGTTTTAAGTTCGCGCTGCTGCTTGAGTACAACTTTTTTATCCTCTTTTTTGAGCCATCTGTAGCTTACTGCATGGAAAGTTCCCGCGTCTATCTTTGTAGCGATACCAGATCCAAAAAACGCAGCCACTCTCTCTATCATCTCCGCCGCGGCTTTATTTGTAAAAGTCAGAAGCAGGATTTCTTCGGGTTTCACACCTTCGCTCAAAAGATGGGCTATGCGCCCCACTATCGTAGAAGTTTTTCCTGTTCCTGCGGATGCGATGATAAGATTTTGAAAATATTTTGAAGTCGCTGCGGCGTATTGCTCTGGATTGAGACGCGAAAGTGGCAAAGAGACTCCTGAAGATAAATTTGAAGAGCGTGATTATACCCGCATTTTATTTTCTGACCTTTAAGCTAAGCGGATTTTTTTGTGCTAAAATTGTTGATTGTCAACAAAAACAGGATGGATGCAGTGCGAAATAAAAAAAATGTTTATGCTTGGGCATTTTATGACTGGGCAAACTCTGCCTATGCCACGGTTGTCATAGCAGGTTTTTTCCCCATCTTTTTCAAAACATATTATAGTGCGGGTTCAAGTGCCATCACAAGTACCTCACAACTTGGTTTTGCAAACGCACTTGCTAGTTTTATCATCGTACTTTTAGCTCCTCTACTTGGTGCCATCGCCGATGCCGCTTCACTCAAAAAACGCTTTTTATCTCTTTTTGCCTACCTCGGTATCCTTATGAGCGCCTCCTTGGCTCTTGTTCCTGAAGGTTCATGGCAGATAGCCATTTTTTTATACGTTCTTGGCAACATCGGTTTTATGGGAGCAGATACATTTTATGATGCGCTTTTAAGTTCTGTATCAGATGAAAAGAATGTAGATTTTGTCTCAGGACTTGGTTTTGCTCTTGGATATCTCGGCGGTGGTATTTTATTTGGTCTTAATGTATGGATGGTGCAAAACCCAGCTCTTTTTGGCTTTGAAAACGAAGCTCATGCGATCAAAGCTTCTTTTGTCGGCGTGGCTTTGTGGTGGGCGATTTTTTCTCTGCCGCTTATCTTTTTCCTCAAAGAAACGCAGCCAAAAAAGCAATGCACAACTTCTCTTCTCAAAGAAGGCTACCTCAGACTCAAAAACACCTTTTCCAAAATAACCCATCTCAAAGGGATAGTTCTGTTTTTGTGTGCTTATTGGCTCTATATCGACGGTGTGGACACTATTATCCGTATGGCAGTGGACTACGGGATGGCACTAGGTTTTGACATACACAACTTGATTTTTTCTCTGCTTATCGTACAGTTTGTAGGTTTTCCAGCAACACTTGCGTTTGCAAAACTCGCACAGTATTGGGAGACAAAAAAAGCGATATTTGTAGCTATCAGTGTTTATCTTTGTATAATTATCTGGGCGACTATGATGCAAGAAGTGTATGAATTTTATATTTTAGCAGGGATGATTGCCCTTGTTCAAGGTGGAATACAGGCTCTGAGCCGCTCCTATTATTCCAAAATGATTCCACCTCAAAACGCCGCGGAATTTTTTGGTTTTTATAACTTTTTAGGTAAATTTGCAGCTATTTTAGGTCCTTTACTTGTAGCAATTGTCGCACTCTTTAGTAAGAGTTCACGTCTTTCCATCGCTTCAATTTCGATTTTATTTATCTTAGGAGCAGTTTTGCTTTACTTTGTAGATGAAAAAAAGATTGCCCAAAACCTCAAATCTGCATAAGCAAACCCTCACATAAATTTGGCTATAATCGCCCAAAAATTGAAGGCAATATTCGATGGCGACAGAAGCTTATGAAGCAGAAAATATAGAAAACAAATACTATAAAATATGGGAAGAGAGAAAATACTTTGAAGTAGATGGTAACAAAAACATCCAAAAAGAAGGCAAAAATTTCTCTATCATGATGCCGCCGCCAAATGTAACAGGACGCTTACACATAGGACACGCACTTACCTTTACTCTTCAAGATATCATCACCCGTTACAAACGCATGGACGGGTACAAAACACTTTGGCAACCAGGAACAGACCACGCGGGTATCGCTACACAAAATGTTGTAGAGAAACAGCTTTTAGCCGAAGGTACAACTAAAGAAGAACTCGGACGTGAAAAGTTTTTAGAGCGTGCCTGGGCATGGAAAGCAGAATCCGCAGGCATCATGACAGAACAACTCCGCAAAATGGGAGTTTCTCCTGCGTGGGAGCGAGAGCGTTTTACTATGGACGCGGGACTACAAAAGTCGGTCAAAGAAGCTTTTGTGCATCTTTACAATCAAGGTCTTATCGTACGTGGAAACTACATGGTCAACTGGTGTACCCATGATGGTGCCCTCTCTGATATCGAAGTAGAACATGAAGACCACAATGGAAAATTTTATCATATTCGCTACCCTTTCGCCGATGGAAGCGGACATATAGAAGTTGCAACCACGAGACCTGAGACCTATTTCGGCGACACAGCCGTAATGGTGCATCCAGATGATACGCGCTATACACACCTCATCGGTACAAAAATAAAACTTCCGCTTCTTGATCGTGAAGTATCTATCATCGCCGACGCTCATGTTGACATGGAGTTTGGAACAGGTGTGGTAAAAGTGACACCTGCTCATGACCAAAACGACTACGAAGTCGGCAAACGCCATGACTTAGAATTTATCACTGTATTTGATGAAAAAGGTATCCTCAACGACTATGCAGGCGAGTTCAAAGGACTAGAGCGTCTTGAAGCACGCGATATCATCGTCAAACGCCTTGATGAAGAAGGCTTTATAGTAAAAGTCGAAGAGCACAAACATCAAGTCGGTCACTGCTACAGATGTAAAAATATTGTTGAGCCGTATATCTCAAAACAGTGGTTTGTTAGAAGTGAAGTAGCCAAAAAATCAATTGAGAAAACAAACGCAGGTGAAGCACAATTTTTTCCTCCACACTGGATAAACTCCTACAACTCTTGGATGGGCGAACTGCGTGACTGGTGTATCTCCCGTCAACTTTGGTGGGGACATCAGATTCCAGTATTTTACTGCGATGATTGTGAGCATGAGTTTGTAAGTCAAGATGAACATCCTAGCGCATGTCCAAAATGTGGACACAAATACCTAACACAAGATCCTGACGTACTTGATACTTGGTTCTCCTCAGCACTCTGGCCTTTCTCGACGCTTGGCTGGGGCAATGGTGATGTGGCTATGGATGAGCTTTTCAAATCAGATGATATGAAAGATTTTTATCCAAACACACTTCTTATCACAGGTTTTGACATCCTTTTCTTCTGGGTTGCAAGAATGATGATGATGGGCGAAAACTTCAACGGCGAACTTCCATTTAAGCACATCTACCTCCACGCACTTGTCCGTGATGAAAAAGGCGACAAGATGAGCAAATCCAAAGGAAATGTTATCGATCCTTTAGATATGGTCAACAAGTACAGCGCGGATATCCTGCGTTTTACCCTCGCTATCTCTGCCGCTCAGGGACGTGATATCCGCATGAGCACAGAGAAACTTGAACTCAACCGCAACTTTACAAACAAACTCTACAATGCAAGCAAATTTTTGCAGATGAATGTAGAGACTTTCCCTGACTTAAGCGGCTTTTGTCTTCAAAGCGACCTTGGAAAATATATGGCCTCACGCCTCAATCAAGCGACAAAAGAGGTTCGCGCGGCACTCGATGAGTACAAGTTTAACGACGCGGCGACGGTTATCTATAGATTTATCTGGAATGAGTTTTGTGACTGGGGTATTGAGCTCAGCAAAGCGGACAAAGGAAGTATCGTAGAACTCGGAGCTATCTTCAAAGAAGCGATGAAACTCTTACATCCGTTTATGCCTTTTGTTACAGAACATCTCTATCACGAACTATCAGGTACCACACTTGAAGAGAGTGATTCTATTATGATTATGCCTTATCCTAGCAAGACCAAAAAACGCAAAGAAGAAGAAAAGTTTGAAATCATCATGGATACTATCATCTCTATCCGCCGTGCAAAAGTCCTTGTTGAACTTGCAAATCAAAAGATAGAAAAAGCTTTTGTAAAGATAGACGGTATCAGTGAAGAAGACAAAACAATGATGCTTCCTTTTATCGCACGTCTTGCGAAAGTCACAGAGGTAACGTTTACAGATGTAAAAATAGCAAACGCAGTGAGTGATATCTCTGACAAATGTGAGACTTTTATCCCAACTGAGAGTATCGACCTCACACCTATCATCACCCGCCTTAGCAAACAAGATGAAAAACTGCAAAAAGAGATAGATAAACTTGCTTCTATGCTGGGCAATGAAAGATTTGTGGCAAATGCGCCGGAAGATGTTTTGGCAAAAAATCGTGAACTTTTAGCGGATGCGCAGAGTAAGCAAGTAAAAGTTTTAGAGCAGCTTCACTCACTTCAAAAATAAGTAACCAATGTTACGAAACCCTCAAATAAAAGGTATATTACGCACTTTCATAAAAAGTGCGTAACATGAGCTAATAGCGCGTCAATCTCGAAGCGATATCGTTGATACTGTCTGCAAAAAGTGCATAGAGGAAAGGTTCGATGTCTTTGGACTCATACGATGGAGCAATCCATTTTGAGGCTTTTTGTCTGAAACTTTGCGTCGTGACCGTCTGACCTCTGTCGATTTTTACTTCTATCTCTATCTCACCTTTGAGGTTTTTGTCAAAGTTTTTGTCATTATAAACAATCGCTATATCTTTGATATACACATCCATCACTAAAGAAGCATCATTTGGATTGGAGACTTTGTTAAATCCAGCTATATCAAGCGCATAACCCAAACCTTCTTTGTACTTCGTTGCAAAATCCACGTTGCTATTGAAGTTT
>MIBW01000001.1:25439-45177 GCA_001829625.1 Sulfurimonas sp. GWF2_37_8 | reverse complement strand
CAAAATAGCAGCGCGGTTACCCAAAACGATATTCTTGAACTTGATCTTCCAAAAAAAGTACAAGCAAAACTCATCAGTAAAATCACGGGTGAAAATACAAAAGCTTGTTATAATAGACTTTTATCGCTTTCATGAGATTTTGAACTAAGTTCAAAATGACGCTTTTTCCTTTACATCTTCAATACGAACATAGTATTTTTTAGATAAAATGCCAATATGTTAATTTATGCAAAACAACCAATATATTATGTAATAGAAAATTACCCAAACAAAATTAAGACCTTGTACCTCGCAAAAGAGTTAGAGAAAAAAGAGTACTCGCGTTTGATGAAAATGGGTTTTGAAGTCAAAAGAGTTCCCGCTGAGGCTGCTTCTAAAATGTGTAAAAACGCAAATCATCAAGGCTTTTTAGCTGATGTTGATGATTATGAACTACATGATTTTAAATCCTTTTTAAATAAAGATTTTGTACTAGTTTTATCAAACTTGACTGATGTTGGAAACATTGGAGCCATCGTGCGAAGTGCTTATGCGCTTGGTGTCGATGCAATCGTAGTTTGTGGTCTTAAAAATCTTGCAATAGAACCAGTGCTGAGAACAAGTACGGGTGCGCTTTTTGATATGCCACTTGCACTTGAACATAATATTCATGATGTACTTAATGACCTTAAAATGTCTGGTTTTATACTCTATGGTGCAGATATGGGCGGTGAAGATATTCGCTCATGTAAGATAGCGCAAAGAAGAGTATTGGTTCTTGGAAGTGAAGGTGAAGGTTTGACTTCACGTGTTGTCTCGAAGTTAGACAAAGTAGTAAGTATCAAAATGGTACATGATTTTGACTCCCTCAATGTAAGTGTGGCAGGGGCTATATTAATGGATAGGATGCGAATATGAGCGTAGGATTTACAAAATTAAAAGAACTCGGTGCACAAAAAATTTCCGAAGAGACGCATATCTCTAAGCAACATGTTCAAGCACTCATAGATGAAAATTTTAAGCTTGTACAAAAAGTGCAATTTTTAGGTTTTATATCAATTATCGAAAGAGATTATCAAATAGATTTGAGTGAGCTTAAAACAAAAGCTTTGGCTTACTATGCACAAAATGTAGTGATTAAAACACCAGTGAGTGTTTTCATAGAAAAAAAATCTCACAAAAGTTCTAAGGGTATTTATATTTTTATCGCTTTGATTATTTTTCTTGCTGTTGCTTACTATAGTCTTGATTCAAAAAGCCCGACGATAGATATGAATGCTACACAAGTTGAGAGTATCACGCAAGAGATTGAAGCTTTGGTTGAGAGTAATATGACAGATGAGAATATAACGGATAATAATCTCTCTGCGTTAGAGACAAATAGCAGCGATTTGCCAGAGGAAGAGATGGAAGGAAACGCAACATTACAAACTGATGAAGTGCCCCCTGTTATTCCTATGCAAGAGTCAGGTATTGCTATGGATTCTTTGAAAATCATTACAACTAAAAAGCTGTGGTTTGGGTATATAGAACTTGATACTGAGGATAAAAAACAGATTGTTTTTTCTGATAGTTTTGAACTTGATCCCAAAAAAAATTGGCTGCTGCGTTTAGGTCACAATGATGTTGAAATAGAGCTAAACGGTGAAAAAACTAGTTTTGAAAAGAGTAAAAATTTACAGTTTTTGTATAAAGATGGTGTCTTGCAGCAATTATCGTTGAGTGAGTTTAAGAAGTTAAATAAGGATAGAGAATGGTAAAAATAGGTCTTTTTTTACTCCTTCTTTTTTCGTTTTCATTCGCAGATTCTTTGGATGAAAAAATAGAGTCTTTTATGGACTCACACACATATGAAAAAAATAAGGACTACATAAAGATTCTCTTTTCCCCTAAATCTTCTTTTTATGACCAAGGTAGAGTTAAAACTCTTAAGATTGTACAAACACTCAAAGAAAACGGGCTTTTAAATCTCTCTTTTAAATCTCCTCAAGAGTTGCGTGTGCATTTTAAAACAAGTGGTTCACCACTCTTTTTTGTACGTTTGATGAGTGATTCACTACGTGATATTGGCTATTACCGCTATGTTACAGAGACTTCAAATCTTGATGATTCTGCATTTTCATGGTCGATTGTACTGATGTCGGAAAACGCAACTGATCCTCTGCTTTTAGAAAATGAACTGAGTAAAAAAGGGTGTAGTATCGTTGATATTGAGATGCATTCATTGCAAGAGTGGACTTACGTTGTTGACATGAGCAGGGCATTTTTAAATGTACAATCTCTCCAAAGCGGCAATATTATGGAACTTAAACGCTCTTTATATGCACATTGGATTGAGGTCTCAAAGATAAAAAACCTTCGTATAAAAAGCTCCTCAAGAAATGAGTGGTATCCCTATATAGCCTTTTATGATAAATCATTGCATCTTTTAGAACTCATTAAAATAGATGCAAAACAGACGCAAATAAATCTTGAAGTACCAAAATATACACAATACATGAAAGTATCAGATTTATATACTTTAAAAAATATCAAAGACGAGTTATTTGTTGAGCCTATTGAGGCAAGATAAAAGAAAGTCTATTTTTTAGTTGATGTTACGCAATCCCCTAAAGCTACGAAAACAAGCGAAGCGTTTTTCGTAAAATAAGAGGTATTTTACGCACTTTTTATAAAAGTGCGTAAGGTCAGTTCTTTAATTGCAAATTTTTTTGCTAAAATACCACTCATAATTTTAGGGCTGAAAATAGGGCCCATAAGCAGGAAAATAAATGTTTGACGAAATACATTTTGATAGAATGAGCAGACTCCCGAAGTACGTTTTTGCAGAAGTAAATGATTTAAAAATGGCAGAACGTCGTGCGGGTCAAGATGTTATAGATTTTTCGATGGGTAATCCAGATGGTGATACACCAGAACATATACGTGAAAAACTGATAGAATCAGCCCAAAAAACAAAAACACATGGTTATTCTGCTTCAAAAGGGATTCCTAAACTTTTGATGGCTATCGCTGATTGGTACAAACGCCGTTATGGCTGTGACCTTGATCCTATGACAGAGTGTGTTGCTACTATGGGTTCAAAAGAAGGTTACGCACACTTAGCATACGCCATCACAAATCCAGGTGACACGATAGTTGTTCCAGATCCTACCTATCCTATCCATTCTTATGCGTTTATCCTTGCGGGTGGAAATGTAGTGAAGTTCGGTTTAGAATTTGATGAGAATTATAAAGTAGATGAGCCTAAGTTTTTTGAAAATCTTGAGAGAGTTTTCAAAGAGACAAGCCCAAGACCAAAATATGTTTTGGTGAACTTTCCTCATAACCCTTCAACTGCAACAGTGACACAGGAGTTTTATGTACAACTTGTGGCTATGGCGAAAAAAGAGCGTTTTTATATCATCTCTGATATCGCATATGGAGATATTACCTTTGGCGGTTATGTAACTCCTTCTATCATGAGCGTCCCTGGTGCAAAAGATGTGGCGGTTGAGAGTTTTACACTTTCAAAAAGTTACAATATGGCTGGATGGCGTGTTGGTTATTTTGTTGGAAACAAAAAACTTATTGGCGCACTTCAAAAAATAAAGTCATGGTTAGATTATGGTATGTTTACACCTATCCAAGTAGCAGCTACTGTTGCCCTCAATGGTGATCAGCAGTGTGTCAAAGATATCGTTGATAAGTATGACCATCGTCAGGATATCCTTGTGGATGCGTTTAATCGTATCGGTTGGCCTGTGAGAAAAAATCAAGCGAGTATGTTTGTTTGGGCTAAAATCCCTAAATGTGCAGAACACCTAGGTTCATTGGAATTTTCAAAAAAACTTTTACGTGAGGCACATGTAGCGGTAGCTCCTGGTATTGGATTTGGTGAATATGGTGAGGGTTATGTCCGTATAGCACTTATTGAAAATGACAATCGTATCCGTCAAGCTGCGAGAAATATTAAAGAATTTTTAAAGCAGTTTAATTGTCCACAAGAGGACGCAGCAAGCAAATAGTTTGTGATAAAGTAAAGGATAGGAATGTTAAAAGTAGGAATTATAGGCGTTGGAACTGTTGGAACAAGTGTCGCACAAATTTTAAAAGACAATGCTGATGTGATTTCTGCGCGTGCAGGTGTTACTATCGAAGTAAAGATGGGAATCGTTCGAAATCTTGATAAAGTAAGAGATTTGGATATTCCTTTGAGTGATAATGTAGATGATGTTTTGGATGATGAAGAGATAGATGTTGTTGTTGAGCTTATGGGCGGTGTCGAAGAAGCTTTTGAAGTAGTTAAAAAAGCTCTGCTCAAAGGTAAAGCAGTCGTCACAGCAAACAAAGCACTCCTAGCTTATCACCGATATGAACTTCAAGAGCTTGCACAAGATATCGCATTTGAGTATGAAGCAAGTGTAGCGGGTGGTATTCCTATCATAAACGCACTTCGTGATGGTCTCTCTGCAAATCATATTGAGTCTATCATGGGCATCATGAACGGTACTTGTAATTATATGCTCACAAAGATGACGAACGAAGGTGTTGCATACTCTGATATCCTCAAAGAAGCACAGAGATTGGGCTATGCTGAATCAGATCCCACTTTTGATGTAGGCGGTTATGATGCTGCGCATAAACTACTTATTCTGGCAAGTATTGCTTATGGTATCGATGCAAAACCAGAGGATATTCTTATTGAAGGTATCCAAAATATCACACAAGAAGATATCGCGTTTGCAAAAGAGTTCGGATATGCTATCAAACTTTTAGGAATCGCTAAAAAAGATGGTAACGATGTTGAATTGCGCGTACATGCTGCACTTATCTCTAAAGAGAAAATGATTGCTAAAATAGACGGCGTGATGAATGGTATCTCTGTAGTCGGTGATAAAGTAGGTGAAACACTTTATTATGGTCCAGGAGCCGGTGGTGATGCAACGGCGAGTGCTGTTATCGCCAATATTATTGATATCGCCAGAGCAGGAAAAAAAGCTCCTATGCTTGGGTTTGACAAGCCTTTAGAAGGCGAACTCAGACTCAAAGCAACGGACGATATCAACTCGAAATATTACCTACGAATAAATGTCTCTGACCGTACTGGCGTTTTGGCAAAAATTACGAAAATTTTTGAAAATCATAATATCTCAGTTGAAACAATGTTGCAACGTCCATCTTCTGAATCTTCTGCAAACCTGCTTGTTTCAACGCACATTGCACTTGAAAAAGATATACAAGGTATGATAAAAGAGTTACGCACACTTGACTTCATCAAATCTTCTCCTGTTATGATCAGGATAGTGTAAGCTTCTCTTTGAAGATCCTTATAACAGGTGCGAGTAGTGGCTTGGGCGCAGAACTTGCCCGCCAATATGCGCAAGCAGACGTAGAACTTATTTTCCTTGCTAGACGCAAAGAAAAACTTCAAACACTTCAAAATGAACTCCAAAACAGATGTAAAAATATAGAGCTTATTGTAGTAGATGTGAGTGATTTTTTGCTACTGCAAGAAAAAATACGATTAGTCGGTGCTGTAGATATAGTGATACTAAACGCAGGTATTTCACTTGGGCACTCCGCTGAAATAACGCCTTTTGCCGATTTTAAAAGAGTTTATGATGTAAACCTTCTTGCCAATCATGCTATTTTAGAAATTTTGCTCCCTCATTTTGTCTCCCAAAAAAGTGGTAAAATTGTTTTTGTTTCATCACTCGCTTCACTTATCTCTATGCCAACTGCTAAAGCATATGCTTCCTCAAAGCGTGCACTCAATGCTTATGCAGAAGCGCTGCACTACAAGTATAAAAAAGAGGGGATACAAATCATTACCTTATTACCGGGTTTTATCCAAAGTGAACTTACGGACAAAAATAAATTTAAGATGCCATTTTTACTCAGCACAAAAGATGGAGTTAAGATAATGAAGCGTGCGATAGACAAAAATAAACGCAGTTATGTCTTCCCGCTTAGATTTTATTTAATCATTTCACTGCTGAGGCTGCTTCCGCAATTCTTAAGAGAAAGAATTGTAAACTCCATCAACTAAAAGTCTAGGGAATTTTGTTATGGAAAATATAGAAGTTATAGACAGCGTTTGTACCTATTGCGGTGTTGGCTGTGATATTGCGGCAAATGTAAATGTCAAAGAGAACAAAATAGAGAGTATCTTTGCTCATCCAGATGGTGTTGTTTCTCAGGGAAAACTTTGTATCAAAGGTAAGTACGGCTTTGATTTTGTGGATGCGGAAGATAGACTTCGTATTCCTCGTATTCGTAAAAGTTTTTTAGAAAAAAACCCTACTATCAAAGAAGTTGTAGCTTCAACTTTAGTAGATTTGGATGCAATTTGGTATGAGACAAACCTTGACGCTGCAACAACTGCTGCTGCGATGAAACTCGAAGAGATTCAGCAAAAACATGGTAAAAAAAGTGTCTGTTCAATCGGGGGAGCGAGAACTTCTTGTGAGAGTTCATATCTTTTTCAAAAGTTTACCCGTCATACACTGGGCTCTCCCCATGTGGATAATTGTGCGCGTGTATGTCACTCTCCATCACTTGCGGGAATGCGCAAAACTATTGGCGAAGGAGCTGCGACAAATCCTTATAACGATATTTATAATTGCGAATTTATGATAGTTATTGGTTCCAACACAACAGAAGCACATCCAATCATCTCCAACCGTATCATCGATGTAGCACGAGAACACGACAATCTTGCTGTTTTTGATGTGCGTGAGATCAAACTTCATAGATTTGCAAAATACAAAGGTATTATGCCTCATGAATCAAATCTGCTAATTCTTAATATGTTAGCGTATGTTATCATCGATGAAGAGCTTTATGATGAGAGTTTTATCGCCGATAGAACAAAAGGTTTTCTTGATTTTAAAGCCATGATTCTTGCTGATAAGTATGCCAATCCAGATTATTTTAGCAAGATAGAGGGTTATGAATACCTCTCCAAAATGATACGCAAAATTGCACGTGAATATGCTTTGAAAAAATCTATGATTTTTTGGGGTCTTGGGATAACAGAACATATTGATGGTTCGTATGCAGTTATGGCGATGGTGCATCTTGCACTGATGACAGGAAATATTGGTAAAAGCGGAGCAGGACTTATGCCGCTTCGTGGACAAAATAATGTGCAAGGAACCTGCGACATGGGAATGCTTCCTTACTATGACCCTGATTATCAAGAGCCAAAAGAGGTGGGGCTCATGACACCGCAACTTGTTGATGCGATGCTTAAAGATGAAATCAAAGCAGTGCTAAACATCGGTGAGGATATCACTCATATCCATCCAAATCTCAATAAACTTGACAGAGCGTTTGAAAAACTTGAGCTTCTTTTTGTGCAAGAGCTTTTTATGACGGATGTGGCGAATAAAGCGGATATCGTAGTGGGTGTCAAATCAGCGTACGAAAAAACAGGTGTATATGTAAACGCAATGCGCCGCCTTCACCTTTCACAACCCCTCGTCAAATGCGACTTACCGGATGATTGGGAAGTGTTACAGATATTAGATAATAAGATGGGCGGAAGCTACAACTACAAAAACTCCAATGAAGTTTGGGATGAAGTAAGAGAAGTGGCTTATAGACGCTATAGCGGTGCATCTTATGTGAGACTGGAACGCCATAGAAAACGTGGGCTTCAGTGGCCTGTACACACAGAAGATACGCCTATATTGCATCAGCTTGACTTTAGAACAGAGGATGGTTTGGGTGAGTTTCACTACCATCAGTACAAACTTCGCGGTATGCTCGAAGAGATACTGGGCAAGCAATTGAGCGGTTATCATCTTACAACAGGAAGAACTATCGCGCATTATAATAATGCCGCGCAGACGAAACGCTCACCAAATCTCAATAAGCGTTATGAAGAAGATGTTTTGCTTGTTTATGAGGGTGACGCGCATGAGTTTACGAGTGAAAAAGTTATCCTCAAAAGCGAGTTTGGACAAACGAATCCTCTTACAATCAAGATAACAGATAAGGTACAGCCAAAGACACTTTTTGTGACATTTCATCATGCAGAGTCAAAAATAAACAATCTTTTTGGGGATAAGAGTGATGAAGTGATACTTACGGCTGCGTTTAAGTCTATCAAAGTAGAAGTGATACACTGCTAAAGAGTTTGCAAACGCAGCGGAAGAGTTGCTGCGTTTATGTGTGGGTTTAGGCTTTGAGAGAAGATTTTTCTATAGCCTTTAAAATCATAGCTGAGACATAAGGAACACTTTGTACAAGAAGTGTTGAAGCAAAAACATACACCTCCACAATCTCTTGCTCATTTGTTAGGATAAGCCCCGCAAACGAACCTATCAGTAATATTGCCAAAATAGCTTCCTGATTTGAATTGTCTGTTGATATTTTTTTAGTGTTTCCGCCTTTTTCCGTACGTTTAAACGGAAGTTTGTCTTTGACAAATCCATCATACACTGCTTTGAAGATTGTCAGTTGCAGACTCATAGCAGCTATCGCACCCAAAAGAGAGTGATAAAAATTTGCCTTTACACGTGTTCGATAGAGCACAAATGCATGGATTACATTGACCAAAAACGCAGTCAAAATAGGCACGGTTAGTGCGATAGTCGGTATGGTAACCCCGACAAAAATGATGACTGGAACCCAGAGGATATTGAGTACCGCAGTAACAGGACCAAGCGCATCAGAGAGCCAAAAAAACCAGCCTGTAACAAAGTGGTGTTTTTGCGCTTTTGTAAGCGTTTTAGATGATGGCATAAAATGTGCCCCGTGTTTTTTGAGTATCTGTATTGCTCCATACGCCCAGCGGTGACGCTGCGTTTTGAAGGCTTCAATGGTGTCTGGAAGCAGACCATGCCCATATCTTCTGTTTGTGTAGTGCGCGCTGTATCCCGCTTCAAAGAGTCTCAGACCTAGTTCACTGTCTTCCACAATCGTATCCGTATTCCATTGACCGACTTCATCAAAAGCAGATTTGCGTATCATGAGCATCGTTCCGTGTGCAACGATTGCGTTTTCTTCATTGCGTTCTACCATCCCGATATCAAAAAAGCCTGCATATTCTGCATTCATAGCTGTTTTGAGAAGTGATTCGTTGCCGTCTCTATGATCTTGAGGGGCTTGAACGATTGCTACTTTTGGATCATCAAAGATAGGCACAAGATCTACAAGCCAGTTTGGTGATATAACATAGTCAGCATCGATAACGGCCAATATTTCAGTATCTGCATTTGCGTAAGGAAGTGCTTTATTGAGGGCTCCTGCTTTAAATCCGCTGCATTCGATATCAAGATAAACAAAACGTTCTCCAAGCTCTTTACAAAGCTCTTTTATTGGCGCTTTATAATACTCTTCAGGAGTATTGTTGATGATAACCAATACTTCAAAGTTCGTATAGTTGAGATTTGAGAGCGCAATAAGTGTCTCTTTGAGTACATGTGGCTGCTCTTTGTAAGCGGGAACATGGATACTTACGGAAGGAACATGGTTTGATTGCAAATCAAGTGGAATAAGCCTTTTTGGACGTCTTCCAAGGGTACATTTGAAAAGCTCATTCGCTTTTGCAAGTGTGATAACAGTAAGGGGTATCATTAGTAGCGTACCCATTCCCCACATTACCCACATACCAAAGTTCATATAATGTATAAACGGATAGATAGCCGACATAACGATACCAAACGAGATACCCTGAGCGGCAAGTCCGTAAGTGATAGCGTGCAAAAAGTTCATACGCTGATTGCGAAGCCCGAAAAAAGTGAGGAGTGCACCGATAAACGCAGCCGCACTCATCTGCATAAACCAATACGGCTCTATCAGTACAGAACCCTGAAATTCAAATTTTTGATTGCGGTCGGCATCAAAAATTCCCCAGTATTGCCCCACATTTCCCTCATGGATACCTTTCCACGGCTGATCAAAAGCTTCAAGAAGATTATACTGAAAACTCTCTTCTTTTGCCAAAATGAGAAATCTTCTTACAACAGTCGCTTGATTCTCGACACTTGCAACCGAACCTTGATTGTTATAACCTTGACTAGGCCAGCCAAACTCCCCAATCGTTACACGTTTATCTGGAAATGCAGTACTTACATTGTTGTAGATATTTTTGAAGTAAGGGACAAACTCTTCTGCTTTTATCTTTTCCCAGTATGGAAGGACGTGGATATTGATAAAATCTACCTCCTTGGCAAGCTCAGGATTTTCTATCCAAAGGTTCCAGATCTCAGCTGTTGTGACACGAGGCTGATGGTAGCGCATCGGTGTGAGTTTCTCTTGTTCGACAAGCAATTTTTTAAACTCACGAATAATCTCTATAAGCTCTTCAACTTTAAGGTCAGCGCGGAGTAAAACCTCATTTCCTACGATAACAGAAGAGATAGTTGCGTAGTATTCAGGGATAAGTTTTTTGGCGAGTTCAATCTCTCTTTTGTTATTCTCAGGATCACCTGAGAGCCACATTCCATAATGCACTTGCATATTGAGTTTTCTAGCCTCTGGTAAAACAGCTTGGGCATCTTCAGAAGAATAAACACGGATTTTTTTGGTAAATCTGCTGATAAGCGCCAAATCGCGTAAGATTTCTTTAGAACTCAGAAGGGTTTTATCTTCGTTTTTGTAAGGCGCATACGAGAGTGATTTGATAATATTTTCAGCATCTGGTGGCGATACGATTTTGTCAACATTGTTGACCCATAAGAAGATTTGTAAAAGTGAAGCGAGCAGTAGAGCAGCTACAATAGATTTCAATGCTAGTCCTAATAAAATGAAACGAATTATATAGCAATTTTTGAGAAAATGTAGCAAAAATTAAAGAGATAATTAAAAATATAAGTTAATAGTATATCTCAAAGATTTTCTCGTTAAAATACAAAAAAATATGGATAGATACATGAGCAGAGCCAAAGGAAATATCGCGGAAGAGCGGGCGTGTGAATACATTTTACAAGAGGGCTTTTCTCTTGTGCAACAAAACTTTTATTCGCGCTTCGGAGAGATTGATATTATCGCTATCAAAGAAGATGTTTTACATTTTATCGAGGTAAAAAGTGCACTTGATTATGAGCTTGCTATCCAAAATATCACACCTAGAAAACTCTCACGTTTGATAAAAACAGGCGATGTTTATATGAAAAAAAATGCGCTTACACTCGATTTTATGTATGACGTTATTTTGGTTACACCGCAAAAAGTGTGGCATCTAGAAAATATAACAATTTAGGCAAAAAAAATGGAGAACTTTTTACTTATATTTGTAGCATTGTTCGCTGGTTACAGCATTCAAAAATTGCGTCTTTTTCCAGAAAACGCAGCAACGACACTCAACCAATTTATCATCACTATTGCGTTTCCAGCTATCATTCTTTTACAAGTGCCAAAAATAGATTTTTCCTATGAGATGCTTTTGCCTGCGTTTATCGCATGGATAGTGATGCTTTTCTCGGCGCTTTTTATTTTGTTGCTCTCAAAGGCTCTGCGTTTTTCCAAAGAGATTACGGGTGCTCTTATGCTTGTTGGGGTTTTGACAAACAGCTCATTTTTGGGGATTCCTATTATCAATGCTTATTTAGGAAGCGAAGCGATAGCTTATGTTTTAGTGTATGACCAATTGGGAACCTTTTTGGCTTTTGCTATTTATGGGACTTTTGTCGCTTCATATTATTCGAGTGAACACAAACTTGAGTTTAAACTTATCTTCACAAAACTTTTTACATTTCCTCCTTTTATCGCTCTGCTAGTTGCGTTTGTTCTCTCGGGAGTTGTGTTTCATGGGGCTATTTTGAGCACACTTGAAGCACTCTCTGAGACTATTGTTCCACTTGCGCTTGTTGCCGTTGGATTGCAGTTGCAGTTTCGGCTTCCTAGGGATGATTTGAAGCCTTTTGGCACGGCACTTTTTGTGAAGCTTTTTGTTGCGCCTTTGGTGGCCATCGCTTTTTGTGTTTTTTTTGATTTTGAGAGTTTAGCTGCAAAGGTTTCTATCCTTGAAGCAGGAATGGCACCGATGATTACAGCAGGAGTTTTGGCATCTATGGTAGGTTTGGCTCCTAGACTTAGTGCTTCTATAGTCGGATACGGGATTCTCTTTTCCTTTGCGACGACTGCGTTTTTATATCTCTTTATACGATGAGATGTTATAATTTTTGAATCATAAAAGAGGGGGAAATTGGATGGACGCGAAGATATTTTTTGGCTCATGTGAAGCCACGGCTGAGAATTTTAGTGAGAGAAAAAGCCCCTATAGCGGTGTAGTAGTTTCACGCGCGCCGATATGCAGTGCGGAGATGGCAAACAAAGCACTGAAAATTGCCCAAAATGCTAGCAAAGCAGCAAAAGCTTCAACACTTGCACAGCGTTGTAATTGGCTTTTGGATGTGGCACAAAAACTCCGTGAGAATAAAGAAGATATCGCCAAAACCATCACGGATGAAGTAGGCAAACCTATCACATTTGCCCGTGTGGAAGTAGAACGTTGTATCGAAACGGTGACACTTTCTGCTGAAACGATGCGTACGATGCATGGAGAAACTATCAATACGGATGCGATGCCAAGTGGTAAAAAAACGACCGCGTACTTTAGCAGAGTACCCGCTGGTGTTGTTGTGGCTATCACTCCTTTTAATTTTCCTCTGAACCTTATCGCACACAAACTCGCACCTGCACTCGTTGCAGGAAATGCAGTGGTACTCAAGCCCACACCCGAAGCACCACTGACTGCGTATAAATTTGCAAAACTTTTTATAGAGAGCCAATACGCAATCCCCGACGCTTTGAGTGTAGTATATGGCGATGCTGAGGTCGGTTCTGCATTGATTACAAGTGATATTCCCCGTGTGATAAGTTTTACAGGTTCTGTTCCCGTTGGAGCTATCATCGTCAAAAACGCAGGTGTCAAAAAAGTTTCACTTGAACTCGGCGGAAACGCAGCTACTTTTATCGACGCAAGTGCAGACCTTGACCTTGCAGCACAGCGCTGTGCACTAGGAGCTTTTGTCAACTCAGGACAGGTTTGTATCTCCTTGCAACGTATCTATGTGCACAAAGATATTTATGAAAATTTTGCGCAAAAGATGGCTGCAGCTACGAAAAAACTTGTCGTCGGTTCACCGTATAAAGAGGATACTTTTATGGGTCCGCTTATTGATGATGAAGCTGCAGCACGTGCGATGGGCTGGGTGGAGAGTGCTATAGAAGAGGGCGCTGTTTCTCTGCTTGAACCCCGCCTTGAAGGGCGTATGTTTTATCCGTGCGTTATGGCAAATGTGCGTGATGATATGGCAATTGTGTGTGAAGAAGTTTTTGCTCCTATCGTCTCACTTGTTAAAGTAGAGTCGTTTGACGATGCCATCCCTTGTATGAACAATTCGCCGTATGGTTTGCAGTTTTCTATCTTTACCAATGATCTGAAAAATACACAGCGTGCGATAGAAGAACTTGATGCAGGCGGTATCATCATCAACGATATGCCTACGTTGCGTTTTGATATCCAGCCTTATGGTGGTGTAAAACTTAGCGGTGTTGGGCGAGAGGGACCGAAATTTGCCATCGAAGAGATGAGTGAAATCAAATCCGTCATTATCTGCTAGATGTTTAAGAAAAAGGCGATTATCAGTGCGTGTCTGCTTGGTGAAGTATGCCGTTATGATGGCAAGACCAAAGAAGTAAACGCAGTCATAGAAGCATTTGTAGAGTATCAAATCATCCCTTTTTGTCCCGAAGCACCGCTTTTTGGTACACCTAGAGAACGCATCAGTGTTCTCATAATCGGTGATGTAAAACATATTATCACAGACGAGAGTTCTAAAGATGTTACAGCACTTTTACGTGAGGAGATAGAAGCATTTTGTGAGGTGTATTCAAACGCAGATGCCATTGTTCTCAAGTCAAAAAGCCCCAGCTGCGGATTTGGAACAACACCCCTGCTTGATGCAAAAAGAGAAGTGATTGGATTTGGCAACGGCATCGCAGCGGATATTTTTTTAGAGAGATACCCTCAAATAAAAATAGAGGATGAAACAGTTTTTTAAACCCTTTTTTTCCAAAAAAGTACAACGATACTAGAGAAGACAAAAAGTGTGAGCATACTTATTATCACGTTGGAAGTCCCATCATCACCCGAACTAAAAGGAAGACCTGTCGTGTTCATCCCAAAAAATCCCACCATCAGGTTGAGCGGTAAAAAGATTGCGGAGATAATAGTTAGAATGTAAATGAGGCGGTTCATGCGTTCATTTGTTCTTGTATTATAAAAGTTGTAGATATAGTCGAGTTTGCTTAGTTGCAGGGTGGATGAGTGTTTACTGCGTTCAAGGTGCTCATGTAGGTCCGCATAATTGTTGACCAAAAACCCCTCATCGGGGTGTAATACTTCATAATATTCTATAAAATCATTCATTGTATAAAGTGCTTTTTCTAAAACACTCTCAACTCTGGTGATATCGCGTTTGAGTGCAAACCAACTGCTCATGAAGTTTTTTCTGTCTCTGTCGCTGTAGAGAAGTTCTTCCATGTCTTGAATCTGATTTTGGTAAGAGCCAAATTTTTTCATAAAAGCGTCTATATGGGCGTTTATAAAAAAGTAAGGTTCTTTATATTTTGTTGTATATTTTTCAAATTCTTGTTTGGATATATCGTAATAGTAGCTGGCATCTTTTGTAAAAACAAAACCAAAAGAGTAAAATTCAAGTTCTTTTTCACAAATTGGCAAACGCAAGATGAGCATATTGTACCCTTCGTTGATGTCAAAATATGAGGGGTGTTTTGCATTTTTGAGATCTTTAAGGTGCAGTTCATCTAAAATATCGAGTATCTCTTTCATCTTTTACCCTCGTGAATTATTTATAAAAAGATTATAGACAAATCTGATAAGATTTAGGCTCATTAATTTTGCAAAAAGTTTCATAAACTCTGAAATGGGCAATTACACAGCAAATATTTAAATAAGCACCAATTTGATAAAATAAACTTCTTACATAAGCTTTACAAAGTAGATTTCAAATCAAGTTTGGAATAATGGAGTATATGAGTCTTCTTTATCTTGAACTTGATTCAGGATTTTGGTTCTGTAAGAAGTTTAATAAAAGATATAAAAGGCATCTTTAAATATAAAAAAAGTGCAGAAGAGAACGAGTAAAAAAATAGAGTATCGTTTGAGCAGATAAATACATAGTAACTAGCGCTTGCTAAATTTATCAAAAAAATGTCAAAAATTTAAATAATTAAGTTTGGATCACTTTTTTCTGGAAGAGGGGCGTTTTTTGAGCTGTCTTATTGTAATATAAATATAAAAAAACAGGAGTGACAAAGATGGTTTTAGTTACCGGAGGAGCCGGATATATCGGTTCACACACGTGCATAGCACTACATGAAGCAGGTTTCGATTTTGTAGTTTTTGACAATTTGTCCAATGCTTCGCAGGAGAGCCTCTTTAGAGTTCAAAAGATTATTGACAGACCTATCTCATTCGTGCAGGGCGATATACGAGATAAAGAAGCACTTCGTAGCGTATTTACGCAATATGATATTGATGCAGTTATCCATTTCGCAGGTCTCAAAGCAGTAGGTGAATCAGTGCAACAGCCTTTAGAATACTATGACAATAACATCAATGGTACTATCGTATTGTGTCAGGTGATGCAGGAGTTTGGCTGTAAAAATATGGTATTTAGCTCCTCAGCAACAGTTTATGGAGATCCGCATACGACACCTATCAAAGAGGACTTTCCACTCTCTGCGACCAATCCTTATGGTAGAACCAAACTTTTTATTGAAGAGATACTTAGAGATATTTTTGTTTCAGACACGAGCTGGAATATCGTTCTTTTGAGATACTTCAATCCAGTCGGAGCACATAAATCAGGGCTCATTGGTGAAGATCCAAACGGCATACCAAACAATCTTATGCCTTTTATAGCCCAAACAGCAGTCAAAAAACGCGATTACTTGAGTGTTTTTGGAGATGATTATGATACGGTTGATGGTACGGGTGTGAGGGATTATATTCATGTAGTTGATCTTGCTTTTGGCCATGTCAAAGCTTTAGAGAAGATTTCAAATATCAAAGAAGTATTGACAGTTAATCTAGGAACTGGAAAAGGTTATTCTGTTTTGGAGATGGTTCGGGCCTTTGAAAAAGCATCAGGCAAAGATGTTCCTTACCAAATAGCACCAAGACGCAGTGGTGATGTGGCGAAATGTTTTGCAGATCCGAGTTATGCGTTTGAGACTCTAGGCTGGAGTGCGCAAAAAGGTATCCAAGAAATGTGTGAAGATAGCTGGAGATGGCAATCACAAAATCCAAACGGTTACGCTAAGGATTAGTACAGAGTGCATTTGGCAATAGTCGTTTACTGAGGTTTACTAATTTTAGTAAACCGATGGGATACACAATTTTTGTTGTCCTTAAACTTACTTTTTTTTTAAAATTCCAAAAAAATACATTAATACTTATCGCACGCTATTTTGTTATGATTTAGCAGCCATGAGTTCGACTTCATGCACAAATCTATCCACAAGTTCAGCTTCATCAAGATTTGCTACGACTTGACCCTTGACCATTACAAGCCCTTTTCCTTTGCCATACGCTATAGCGACATCTGCATGAGCGGCTTCACCTATTGCGTTTACGACACAACCCATTACAGAAACATTGAGTGGGGTTTTTATGTGTGCGGTGCGTTTTTCTATCTCACTTACCGCACTCACAAGATCTGCTTCGATGCGTCCGCAAGTTGGGCATGAAATGATGTTAAGCCCATCAGGCATTGCGCCGCTGTCTTTTAGAATGGCACGGCCGACATTTATCTCTTCTTCAAGTTCACCTGTTATGGAAACGCGCATCGTGTCACCGATGCCATCAAGTAAAAGTGCGCCAAGACCAATAGAGCTTTTTACTGTTGCATGAAAGAGTGTTCCAGCCTCAGTTACTCCAAGGTGAAAAGGATAAGAGTTTTTCGGACGAAGCATTCTGTACGCTTCGACCGTTCTTTGTACATCACTAGCTTTAAGTGAGACTTTGATGTCTGTAAAACCTAAATCTTCGAGGTATTTTATGTTGTATTCTGCTGAAGCGACCATTCCCTCAGCACTCTGACCATATTTGTTCTCAAACTCTTTTTCCAAACTTCCTGCGTTTACACCAATACGCACTGGGAGATTTCTAGCCTGACACGCTTTGACTATCTCTTTTATACGAGATTTATCTCCGATATTTCCAGGATTAAATCGTACACAATCGACTACTTCTGCCGCGATAAGTGCAAGTTTATAGTTGAAGTGAATGTCCGCAATAAGCGGCAAAGAAATCTGCTCTTTTATGGCTTTGAGCGCAAGAGCATCTTCCATGTCTGGAACAGCGACACGAACAATGTCACAGCCTGCAAAATGAAGTCTGTTTATTTGTGCAACCGTCTCGGCAATATTGGCAGTTTGGGAATAAGTCATAGACTGAACACTAATGGGCGCATCACCGCCAACAGCAACATTTCCGACATATATCTTTTTAGTTGGGATTCTTGTTATCATGAAAAAGATTTTATCTCTTTTGGTCTAAAAAAGTGCTTTGAAGGAAAAATTATTTTGAGATTGCCACACTTCGTTTGTAGTGACAAAACGCAGTGTTTTTATGTAGGCTCTCTCACTTTTTGAGAGAGCCAAAGTAGTGTTTTAGAACTTGAAATCGAGGTTTGTGTAAACGTAGCGGCCTGGGTCGTTGAGCAGCATTTTATCAGATCCCGTAATACCGATAAGTGTCAGATCAGCATAAGTATTCGACTGTGCATATGTCGAATCGAAGATATTGTTGATACCAAAAGTAAAGTCAAAGTTTTTGTTGAGTGCATGTTTGATTTTTGTATTAATAATGCCCCAAGCAGCAAGTTCTTGTTCACCGTTGTCTGCATCATAATCTTTCCATTTTTCTGAGAGCTGCGTTTCGAGTGTTGCAACCGAGTTGTTCATGTATTCATAGCTCATACCGATATTTCCGCGTAGTGGAGCTATATCTGCGAGATCTGTATCTGTTTGTCCAACAAGTGCTTCATCTTTTTCACCGCGTTTATATGAGAGACCCATATCTACCGTCACATCGTCTGTAGCGTAGAGTGAAGCAGAGATTTCACCACCATAGATGGTTGCATCGATATTGGTAAAGTTTTGTGTAGTTGCCTTCGCATTATAATAAATATAATCACTAAGCTGAGAGTAGAAACCTTTGATTTTAAACTGCATCATATCGTTGTTGTGTTCATAGCCGAAGTCTATTTCACGGTTTCTTGTCTGGTCAAGGTCTTGACTTTTTGTTGTTCCAAGGATGTAGAGTTCTCTTGCGTCAGGAATGCGGTATGCTTGTCCAACTCCTAAAAAGATTGTGTTGCTCTTGTCTATATTGTATGTAGTGAGTAGGTTGGCGTTTATTCCATAGTAGTTGCTTGAGTCAAACGCTGCGTTTTCAGGGTTGACTTTAGACATATCGTATCTGCCGCCGAGTTCAAAATCAAAATCTCCAAAAGATTTTTTGAGTTTTGAGAAGATGGCTGTGTTTGTTGTGAGGGTTGGTGTTAAACTATCAGCAATTCCACTTATTGTTCCACTAGCAACATTAGTCGTAAAAGACTCTCCTTGCCAAGTTCTTTTGCTTCCATCAAGACCGACTAAAAGTTTATATGAGCCGAGTTCAAAATCATTTTTTAGTTTTAAGCCTTCCATAGATGTTTGTAATTGATTTGTTTTGTAGTTAGTTGCCCCTGCAACTCTATAATTTGTACCCATCGGATGGTCAACATCAGAGAAGTAGTATTGAAGATTTGTATTTGAATAGATTTCACTGATGTTTTTAATGTCATACTCAACACTGTAAATATTTGAGTAGTTGTAAATTGCGTCCATCGGTGTATTTGCATATAAAACATCATCACTTCTATTGCCAGTATAACCCAAACGCAGTTCTTGGTCATCGGCTGTTGTTACATAGGCTTTTGCCATAACACTTTTTTTTGTATAAGCATTCATGTCTTCATATTGTGGTGCGTATAAATTATTAGGATTTGTTAGAGTGGCAGGTGGTGTGAAACCATATTCACTTCTTTGCTGAGAAAGTGTATTGCCATCGCCATCTCTGTACTGTCCACTTGATTCTTGAGATGCACTGACTAAAACGCGTACCAAATCGTTTCCGCCGCTAGCAGTAACGCCTAGTTTTCGGTAATCCCAGCTTCCTGCGCCAAAGTTAAGTTCCCCGTGTAAATCTTTTGTCGGTTTTTTAGTAGTGATTTTGAGTCCGCCGCTCATGGTGCCGAAAGTTTCTACATCGTAAGGCCCTTCGATGACTTCTATTTCGTCAATTTGATTAGCTAAAATGTGAGAAACAGGCGGGTCCATTCTGTTTGGACACGCGCCGCAAATTTTTGTGCCATCTACTTCAATAGAAATATTGTCGCGTTTTTGTCCACGGATGAAGATATCGTTTGCAATACCGCTACGGCGGCTCATGTCGATGCTTGGAACCGAAGTGCTGAGTGCTTGCGCCAAATCTGCTGATATTTTTGCGTTTTGGCTTACCTCTGTTATTGTTGTTGATTCAACGCTAATCTGAGAAAGAGTAACTTCATTCGCATAAAGTGAAGCCACTGCAATAAGTGAGAGAGGGATGATTTTATTCATAAAAATACCTTAGGTAAAAAATTTAAGATATCTTACAGATTTAGTGTTACAAAAACGTTAATTTTTTGTTAAAATTGCGCCATGAAAACAAGTGAAAAAATAAAACGAACCCTGCTTATAGCCCTAG
>MIBW01000001.1:0-25426 GCA_001829625.1 Sulfurimonas sp. GWF2_37_8 | reverse complement strand
AACCTATCGCATCATGAGTGGCGTGGCAATACTTAATCAAGAAGATACAAACGCAACACAAAAGCTTAAATAAGTGCAACGCCTTTGGCAAAGTTCATTGTCACACAGTGGAGTGAACCGTGTTGGCGGATAAGTACGCGACAGTCGATGGCTACGATATCTCTCTCTGGGAAAGTCTCTCTAAAGATTGTAAGTGCTTCTTCATCCTCTTTGACTCCATATACAGGCACTAAAACAGCTCCATTGACGAAAAGAAAGTTTGCATAAGTCGCTGGAAGTCTCTCTCCTTCAAAATAAACAGGCGAACTCATCGGCAAAGCGATAAGTTTAAAGCCATGTTCTTTGGAGATCGCTTCAAGCTCTTTTTGCATCAAACGCAACTCTTCATAATGTTCATCATCGGTATCGTCGCATTTTATATACATGATGGCATCTTTTGCTATGATACGCGCGAGTGTGTCGATATGTGAATCAGTATCATCACCTGCGAGATAACCGTGGTTGAGGTAAAGTATTTTAGAAGCTCCAAATGCCTCTTTGAGGATGGCGTTTGTCTCTTCAATGCTAAGATTTGTATTTCTATTTGGATTGAGCATACACTCTGAAGTGGTGAGGATGATACCTGCACCATCACTCTCAACTGCGCCGCCCTCAAGGATAATATCGATTGTTTTGAGATGTTTTGAGTAGTTTTTTGCTATGGCGCAACTCATGGCGTTGTCTTTTCGTGCTTCAAATTTTGAACCCCAACCCGTAAATGTAAAATCCAGAAGTTCTATATCATCGCCATTTTGCACGCACAAAGCGGAGCAGTCTCTAGCCCAAGAGTCGTTGGTTATTTGTTCTACGAGATAGAGGTTTTCATGCATCTCAAATCTGCTCTCAACACGGTAGAGGTCATCGCAAATAACAAGGCACTTTTGGTATTTGATGATTGCGTTGATGATATTTGTAAAATTTTCCTCCGCTTCTTTGAGATACTCCGACCAGTCACTCTCCTTTGGAGGGAAGATAATCTGGGTAAAACTTTGTGCTTCAAACTCGGCGATTAATCTTTTCATAGTGTATAATTCCTTTATGGCTTCAATAATTTTAAATAAAAATAACTTTTTTAACAATCTCGATATTATCGCAAAACATACCAAAGCAAAAGATAAAATTGCTCTGGTTTTAAAAGACAACGCCTACGGTCACGGGGTCGTTGAAATGGCAACAATGGCTCAGGAATATGGCATTAAAAAGTGTATCGTGCAAACAGAAAAAGAGGCACTTTTGATAGAATCTTTTTTTGAATACATATTAGTTTTGGCAGATTTTCCAAGTGTCATGAGCGATAAAATCCACTACACTATCAACGACTTATATACTATCCATAACTTTCCAGCAGGCACAAAAGTAGAACTCAAAGTAGATACAGGTATGCATAGAAACGGTGTCAAAAGTGATGCGCTTTATACTGCGTTTGCAAGGATAAAGGAACAGGGGCTTATTTTGGGCGCTGTTTTTACCCACCATAGAAGTGCAGATGAACTCACAAGTGAATGGTTTTGGCAAAAAGAAAATTTTAAAAAAGTTAAAACGCAAACACGTGAACTAGCAGAGATTTTTGGTTTTACTCCACTGCGTTTTCACTCATGCAACTCCGCCGCACTTTTTCGTGAGAGCGCGTTTGATGAAGATATGGCACGTGTCGGTATCGCGGCTTATGGTTGTATGGATCTTCCAGCGGCTTTGGCAGTAAAAGGATTGAGACCTGTTTTATCTTTAAAGGCTTTAAAAATATCGAGTCGTTTTTTGAAAAAATGTGAGCGCGTAGGATATGGTGGAACATACGAGATAACAGAGGATTGTGTTGTGAGTAACTACAATTTTGGGTATGGAGACGGTTTTTTGAGAACGCTTTCAAATAATTACAAAACGCAGCAAAACATCCCACTTATCGGGCGGATATCAATGGATAACAGCTCTTTTGTCTCTGAAGATGAGGAGTTGCTTATCTTTGAGAACGCTTCATATGTAGCTGCGTTTGCAGGAACTATAAGTTATGAAATCCTCACATCACTCAAGAGTGAACTCAAACGCGAGATAGTTTAAGAGTTCGTTTTGATGATGGCGTTTACAAATATCACGCCATCAACTCCTAAAATAGCCAACTCTTCTATCTCTTCCTCTTTTTCTATAAGCACAAGAATTTTCATATCAAAGAGATAGTTTTCAGCGATATCTTGTGCTGTTTTTGCCATCTTTGGCAGAAGTATCGCATACTTCGCACCTAAGTTTGAAGCGTATATAAGCTCAGTCACATTTGTTAAACGCAGTGCAAATGTGACTGCGTTTGATTTTACATGAGTGATGATATCAAGGTTCTCTTCGTTAAATTCAAAACAGACGATAGAAGAGGGTGGAGTGCGTTGAATGCAGTCGATATTGCTGATATGGTAGAAGTTCTCACTTGGAATAAATCTGTGTCCAAAGAGTATCATGAAACTTTCTCCAAACACTCTTTTGAGCAGTAGTATTTTCCGTTGCTGAGAATCGAATCATCAAGTTGGCTGTAAACAGCGCAAGTAGCACACTCTACCATATCACTGCCATCGAGTTCTTCTTTTGTATCTTTGAAAATACGAGGCTTTTTTTTAAAAAAAACAAAGTAGATAGCGGCAATAATCCCGACTATTAGAATGAGTTTGAGTATCATAGTGTGCCTCCTTGCAAAAGTAGATAGTGTCTGTTTTTGGTTTGAATGATTTGGTGTTTTATATTTGCATCGACTTCATCAAAAACTTTTTCGCCTTTGTAAAAAAGAAGTTGAGAGTTTGCATCTCTGAAGTTTTGACTAAGTTTGAGAAGCATTTTTGTATCTGTTACGGCTCTTGAGGTTATGAGATCAAAGATTTGTGGTTGCATATCTTCAACTCTTTTTTTGACGACGGTAACATTTTTAAGTTTGAGATCTGCTTTGATAAACTGTAAAAAACTTGCACGTTTAGCAAGAGGTTCAACAAGCGTTACTTGCGTTTGAGGTAGTGCAAAAGCCAAAATCATCCCAGGAAATCCAGCACCTGTACCGATGTCCATTAGTGAAGCAACTTTAGGCAAAAAACTTACAGGAAAAACTGCATCATAGATAAATTCGTCCATTGTTTTCTGGTCTTTGGCACCTGTAAGATTGTGGATTTTATTCCATTTAAAGAGGTGCTCTTTATATCTTTGCACGTTTTTAAAAAAATCATCTGGAAGCGTAAGATTATCATTTTGTATAGTAGTTTTTAAGTCCAATAAAACATCCTTTAAAAAAGATATTTTATCTGAATCTCTCTAAAATTAAAAGTTCTCTGGGAACTCAAGAAAACATTTTTTTCATTCCACTGAAAAAGATTTTGACGATACCTTTGTTTTCTACAAGTTCATCAACAAAAGCATCGTATGTCGTTTTGTTAGACTCTAAAAATTCGCGTAAAAATTTCTCACTTGCTTCCATACCACCGATTTTTTCTATCTCTAAAAGTTGTTTATAAATCGGAGCCATGGTGTCTATAGCTTTTTGTGGCGCAGCTTTTCTAAACGCTGTATGAGATATTATTTCATTTGTAATTGGGTCTATTTTTGGTTCAAATTCTGTTACTACCCAATAATAGTCTCCATTTTTTGCCATGTTTTTTACCACAGCCAAAATATTTTGACCTTTGCTGATTCTGTCCCACATCATCTTAAAGACAACTTTTGGCATATCGGGATGTCGTACAAGAGAGTGAGGCTGACCGATGAGTTCACCGATAGAGTAACCTGAAATCTCTATAAAATAATCATTGCTATAAGTAATGATACCTTTTGAATCAGTTTTAGAAACTATATAGCGTTTTGCGCTTAGTTTTATTTCATTGTTTGTTGGGGTTGGATGTCTCAAATAAAATCCTTTTAAGGGTTTTGAAAGCTTTAATTATATATTTATTTAACTTATATAATACTATAATCCTCTCATAAGTATTTAAGGGTATCCTTAAAATAGTATTTGGAAAATAACAAAGGGAATATAAAGATGGATAAAGCTCAAAGTTTAGAAGCCATACAAAATGCCAGAAGAGCACATGAGCTACAGATGAAAAAAATTGTAGCTGTTATTAATGGTGAAAAAGTTGATAATCCAACCGCGGTGAACAAAACGCAGTGTGATTTTGGTAAATGGTTTTATGCTGAAGATGGTCGTTTGCCAAAATTATTGGGAGCACTTTTTTATAATGAACTTGAAGGGTTACATGCAAAATGGCATATAGAGTATGTGCGCTTATTTGAAATATTTTTTCAAAATAAAAAACAAGGATTTTTGTCTAAAGTTCTTGGAACAAATAAAGTGAGCGACATGGATCTTGATCGTGCAAAACTTTACTACAGTGAGCTTGAAGCCACTACAAATGAGCTGCTCAAAGCTCTCGGTGTCTCTGAGAGACGTCTCGGAGCTTTAAGCGAATCTTTATTTATCTAAATTTATTTTTTTAAAGTAGAAGAAGTATCTCTTCCGCAGGCATAGGAATAGCATAAAAATATCCTTGGATAGTATCACATCCGTGTTGTGCCAAAAAGTCTCTTTGTCCCTGCGTTTCAACACCTTCTGCAATAAGTTTGAGATTGAGACTTTTACCAAGTGCGATGATTGCTTTTGTGATAGCCGCATCTTCCTCATCATCTGGTAAATCTTTGACAAAAGATCTGTCTATTTTAAGTTTATTAAGTGGCATTTTTTTGAGATATGCCAAAGAAGAGTAGCCTGTTCCAAAATCATCAATAGCAAGTTCTACGCCGATTTCACTAATCTTTTTGAGTTTTTCTATAGAAGCATCAGGATTGTTCATCACTTGTCCTTCGGTTACTTCAAGCTCAAGCCACTCAGGCTTAAACCCAATACCATGCATCGTCTCTAGGAGCATCTCTATAAAGTATTTCTCACTCAGTTGTTTCATCGCGAGATTTAAAGAAAGAACTCCTGGATTAAGCCCCTGCGAGTACCAGAGGGCAAACTGTTTCATAGCCAATTTCATAACAATCTGATCTATTTCGACAATAAGCCCGCTCTCTTCGGCTATAGGAATAAACTTTGAGGGAGCAACGAGACCAAGTGAAGGATGTTTCCAGCGGATGAGTGCTTCCATGCCTATGATAGCATTTTGTGAGATATTGTACTGTGGCTGATAATAGACGACAAACTGTTGCTCTTTGATGGCCATACGCAGACTGCTTTCCATGACAACGCGTTCAAAAGCAAGCGCCGTCATATTTGAAGAGTAAAATTGGAAGTTGTCTCTGCCTTCATCTTTGGCTTTATACATTGCCGTATCTGCATATTTGATGAGGTCATGGGAGCTCAGAGCATCTTGAGGATAGAGACTAATACCTATACTTGAGGATATATAAAGAGTATGTCCATCAACTTCCATTGGTTCTTTGATAGCTAAAATGATTTTTTGGCATATTGTCGCAATATCTTGAAGGGTTTTAATCTCTTTGAGTATAATAGTAAATTCATCCCCACCCAAACGCGCTAAAGTATCCTCTTCACGAAGGTTGTTCTTAAATCTTTTTGAAGCTTCTACAAGCACTTCATCTCCAACGTGATGGCCTAAAGAGTCATTGATCTTTTTAAACTGATCGAGATCTATAAACAAAAGAGCAAAAGCTTTTGTATTTCTTTTTGCTGAGATGATAGCTTGCGCAAGTCTATCTTTAAAAAGTGTTCTGTTTGGAAGGTCTGTAAGTGTATCGTGATGTGCTTGATGATATAGTTGTAAGCTTTGGCGTTGTAGTTGTCTCTCTGCTTCTATGCTTTTGGAAATGTCTGTGTCAAATATAACATAAGCATTAACTCCATTGTATTTGAGTTTATGGATATAGGATTGGACATGATACAAAGAACCGTCTTTTCTTTTATGTTCACTGCGATTAAGAACATGCCCATTGCTTAGTAGTTCTTTTTTGAGTTTAGAGACTTTTTCTTTTAAAAGGTAAGGATTTATATCATAAATATTCATAGATAAAAATTCATCAAAACTGTATCCGAGTGCAGCACAGGCCCCTTTGTTGGCATAGAGATATTGAAATGTTTCAAGATTGACGATGTAGATTTCATTGGATGAGTATTCAATAAGTTGGGCTAGTTCATCTGAGTGTTCTTGAATGATTTTAAGTTGAGTGATATCTTGAGTAGTACCAATAATTTTGAGTGGATTTTTGTCATCATCATAGATAACTTGACCATTGATGATGACATGAGCTACTTCTCCATTACATCTTTGTATTCTACATTGAAATGAGGTCACACTCCCATTTTTGATTGCGTTTTGTAAAGCTATCTGGGCGCTTTGCAAATCCTCAGGTAAAACATGTGAGAAAAAAAGCACTAAATCTGGTTCAACAGAGAGCTCTTCCGCGTATATTTTATACGTTTGTTTAGACCAAAGAGTTGCATTTGTTTTAAGGTCTATCTCCCAACTTCCAAGATTTGAAAGCTCTTCAAACTGACGCATACTATTTTCTCTTGCTTCTAACTTTTTGATTGCTAAAGCGAGACTTTCACTTAAAAGTTCATTTGGCATTTGCAGTGTTCCATACATTTAAAAGAGATGACCCATTTCGTCTTTTTTTACAGAGATATATTCTTTGTTATATTGGTTGGGCTTCATGATGATAGGAAGTCTCTCCACAATTTCTACATCGCTTATAGAATTAAGTTTGTCAGGATTGTTTGTGAGCAGTTTTATTTTATAGATGCCGAAATGATGCAAAATAAAAGTGACAATCTCATAAGTCCGCTCATCTGCCGCAAATCCTAGTTGATGATTTGCTTCTATAGTGTTATAACCTTTATCTTGGAGAGCATAAGCATTTATCTTGTTGAAAAGCCCTATATTTCGACCTTCCTGTCGTAAATAAATAACCATTCCTTCTGTTTGTGCGGCAAGCGTGAGCGCATATTCTAGCTGGTCTCTACAGTCACACTTGAGACTGCCGATAGCATCACCTGTCAAACACTCAGAGTGAACTCTTACGATAGGCGTATCGGTTGTGATTTTTGTATAAATAACAAGATGCTCTTTATCGCCTTCTTTAAAAGCTTTGACTTTAAATGTGCCAAATCTTGACGGGAGATTGGCTTCTTGGGAAATTTTTATATTCATTAATTTAATCTTTAAAACGGTAAAATATTTTTCAAAAAAAATTATTATAGCGAAAAAAGGTATATAAATGTTTCAAAGATTTCGTAGAACCCGTTTGAATAAACATCTCCGCGCTTTAGTCCGTGAGACAAGTGTAAGCGTCAATGATTTTATTTATCCGCTTTTTGTACGCAGTGGAAGTGGTATCAAAACAGAAGTAGCTTCTATGCCAGGTGTCTATCAGATGAGTATAGATGAGATTTTAAAAGAGTGTGAGACACTTAAAAAATTAGGACTTTACTCTATCATACTTTTTGGAATCCCCGATGTCAAAGACTCCATAGGCTCTGACGCGCTATGTGAGCATGGCATTATCGCTTCATCGGTGCGTGCTATCAAAGAGACGCATCCAGAGATGTTTGTAGTCACGGATCTTTGTTTTTGTGAATATACGGATCATGGACATTGTGGCATCTTAAATCATGAAACCGTAAACAATGATGCAACCCTTGAGATATCTGCACAGCAGGCGATAGTTCATGCTAAAGCAGGAGCGGATATGATAGCACCTTCAGGAATGATGGATGGAATTATTGAGGCACTTCGTAGCGCTTTAGATAACTCAGGATTTGAAAATTTGCCTATCATGAGCTATTCGACAAAATTTGCTTCAGGATATTATGGTCCGTTTCGTGATGTGGCAGAATCAACTCCAAGTTTTGGAGATCGTGCTTCTTACCAGATGGATCCTGCTAACCGCCGTGAAGCAATAGCAGAGAGTATCGAAGATGAAGCTCAAGGTGCAGATATTCTGATGGTAAAACCAGCACTTGCTTATCTTGATATCGTGCGTGAGATAAAAGATGCCACTTCTCTTCCTATGGCGGTTTATAATGTAAGTGGAGAGTATGCAATACTCAAACTTGCAGGCAAACATGAACTGATAGACTACAATAGAGTTGTAATGGAGACAATGATTGCGTTTAAGCGCGCTGGAGCGGACATTATCATCTCATACCACGCAAAAGAAGTTGCACTTATGTTGCAAAATGTGTAGTTTTTGTTAAATTAAAGAAAACTATAATAAAATACATAACTTTATAATTTTAGGAAAAAAGTTGAGACATTTTTTAACACTAAGAGACTACACAAAAGAAGAGATTTTAGAGATTATTGATATTGCCCTGCAAATCAAAAAAGATTTAAAAGCTGGTATTTATAATGAAGAACTCAAAAATAAAACGCTTGCGATGATATTTGAAAAAAGTTCAACACGCACAAGAGTAAGTTTTGAGACGGGAATGTTTCAACTTGGAGGTCACGCACTTTTTTTATCCAACCGTGATATCCATTTGGGTCGTGGAGAACCAGTCAAAGATACGGCACGTGTTATTTCTAGCATGTGTAACATGGTTATGATCCGTACATTTGAGCATTCAATGATAGAAGAGTTTGCAAAATACTCAAAAGTACCGGTCATTAATGGACTTACAGATTCATATCATCCTGTACAGCTTTTGGCTGATTATATGACGATGGTTGAGTACGGTGTGCATGAAAACGCAGTTGTTGCTTATGTCGGTGATGGAAACAATATGACACACTCTTGGATGATGCTCGCTGCAAAACTAGGGTTTGAACTGCGTATCGCAACACCGAAAGGTTATGAGGTTGATGGAGTTGTTTTGCAGGATGCTTTGAGATTTGCTAAAGAGAGCGGCGCTGTTATCAAAGTCACAAATGATCCAAAAGAAGCCATTCATGGTGCTACAATAGTTACTACGGATACTTGGGCATCTATGGGTCAAGAAGATGAAAAAGAGGAAAGAATCCAAGCATTTAAAGGTTATATGGTTGACAGTCTTATGATGTGCCTTGCAAAAAAAGATGCGAAATTTCTTCATTGTCTCCCAGCATATAGAGGGCAGGAGGTTTCAGCGGAAGTTTTGGAAGCCCATGCTGAGATAGTTTTTAATGAAGCAGAAAACAGATTACACGCACAAAAAGGTCTGATGGTGTGGTTGGAAAAACAAAGGAGAGGTTTATGAAATTTATCGTACTTATCTTATTTATTTGGAGTGCTCTCTTTGGAGCAAAAGTGGTTGCGGTTGATGAGAGATTTCAGCAGTCGCAAAGTTGTAAAGCTTGTCACTTACAGATAGTAAAAGAGTGGGAAGATTCTTGGCATGCAAAAAGTCACTATGAAAGTGATGAGTATTTAAGAGCTTCTATAGATTTTGTGAGCAGAAAAACGCGTAAGAGTTTAAACGCAGTGAAAGTGGAGTGCGCTACGTGTCACAATCCTAGACTTTCCGTCACAAATACAGGTATTGACTATGAAATCATGGCTGTTATGGAGCTGGATAAGGGTTCTCTAGTAAATAAAGCGCTCAAAAGTGATGCAATAAGTGAAGGTATCAACTGTGTTGTCTGCCACAATATAAACACAATACATGATGAAGCAGATGAAACAAAACGCGGTATCAATCGAGTAGAATGGACAAAATCAGGAACGATGACAGGTCCTTATGATGATGCAAAATCTCCATATCATAAAGTTGAGCATCGTGACTTCATGAGTAACAATTCGGATAAACTTTGTTTTGTTTGCCATGCGAATGATAAATCTACTGAAGGGTTCGTTTTTACAAATATGCAAAGTGAGTTCGTTGCAGGTGAGAAGAAGTGCGTTGATTGCCATATGGGTGAGAAAAAGATGGGTGTCGCTGCCACACTTAAGATAGATAATGGAAAACTCAAACAAAGAGAAATAAGAGAACATTCGTTTTCTGGAGGGCACACACCAGCAATGTGGCAAGATGCACTTGCTCTTGATGTGCAACAAGAAGGGAAAGACTTGTTACTCGCTATTTCCAACCCTCAGCCGCACAATATTCCAAGTGGGTTTGGTTCTCGTGAATTGATTATCGAAATCTCTTACAAAAAAGGTTTCTCTGAGGTTGAATCTAAAACAATCTCTTTAACAAACCATTACACTTCTAAAAGAGATAAAGCTACAATTCCTCATTTGGCAGAGAGTTCCACAAAAGATGGAAGTATTCCAGCAAAAGGAAAAAAAGTTATCAAAGTTGCAATTGAAAAAAATGCTACAAACGTTGAAGTGAAGCTTTTTTATCGTCTTGTTAACGATGAGGTTCGTTCGTTGCTTGAACTTAAAGAAGCTATCTGGTCACAAAAAAGTTTTATCACTTCTAAAAGTATCAATCTAAAATAATTTTCCTAATATAAAGCCTACTTTTTGGGCTTTATATCCATCCTTTTGAATCTGCCATTATTGCTTTATTATTGGAATCAAATATATTTATAAGTGTAGAAATAATATCCGTTCCTTGTGTGAAATAATCATCTGGATTTAAAGATGAGCTATCACTTAAAACTTTTGTTCTTGTAATGTCAGCATATGTAAGAATCGATTTTTGTGCAAGAAGTAAATTGTTCTCAATATTTGCATCATATTTACTTTTGTTTTGTAAGAGTATCGAATTCATTTGCGTTTGAAGCTTGGATTTTAAATCTTCTATTTCACCGAGCATAGCCATTATTGCAAATTTTTGATCGTTTTTGATACTGCCTTTTGCGATGATACCTGATCCCATTCCTCTCATTTTACCTATCTGTTCAGTGAGTGGTAAGATAGTTTCCATCATCAAAACAGAAGCTTCTTTCCCTAAGGTGTTTAAATTTTCTGAGCCTTGTTTGCTGATTGTTTGTGCTAGCATAAGCGTCTGTTCTATCTGTTCTGTATATCCATCAAATGAAACATTTGGGTCAAGTTTTAAAGCTTTGTTGTTGAGTTGCACAAGGGCTTGAGAAATGTTTGTTGCTCTATCTAATACGATAGGGTTGGATGCCAATGGAAGGGACTCCATCACGCCAATAGCGATTCTCATATCTCTTTGATTTCCATGAATCAGGAGTAGGGCGCTCTCGTTTCCATTTAAGTAGCTATTCGTCAAACCACGTGTTTTTTGGGTTGCGATAAGCAAATCTTTGAGGGAGTTGATATATTTAGCATTGTTTGCCTGATCATCATTACTAAATAATGATTTAGCATGGATACTAAAAAACAGAAGACCTAATATAAGAAAAATACGCACTTTCTCTCCTTGAATTATTTACAGGAGATTGTAATGCAAAAAAATGATGGCTATCTTGATAAATATCAAGATAACTTTTTAGTTAATAATGTATGCCCGTTGCGTTTCGTATTTGTTCTATCATAGGAAGTGCGAAGTTTTTTGCTTTTTTTGCGCCCTCATCTAAAATCATTCTCACTTCATCTTGATGGTTCATATAATATTCGCGTTTTTTTCTAAAATTTCCAAAATATTCCCACATCACATCTGCAAGATAGAGTTTAAAATGTCCATGTCCTTCACCGCCTTTTTTATAGCGTTCTTGCAAGGCGAGAAGTTCCTTGTTTGAGAGGAATAGTTTTGCCATGTTATAAACATTACATCCTTCAAATTCTTTTGGTTCTTCCATAGCTACATTTTGGGTGACGATTTTCTTAATCGTTTTAAGCTGTGCTTTTTCTTCACCGAAAATATTCACGGTATTGCCATAACTCTTGGACATCTTTTGTCCGTCTGTTCCAGGAACAGTTGCAACTTCTTCTTGGATTTTGAACTCAGGAATTTTCAGTATGTCACCGTATTCATTGTTAAACCTGATAGCGATATCTCTTGCAATCTCTACATGCTGTATCTGGTCTTTTCCAACAGGAACGATATCTGGAGAAAAGAGCAAAATATCCGCTGCCATGAGCACGGGATAGGAAAAAAGAGAGTGGTTTGCTGTGATGCCTTTAGCTGTTTTGTCTTTATAGCTGTGCGCACGTTCAAGAAGTCCCATAGGCGTAAACGCAGAGAGTATCCAATAGAGTTCCAAAACTTCTTTGACATCTGACTGTACCCAGAAGATGGATTTTTGAGGATCTATTCCCAGAGCCAAAAAGTCCGTTGCTGTTTGCATAGTAAGATTGGCTAGTCTTTGCCCACCGTTTCCACTGCTCATAGCATGATAGTTTGCTATAAACGCAAAGGTTTCACTCTCTTTTTGTGCTTCAACCATTTGTTTGATAGAACCGAAATAATTGCCTATATGCAAGTCGCCTGAAGGCTGAATACCTGTTAAAAGTCTCATTGTAACTCATTTCATTTATTTTTGCGTTATTATAGCAAAATAGCAATTTTAAAGCTTTGTTGTGTTATATTTTCTTCATTAAGGGTAAGGAAAACTTACTTTACAAAGGATTTATTATGACTGTACAGATTCGTGCAAAAGGTATAACTTTAAATGATCACGCGAGAGCGCATGTTCAAAGTGCTGTTGAAGCATTTGAAAAATTCGGACTTGATATCACGACCGTGAACGTAGTTATAACTACTGAAAAACAAGGTGTAGCGGTTGAGTTTGATATTCATATCGCACATGCGCAACCTGTAGTTATCAATCAAAATGATGATGATTTAGATACTGCGATTGATTTGGCGATAGATAGAGCAAGTAAAGCGCTTCGTCGATTACACACAAAAGTTGCTTCTCCTGCTAAAGGTTCTATAAAAGATTTAGAAACAGTTGACGTTTAGTCTTTCTGCGCATATGCCAAAAATAGGCATATGCAAAGCTCTCATAAATTCAAGGAAATCCATTTGAAATACTTATTTTTACTTCTATTATCTTTAAACCTTATCGCGGATGATGACTATTCACTACGCCTTGCAGTAGGAAGTTCATCAGCAAGTGATTTTGATAACCTTTATACACTCCATGGTCTTAATAAAAGCCCGTACAATACTTTTGCTTATGGGCTAGAAGGTGGTTACAGAGTTATGAGAAATATGGGTGATTTGCCTCTTGATCTTTTTGTTAAGGGTGGATTGAACTATTTTGATGAAAACAGATACCAGCCAAATTTTCTTGAGGCAACAGCGTATTTTAAAATATACTACAAACTTGATATTTTGGAAAATCAGCTCAGAATCGGTCTAGCCGAAGGTATTTCATATGCGACAAAAGTTCCGTATGTGGAGAAAATGGAAGCTGAAGAGGAAAATGATGCTACATCAAATCTTTTAAACTACATGGAACTTACTTTTGACTTTGATATGGGTAAACTCATCCCTTTCGACGGACTCAAAGAAACTTATCTAGGCTATATGATAAAACACCGTTCAGGTATGTATGGGCTTTATGGTGGAGTCAAAGATGGGGGCTCAAATTACAACTGCGTATATATAGAAAAAAACTTTTAATGAGGAATATTTTTGATGTATAACTGGATGGTGTGGTTTCATTTACTCTCACTTATTTCATGGTTCGCAGTGCTTTTTTATCTCCCGAGACTTTTTGTCTATCATGCAGAGAACGCACAGAATACAGGTTTTGTGGAAGTGGTCAAAGTGATGGAGATGAAGATATATAAATATATCGGAGTTCCTGCAATGTGGGCTACGGTTTTAAGTGGTAGTTATCTTGCGTTTGAACTGGGTTTTGATGGCGCTTGGCTTCATACAAAAATATTTTTTGTACTTGTATTAATGGCATATTTCTACTCACTTGGACATTTTAGAGAGAAATTTTTAGAAGATGATTGTCCTAAAAGTGGAAAGTTTTTTAGAATGTATAATGAAGTTCCTACACTATTGCTTATGGTTATTGTCGCGATGGTGATACTTAAACCGTTTTAGATGCTCTTGTATTAGTTTTCTTTTAAAAGCAAGTTCTTCAAACAAATTCACAATGGCGAAAACTTGGATATTTCATCTTTCTAAATTCTAAAGCAGTATCACTTAGTGAACGCTTCACTTGTTTTGATTTTATTTTAAGATTTGAATGTGCACTTTATTGTGCTTCTATAAGAAGCTTATTATAAAAGTAACAGGAACATTCCATAAACATAATATTCAAAATTAATTCTAATTCCTTTCATTTTATTTATAGGTATTTTGAGTATAATTCCGACAATAATACACAAGGAATTTATTTTGCGAGACAATATGAACGAAAAGTGCGCTGTCGTAGGTATTTATGGTCATCAAGAGGCTTCAAAATTAGCTTATTTTTCTCTTCATTCACTGCAACACCGTGGTCAAGAGGCGGCTGGAATAAGTTCTTCAGATGGTAAAAAACTGCATACTATCAAAAATCGCGGTCTTGTTATGCGTGTTTTCAACGAAAGAAAACTAGCTACTCTGAGCGGTTCAAGCGCAGTAGGACATACACGCTACTCTACCGCTGGTGATGATTCTATTTTGGATGCGCAGCCAGTATTCGCAAGATATGACCTTGGAGAGATGGCTATAGTTCACAACGGCAATCTCACAAACGCAGAAGAGGTAAGAAACAAACTTATCGAAAAAGGTGCAATTTTCCAAACTTTTATGGATACTGAAAACCTTATCCACCTTATCGCAAAAAGTGAAAAAGAGAAACTTATTGACAGAATTATCGATGCGGTTCACAGAATAGAAGGTGCTTTTTCTTTAGTATTTTTAAGTAGAACAAAAATGTTTGCTATGCGTGATCGTCACGGGTTTCGTCCGCTAAGTCTTGGAAGACTTCCAAATAGTGGCTATATCGTGGCATCTGAGACCTGTGCATTTGACCTTGTTGGTGCAGAGTTTATTCGTGATGTTCGTCCTGGGGAACTACTTGTTTTCTCAGAAGGCGCAGAACCCGAATCTATCCAAGTGTTTGAGCCAACTCCAAAACACTGTATTTTTGAATATGTCTATTTTGCAAGACCAGATTCTATGGTTTTTGGCCAATCTGTTTACCAAACAAGAAAAAATATGGGTAAAGAACTCGCAAAAGTACAGCCTGTAGAAGCAGATGTTGTTATCCCTGTTCCAGATGGCGGTGTGCCTGCTGCGATAGGTTACGCGCAAGAGAGCGGTATTCCGTATGAGATGGGTATCATGAGAAACCACTACATTGGCCGTACATTTATTGAGCCGACACAAGAGATGCGCGACCTAAAAGTCAAGATGAAACTCTCTCCTATGCCAAATGTAATCACAGGCAAAAGAGTAATAGTTATTGACGATTCTATCGTTCGTGGTACAACTTCTAAACGCATCGTACGTATGCTCAAAGAAGCAGGCGCAAAAGAAGTCCATATGAGAGTCTCTTCTCCTCCAACAACAGATCCTTGTTACTATGGTGTTGATACTCCAAACAAAGACAAACTTATCGCTGCAAATATGACACTAGAAGAAATATGTGAATATATAGAAGCAGATTCTTTGGCTTATCTTGATGAACCTTCTCTCCTTAGAAGTGTAAACGCTACAGAGGACAACTACTGTACCGCTTGTTTTACCGGCAAGTACATAGTTTAGAGATTTTTTGCAACAGATTTATACTTACGGTCAATACCTCAAAGATAAATTCGGTTCCAAAGTTTATAAAGTCGGGATAAATATCTCTGGTTTTACCTGCCCAAATATCGATGGAACTGTAGCAAAAGGGGGATGTACTTTTTGCGAAAACGACTCTTTTAGTGCAAGTACAAATCAGGTGCAAGAACTCAAAGGTTTTCATCTCAACCTAAACTCAATAACCAATCCTTATCTTGATAAACAACTCCAACAACTCTCACTTCAGTTTGACGCAATAAGCAAACGCCAGAAACAAGAGTATGGTGCGCAAAAATTTATCGTTTATTTTCAATCTTTTACCAATACCTACGCACCCTTTGAGACACTCAAAGCTCTTTATGAAAAAGCTCTCTCTTTCCCTGATGTCGTTGGACTAAGCATAGGAACAAGATCAGATAGTATCACGGATGAGACTCTTAGCTATCTTGCAGAACTTGCAAAACAACACGAAATATGGATTGAATTTGGTATCCAATCTGTATATAATGCAACCTTAGAGAAGATAAATCGTGGGCATGATGCCGCGAATGTCAAAGAGTGGATCATCAAGTCCAAGCAAGCAGGTTTAAACGTATGTGGGCATCTTATCTTTGGACTTCCAGGAGAAAATACAACGATGATGTTAGAGACCGCTAAACAAGCCTATGAATGGGGCATCGATTCTGTAAAATATCATCCGCTTTATGTTGTCAAAAGAACAGCACTTGCAAATGAGTTTACTCGAGGTGAGTTCACACCTATTAGTGAAGAAGAGTATTTAAATGTGCTCATGCAAGCTATAAAGATGAAACCTCAAAGTGTCTCAGTACAGAGAGTTACCGCTGGTATCAACAATGATTCACTTCTTGCACCTGCATGGTGTAGAGATAAAAATACACAGATAAAAAATATAAACAAAGCATTCAGCCCTTTAGGATTTAAATATTAAACTTAGTGACCTCTTACTTTTGAAAAGTCTGCTACATTCCTAAAGTAGGGTGGAAAATCAAAATAAACTCTAAATTGTTCAACTTCTCCAGGTTTGAGATTTTTAGCCACAACAAACTCTTTGACAATAGTTTGAGGTTTATATAATACACCCGCTCCACCTCCAAAAAATTCAGCAAATCCACTAGGCGCGAAAAAGGAACCAGCTTTTATATTGCCTGTCACATGACCTTTATTGACAAGTTTTATTTCAAATGTCACTTCACCAATCGTATGTTTTCCTTCATTTTTCACAAAACCTGTATAAATAATTTGCTCTGTAGAGAGGAGTCTTTTATTTTCAAGTTTATAGAGTTTTACAACTTTTGTATATTTGTCAACAATAACAACTGAAAAAATTCCAAGTAACGCAAAAATAAGTGTGATAGATAAAGCCATAGGCAAGATAAGTTTCTTTTTTTCTTGCTTAAACGCAGTGAGCATACCACCAATATACAAAAGAAATAAAATAAAAAAGACAAAATAGTGCCAATAATTGAGCAAGGTAGTCATCAGTTACAATCCGCCTTAAGTGAAATATTATAATCCCCCGCATACGTAAAAGGCTCAATAATTATTTTGAATTCTCTTTGCCCACCCACGGGGATTTGTTCTTCTAGTATCGACATATTTTGAAATGGTTTAAAAGGATAGATATAATTTTTGTATTTATTTGAAGTGATTTTATAAGCACTTGCCGTGATTTCACAGCTTTTAAAATCAAATTTGGAGTTGTTGCTTAATGTCGCTTTGACTACAACTGCTTCAATAAAGTTAAGCTTCTGTTGATTTTGTAAAACTATAGAGTTTTTAAACAAAAACGCATGCATATATTTGTAACCGAGAGAGGGTGCTATAAGTAAAATAGTAAAAGAGAGAATGATCAAAAATAACGCTAAAACAAGCTTCCTTCTTAGCACTATCGCTAAAATGATAAACAGTAAAAAAAGCCCAAATGCAGTACCAAATAATATGTAATCATACATTATAAGGTTATGAATAAATAGACTTATTTTCTCTTTCATCCATCGTTTCTTGCGTTTTTCTCAGCGATGCCGCTCATGTTAAATCTGCGTGAAAGCTCTTGTTTGATTCTATCGGGCGATATATTTTTTACAGCTAGTGCTACAAGCATATGGTAGGTCAAATCAGCCGCTTCATAAATCATCTCCGCTTCATCATTGTCTTTGTAAGCAAAACTAAATTCTCCAGCCTCTTCGACTATTTTTTTGAGGATAGTATTTTCACCTTTTGAGATAAGTTTTGCTGTCCATGAGTTAGAAGTGTCTGCGTTTTTACGCTCTTGTATCGTATGATAAAGGGTGTCGATAACGCCGTACATTGCCTCAGAGTTGACTTCTACTTCTGCATTTATTGCGCCTGATTTGAGTTCTGTAAAAAAACAAGACTTTCTTCCCGTATGGCAAGCAACACCTACCTGTGTCACTTTGATAAGAAGCGTATCATTATCGCAGTCGATGTTAAAAGAGTGGATGGTCTGGATATGACCGCTGCTCTCACCTTTTTTCCAGATGCGTTTTTTGGAGCGTGAATAGTAGTAGGCTATTTTTGTACTCAAAGAGAGTTCGAGGGCTTCTTTGTCCATATACGCCATCATGAGCACTTCATTGCTTTTGATATCTTGGACGATGACTGGAAGAAGTTCACTCTTCTCCCAATCTACTTTATTGATTATATCTTGCATTTTTAGATTTACTCTTGACTTGTAGAAGTTCTTTGTTGTGCGTTTTTCATATCAACCCAGATATTCGGAGTTGAACCGCCAGGTGTTAAGAAAATCTTCGCGTCTTTGTTTTCACGAAGAGCTTCATTGAACTTTCCTTGCACTTGAATCTGTTCAAGTTGTAAAAGTTGTGGTGTTAAAGATTTAGAGATAAGATAGTTCGCTTTTGATTTTGCTTCCGCATCAATAGTAATAGCATCCGCAATACCTTGCGCTTCTATCCTTGCTTTTTCAGCCACACCACGAGCTTCTTCAGCACGTTTAAACGCATCTTGTTTTGCACGCTCTACTTCTTGTTCGGCACGTTGCACTTCTTGTTTAGCTACTTGAACACGTTCTATTTGCTCTTTAACTTTTTCTGGTAAAACTATCTCACGAAGTTGTACCGACTGTAAAATTGCAGGAGAATTTTTGAGTGCCATAACATTTTTTCTAATACCATTATCAATCTCATCTGCCATAACATTTCTTCTTTGTGGAAGAGATTCAGCATCATAATTTCCTACAACATTACGAACAACATCACGAACAACAGGATTAATAATTTTATCTTCCCAGCTAAAACCCCAGTTTGAGATAGTTTGTGCTGCAAATTGTGCATCAAGTCTATACTGAACTGTTATCTCTATAGAAACAGGAAGACCGCGTTTATCAAGAACAGTAATAGCAGGTTTTGTGATAATACCAGAGGTAGTTGTGCTTGCTTCTATCTGCGAAGCATAGTTGATAATACGTACTTTTGTATCGACCGTATAAACTTTTTGGATAACAGGCATGATAAAATGAAGACCTGGAAGAAGTGCCTGATCTTGGTACTTACCGTTTGTACTTAAAATACCACGCTCACCCTCCTCAATAATAGTAAAAGGTTTTGCTAAAATCAATAAAACAACAACCGCAATAATAAAATATACAACACCGGCTTTTGAACCACCAAAATTGAAGTCTATTTTAGGCATTTGTGGACCATTTCCGCCACCACTTGAATCACCACTAGATTTTTTTCCAAATCCGCTGCCTTCACTTTTTTTCTTGTTAAAATAGTCATTCATATCTGATGCCATAAGTAAGTTATCCTTCATTTTGTTATTTCCTTTGTTTGTTCTAGCTTTTACGCAAATAGTGCGTTTTAATTGATATATGTAAGATAATGCTCATATGCAGGATTTCTTCCAAAAACGATATCAAAATAAGCGCTTTGAAGTTTTTCCGTCATCGCGCCGCGTGCACCACAACCTATCTCTCTTGCATCAACAAGACGTACTGGAGTAATCTCTGCCGCTGTTCCTGTTAAAAATGCTTCATCTGCAATGTATATCTCTTCTCTTGTAATACGACGACGCACTACTTTGATGCCCATATTTTCAGCCATTTCGATTACTGTTTTTTGTGTGATAGATTCAAGTGCATTATCTGCAGGAGGTGTTATCAAAACGCCGTCTCTTACCATAAAAAAACTTGCTCCACTTGCCTCTGCTACATAACCCTGATCATCCAAAAGAAGTGCTTCATCATACCCACAATCAATAGCTTCATATTTGGCCATCTGGGAGTTAAGATAGTTTCCTACTGCTTTTGCTTTGCCCATATTTGAAGTGTTTGCAGGCCGTGTCATAGAGACAATTTTGAGTTTGATACCTTTTCTCATTCCCTCTTCACCAAGGTAAGCGCCCCATTCCCATGCAGACATAACTGTCTCTACCGGGCAGTTTTTGTGGTAGATACCCATTACGCCGTAACCTAAAAATGCAAAGGGACGAAGATAGACATTATCACCTATAAATTCGTTTTTTCTTATCAAATCTATTTGTGCTTGATTCATCTCTTCAATACTATAAGGTATATTGAGAAGTGTCATCTTCGCAGACTCTTTGAGTCTTTTTGTGTGGTCATTGAGGCGAAATATCGCATAACCTTTTGCAGTTTTATAGGCTTTTGTTCCCTCAATAACACCGTTTCCATAGTGTATAGTATGTGAAAGAACATGCACTTTAGCATCATCCCAAGCTACAAATTTTCCATTCATCCAAATATATTTGGCTGCGTCCATTTCATTCTCCGATTTAGTTACATAATAGCGCGCATTTTATCCAAATTGATATTTACAATAGATTAATACGTGCGGATTACGACTAATGCAAATCTAATACATCTTTAAGTTCCACTATAAATTCATAATTTTCTTGTTGAAAAGTTCTTTTTGATTAGCTTTACTATACATAAAGAGTTTGAGAGTTGCTACTGTTTTGGTGCTGAGTGTAGAAGATAAGATCTACAAGAGGACTGACAATTTTGCCAGTCCTCTTGTAGATATGGTTTAAAAGAAACTATTCTGTAACCGTAACAGTTCCCGTGATAGTTTTATAATCTGTAGTTAATCCACTACTTGTGTCTAGAGTAATATTAACATCATATACTTTACCAGCACTTGCAGATAGTCTATCATTCATATGAGCAATTCCTTCATTTACTGCGTTTGTACCAAGCGTACCTATAATTGAACTAATGTCAAATTTTAAACCAGTGTACGTTAATGCAGAACCTGTTTCACCATCAAAATTGCTTTCATCATTATTTACTGTTTCGTCAATATTTATACTAGTACCTGTTGGAATTGTAACAGATATAATTGAATCAACATTAACTAATTTTACTCCGTTTATAGTAAGAGTAACTACATCACCACTATCTGCTTTATTTGTAATACTAGTAGTAAAAGTTAAATTTTGTTCACTTAAGCCTTTGTTTACAGTTGCAGATGGTAATTCGATTGCAAAAAAGTTTGTCAAGTTATCATCTTTAGAAGCTGTTGTTGTAAAAGTACCATTTGTAAGTGTTATAGTTTTTGAACCCATTTTTAAAGCTGATCCAAGTGTAAGTTTCGCAGGAGTTGCAGCAACAGCTATATTTGCAGTAGTTACGGCTGTATTTATTGTAGTTACTGTATTTACAAGTTCTGTTAGCGTAGATGTATTAACATCGGATTTAACAATTGTAGAAAGATTTGTATCAGCAGTAAAAGTAGTTCCAGTTTGAACTGACGAACTTAAAGCAGTTGTTAAGTTCGCATCACCATCTGACATTGCAACAACAAGTTTATCGACATCGATTTTAGTTGTATCAATTTTATCTAAGATAGTTGCAACTTCTTTGATTGTTGCTGCTTTTGCTTCAATTGCAGCATTTACGGTTGTATTAGTTGTAATACTTAAAGGTAAAGTTTCAGTTACATTTAAGTCAGTTAAATTACTATCATTTGTAAATGTTGTTACATTGATATCTGCAACATCAGAACTTGTAGCTGATTTCATAGCTGTTTTTAAAACTTCTGCAAGAACCATTAGTTTTTGTGCCGTATTTTTTTGAGCATCAGTTGAAGTGCTCGCAGCAACTGTTGTTGCAGCAGTTACAGGATTAAAAGATTTTACAGCTGTTTTTAAATCTGCTGCTTCTGCCAATGCAGCAACTTTCGCATCACCTTCTGGAAGAGCATCTGCTTTTACTTTTTTATCAACAACTAATGTTGTAAGTTGTGATACGTATTGTGCATCACCTGGAGCTTTTAGTGCAAAACCAATTTGTTTATCTCCAGTATTGAATGTACTACTTAAATCTGTATCTATAAATGCATTTGAATCTACAGTAATTGTACAGTTTTCATCAAGTGTTGCATCCGTAAATTCGATGGAACCTTGTGTACCAACTGTTAGACTACTTGAATATGTTGTTGTACCACATACTGCTGTTGCAGCAGTTCCATTTAAATCAACAACATATCCATCTGCTACATTTTTTGTAGTTATAATTGAATCTACTGGAGGAACACTACTACTACTATCACTTCCACATCCTGCAAAAATACCAACTGAAGCTATAAAGCTTGCTGTTAAAAGACTTGTTTTTATTTTACTAGTCATTTTATTTCCTTTTTTTTAATTTAAAAAGATTGTTCCTTAAAATACATTTTATTAAGCTGAAAGTCTATACAATATTGCTTCATTTTATAGTTTTTTTTAGGAGTTTTAATGAAATGTTATTTTTTTGTAATATTTGCTTTAGTTTTAGGTGGTTGCGGTGCAAGTGGGGAGTGTGAAACAGCTGCACCAACACCATCCACAACTTTTGTTGTGGATGGTGTTGATTATTCAACGATTACAGTGGAGAGAGGTCCTGTTTTATTTGCTAAAGTAACCGATGTAAATGGACTAGAAGCCAAAAATACAAACTTTGGTTTTGATAATACTTATAGTTTTAGCACTCTGCCATCTTTACCCATTACGGCAAGTGGTGGTTATATTGATCTAAACTTTGATGGAAAATTGGATGGAAACGATACAAAACTTGATATCAACCTTACTTCATATACGAATATTATCTCGCCAATTACAACACTTATTGAAAACAATACCACGAAACTCAATTATTTTATGAATGCGTATGATTTAAATAAAAGTCAACTTTTACAAACTGTTCCATCACATAATATTCAAACAATTGTCTTGTCAAATGGTATATTTCAGGGATTGAAAAACGGGTATAGTTTTCATTCTGATGATTTTAATACTACTCTTAATGACATAAACACTACATATTCTCAAACCTATAATAATGAAACAAATTTAAGTATTATCGCTATGGGACTTGAAAATGCAGTGATGGATAATTTAGGTACAAGTAAACTTGAAAGTAATGAATCGGTGATTATCGATCAAATATTAGCAAACGATTTTTTTATTGCTCCATTAACATTGGCTGATGGTAATTTTTCAAGGAGTGTTTCATCAACTGATTTGCTTGATAAAATATGGAATATATCATTTAAACTCAATGAGATTACAGATAAAAGCAATATAGATATAGGGATAAAAATTACTAAACTTTCTAGTGGTACTATTGGAAATATTGTCATAGAAAATACAAATTTAGTCAATGGGGCTTTGTCAACACCCTCAAAAATATCAATTTATGGTGCAAATACTAGTGCAAGTAGTAGCAGTACATCCTATTCCTCATCACATACGATTGCACAAAATGCTCTTGCGCTCATAGGTGATAAGCTTCTTATCAATCTTGGATACATTATCAACAATCAAACGATAGTTTCTAGTAGTAAATTTGCAACGGCATCAGCTTATAACGTGGAATTATTTATTACACAACTCTCAATTGATGGAATAGCTTTTACTGATTCGATAGATATTCAGATAAATAAGGAGCAAAATGTGACAATTGAAAGTGGTACTAAAATTATTGGTAATTTGGTTATAGGAAATTAATATGAAAAAAATAGTAATGATGATTTTTTTCCCTATATATCTTATAGCGTATGAGCCTACGTCAGGGCTTACAGATATCCATGGATTTGTACCAAAAGAACAGAGGATCGTTTTAAAACTTGGTATAGAAGCGGTTAATGATACTATTGATGTGCTCAACATGAAAGAGAGTGAATTTAGTTCGAACACTGCTGGCATTGACACTCTTGGGAATATGCATGGCTATAATGTGGAGCTTGGATATGGAGTAAAAAAGTTTTATTTCAATTTTGTATTCAATCAAAAAAACTTACAATATTTGGGCGCCACTTTAACAAATAACTATTTTGGTGGATATGGACGATATGAAATAGTAAAAAAGAAACAGGGCGCTCTCGCTTTTGATGTAGGATATGAAACCAATAATGCTAAGAATAGTTTTATTACCGATGAAACGGCAATCAATGACACTATTAAAAGAGCTTTTCCAGACCAAACTATTACAATCAAAAACAAAGTTTTGACACAAGTTGATAATGGAGTCACAAAAACAACTAATCTTCTTTTAAATCCATATGTTGCATTGCTTGATACAAAAGATGAAGCACTTTATTTTAGAGGTGTTGTTTCTTTTTGGAGAAAAAATTTTATTGCTGATTTTTTTGGTGGTTATAAACAAATCAAAATAAACAATACGATAGATAGCTCTATAGCTCATGAAGAGCAATTGGAAACAGAGTTGCAAAATGGTGATTTAAAAGCTAACTATACGGCTGATAGAGAAGATGGGATGTTGTTTGGCGGGTTCAATCTTGGAATGAAGTATAAGCAATTTTTTACAGAATTTCGTTATCAATACTATCAAATGCTAAGAATAGATTGTCTTGAGGGAACAAATAACAATCATGTTATAGATCTTAACTTTTTATATAACTACAATCAAAATTTTGCTGTTTATTTGGGTGGTCATATGATGACAAACCAATTTAATGGAGAGATACATTATCTTTACACACAATATACAAAAACTACTTTTGATCATAAATATGGTTATATAAGAAGCGGTATAGTTTATAAATTTTAAGAATTAAAGATGAATTTGTAAGCAGCACAACTGCTTACATGACCTTTAAAGTGTTTCAAAAGTTACGCTTAGCGGAATCATAGTAAAATACGGAAGTTATCTGCATCAATGCTAATTCTCTTTTTCTGCTTTGTATTTATCATGCAATATCACTACATCCTTGTACTTCTGCAGTTTGCATAATTGTAATCCAATTGACACTCAATGGAAATCTTGAAGTAATAAAGCTCCTCTAAACTGCCTTAAAATTTTTACATGGAGTATGATTATGATTTCTCAAAAGAAAATAGTTCTAAGCGCATTAGCAGCTACGATAGTAGCATTTACAGGATGCGGAAGTAGTAGTAGTGACACGACGACACCACCACCGGCACCTACTTTAAGTAGTGCAACATTGATAGATGCTGCAATCCAAGGTCTTCCATATACATGTGGAACGAACTCAAGTGTGACAGACGCAAACGGTACATTTCAATTTGCAAGCGGAAACTCTTGTTCTTTTACTGTTGGGACATCTACATTAAATGTAGCAGCTGCGAAGTTAAACGCCAACAATGTAAAAATCACACCGTTTGATATTACGGAACTCGCAGCAGATACTAATAAAACTATTCGTTTCATGCAACTTGTTCAGTCTTTAGATAAAGCTGATGATGGAAAGATTGATCTTACTGCACTATCAGGAAAAACACTTGTTCTTACAACTGCTTTAGCAGATGACAGCAATTTAGCAACAGCTTTTACGAATGTTGTAGCAGCGGGCGGTACAACTGATGCAGAAACGACATTGGTAACTGCTGTTGAAGCATTAACACACTTCGTAT